>DXIO01000091.1 GCA_019112875.1 Candidatus Aquabacterium excrementipullorum
TCAGATTGATGCTGCCATACCAATTCGACATCAAACTGGAAGTCATTCCTAACTGGACGCTGTAGCCATCATTATCGTAATCCTTTGTATTTTTGTATTTGTTAGCCACCGCAGTCGCGGAAGCAGAGTACGTTTGACGACCATATTCTTTATTAAATCCGACTTTCAGCCCCGTCGAGGAAACCACATCGCGGTATTTACGGGCGTTGTCCTTCAGGATATTACTGTCGTACTTTAGATCCTCGCTGGCCGTTAGGCTTAGCGGGGTGTCCGCATGGGCAGGCAGGCACACCACCGCAGCAGCCGCAGCCACCACCCCCCACACGATCCTGTCCTTGTTGCTACATACAGTCATGCCACCACACCTCGGTCTTCAGTAAGCATTTCGATCGAACACCACCAACCGCATCGTGCGGATGATGATCTGCAGGTCCAGCGCGAGGGACCAATTGCGCAGGTACTCCAGGTCGTATTCGACACGAGCCTGCATCTTGTCGATGGTCTCGGTTTCCCCACGGCAGCCGTTCACCTGGGCCCAGCCGGTGATGCCAGGTTTGACCTTGTGACGAACCATGTAGGCCTTGATCAGGCGCCGGTATTCCTCGTTGTGCGCCACGGCGTGCGGACGGGGGCCGACGATGCTCATGCGCCCCTGCAGCACGTTGATGAACTGGGGCAACTCGTCCAGCGAGGTCTTGCGGATGAAGGCGCCGAAGGGCGTGATGCGCGGATCGCCCTTGGTGGCCTGCTTGACCACGGCGCCGTTGTCCATGACCCGCATGGAGCGGAACTTGTAGACCATGATCTCTTCACCGTCCAGGCCGTTGCGGCGCTGCTTGAAGATGATCGGGCCAGGCGAGCTGAGCTTGACGCCGATGGCCAGCGCCAGCAGGATCGGCGAGATCAGCACCAGGATGATGCTGGCCAGCACGATGTCGGAGATGCGCTTGACGAGGGCGTTCGTGCCGGTGAAGGGCGTCTCGCAGATGCCCACGACCGGAACACCGTTCATGTCCTGCAGGCGCCCCTGGATGATGCTGATGCCGAACACGTCGGGCACGAAGTAGAGCGACGCCGTGGTGCCCTGGACCGCCTCCAGCAGCTGCACGATGCGGGGCTGGGAGCCGAGCGGCAGCGTGATGTAGACCTCGTGGATGCCGTGCGCGTAGACGTAGTTCGCGACATCGCGCAGCCCGCCCAGCCGCATGCTGACGGCTTCAGGCAGGACGCGGCTGTCGGTGCGGTCGTCGAAGTAGCCCACGAACTCCGTGCCCATCTCGCTGTTGCCTTGCAGCGCGCGCGCCACTTTGCCGCCCAGCGGGCCCGCGCCCACCACGATCGCCCGGCGGCGGGCGAAGGTCTGGGCTGCACGGTGAGACAGCACCCACTTGCCGATCAGCACCGCCAGCCACTGGAGCAGGGGCGTCAGGACGCCCCATGTCAGCATCACCTCGTTGTCGAAGAAATGCAGGCTGTTGGTGGCGTAGCCGCACAACCACAGGATGGCCAGCATGGACACCCAGGAAGTGGTGATGTCCACGGCGGCTTCCAGCTTGTTGTCACGGAAACGGTCCCGTCCCGGGAAGGTGAGCGCGAAGACCAGCAGGCACAGGGCCATGGAGGCGCGGAACACCGGTTCGTCGTGCCAGGCCATGACCATCAAAAAGGTCACCACCGTGATCACGGGCTCCAGGAAGGCCGCGACGAAGGATGTGACCGATTGAGGCGCGTTGAAAAAGGTCCGGTTGTAGTTTCGGTTGTTGAACATGTGAACCGCTGGCTGCCTCGGGGGCGCTGCTGTCCGGAAGCGCTGAATGGGCGATTGTGGATCAAAAAATTTGACAGAAGGGGCATGATTCACCCTGCTACAAATTAAGCTGTTGCGTCGCAGCATATCCCGGGCCAGCCGTCAAAATGGTTAAAGCGAGCCCTCAAGCGAGGGGTATGGTGACCCCTACAATGGCTTCATGGTCCCTCCCCTGCTTCAAACCCTGAGCAATGCCGCCACGGCCCGCCTGGTGCTGCTGGCCAACCACGTGATCCACAGCGAGCCCGCGGCCGTGCAGAAGCTCAAGCCGCACGCCGGCCGCCGCATCGACCTGCATTTCCGCCTGCCGGCCAATGCCGCCTGGGCCGCCCGCCTGGCCGAGCCATTCCCGCGCCATGTGGGCCTGCAGATCACCCCGGCCGGGTTGCTGGAGTGGACCGAACCCACCATTGCCGCGGACACGCCGGTGCCCCCGGCAGGTGGCCTCAGCGTCACCGTGGACCTGCCCGACCCGCTGCAGGCCGTCCGCCTGGCGCTCAAGCGCGAACGCCCGCCGGTGACCATCGAAGGTGATGCGGCGCTGGCCGAGGCCGTGTCCTGGCTGCTGAAGAACCTGCGCTGGGACATCGAGGACGACCTGGCCCGCTGGCTGGGCGTGCCCCCCACCCAGATGCTCAAGACCGTGGCGGAAGGCGTGAAGCAGGCCCTGAGCCGCTGGCGCCCGGGCAACCCCTCCGACACCTTCCGCGGCCCCGGACGCTGACCGCGCCGCCATGCGCCGCAAGCTGCGTACGTCGTTGCGCCCGCTCTTCATCGGGCTGATTGGCCTGCGTTACGGGCTGGACACCCTGCTGCTGGGAAGCCTGCGCCATCCGGTGTTGACCTTGCTGGGCCGGGTGTTGTCGATTGGCCGCAATCTGGACGCCCCCCGGGGCGAGCGCCTGCGCATCGCGCTGGAGCGCCTGGGTCCCATCTTCGTCAAGTTCGGGCAGATGCTGTCCACGCGGCGCGACCTGCTGCCTCCAGACGTGGCCGACGAACTGGCGCGACTGCAGGATCGCGTCCCTCCCTTTCCCAGCGAGGTCTCGATCCGCCTGGTCGAGAAGGCCTTCCGCCGCCCGTTGGCCGACGTGTTCAAGCATTTCGACCCCATTCCGGTAGCGAGCGCCTCGATCGCCCAGGTGCACTTCGCGGTATTGCACGATGGCCGCGAGGTGGCCGTGAAGGTGTTGCGCCCGGGCATGCTGTCCGTGATCGACGATGACCTGGCCCTGATGCGCAAGCTGGCCAGTTGGGTGGAGCGCCTGTCGGCCGATGGCCGCCGCCTCAAGCCCCGCGAGGTGGTCGCCGAGTTCGACAAGTACCTGCACGACGAACTGGACCTGGTCCGCGAAGCCGCCAACGCCGCCCAGTTGCGCCGCAACATGCAGAACCTGGACCTGGTGCTGGTGCCCGAGATGTACTGGGACTACTGCACCACCACCGTGATGGTGATGGAGCGCATGAAGGGCGTGCCCATCAGCCACATGCAGCGCCTGCGCGAGGCCGGTGTCGACATCAAGAAGCTGGCGCGCGACGGCGTGACCATCTTCTTCACCCAGGTGTTCCGCGACGGCTTCTTCCACGCCGACATGCACCCGGGCAACATCCAGGTGAGCCTGGCGCCCGAAACCTTCGGGCGCTACATCGCGCTGGATTTCGGCATCATCGGCACGCTGACCGAGGTCGACAAGGATTACCTGGCGCAGAACTTCATGGCCTTCCTGCAGCGCGACTACAAACGCGTGGCCGAACTGCACATCGAAAGTGGCTGGGTGCCGCCCGATACCCGCGTCGATGAACTTGAAGGCGCCGTGCGCACGGTGTGCGAGCCGTATTTCGACCGGCCGATCAAGGAAATCTCGCTGGGCCAGGTGCTGATGCGCCTGTTCCAGATCTCTCGGCGCTTCAACGTCGAGATCCAGCCCCAACTGGTGCTGCTGCAAAAGACGCTGCTGAACGTGGAAGGCCTGGGCCGCCAGCTCGACCCCGACCTGGACCTGTGGACCACGGCCAAGCCCTTCCTGGAGCGCTGGATGCACGAGCAGGTGGGCGTGCGCGGCCTGCTGCAGCGCCTGAAGAAGGAAGCGCCGCGCTACGCCAAACTGCTGCCCGAACTGCCCCGCCTGATCCACCACCGGCTGGAGACAGGCAACGAAGACCTGCGACGCGACCTGGCCGCGATCTTGCGTGAGCAGCGCAGGACGAACCGGCTGATCGGTGGCGCGGTGTGGACGGCCCTGGGCTTCGTGCTCGGGCTGGTCGCAGCCCAGGTGCTGAGCCGTCTGCACCTGCTCGGCATTTTCTGAACCGGCGCCCGAAGGCGCCGTATCGAATCGCATTACACTGCGCGCCGGTTCGCCTTCCCTTTCTGTCATCGCTGCCGTTCCGGAAGTCCTTGAGATGAACACCACCCTGCTCGCCTTCGTGGTTCTGTACCTGGTTCTCACCATGGGGATCGGCGTGTACGCCGGCACCCGCATCAAGGACACAACCGACTTCGCCGTGGCCGGCCGCAGCCTGCCGCTGGCCATGGTGATCACCACCACCTTCGCGACCTGGTTCGGTGCCGAGACGGTGATGGGCATCCCCGCCAAGTTCGTGCAGGGCGGCCTGCACGCGGTGATCGAGGATCCGTTCGGCGCCTCGATGTGCCTGGTGCTGGTGGGCGCCTTCTTCGCGGCACGCCTGTACAAGATGAACCTGCTGACGATCGGCGACTTCTACCGCGAGCGTTTCGGCAAGGGCGTCGAGATCTTCTGCTCCATCGCGATCATCCTGAGCTACCTGGGCTGGGTGGCCGCGCAGATCACGGCGCTGGGCCTGGTCTTCACCATCCTGTCGGGCGGCGCGCTGTCGCCGGCGCAGGGCATGACGCTGGGCACGACGCTGGTGCTGGTCTACGTGCTGATCGGCGGCATGCTGGCCGTGGCCTGGACCGATTTCATCCAGATGATCGTGCTGGTGGTGGGACTGTCCTTCATCGCGGTGCTGGCGGGCCACCAGGCCGGCGGCGCCGACAAGGTGCTGGCCCTGGCCACCGAGCAGGACTGGTTCAAGATCCTGCCCGAGCACACGCCGGCCGGCTGGATCGCCTTCATCGCAGCCGCCATCACGATGATGTTCGGCTCGATACCCCAGCAGGACGTGTTCCAGCGCGTGATGGCCGCCAAGGATGCCAACACGGCCCGCAAGGGCGCGATGATCGGCGGTTTCAGCTACCTGCTGTTCGCCTTCGTGCCGATGTTCATCGTGGCCTCGTCGCTGCTGATCATGCCGGCCGAGACGAAGGAACTGCTGGCCAACGACCCGCAGAAGGTGCTGCCCACGCTGATCCTCAGCAAGATGCCCTTCATCGCGCAGATCTTCTTCTTCGGTGCGCTGGTGTCTGCGATCAAGTCGACCTCGTCGGCCACGCTGCTGGCGCCGTCCACCAGCTTCGTCGAGAACATCCTGCGCAACATCAAGCCGGGTATGAACGACCGCCAGGTGCTGCTGGCCCTGCGCATCACGATCTTCGTGTTCACGGCGCTGGTGCTGCTGTACTCCATCGAGATGCAGGGCACGCCCATCTACGACCTGGTGTCAGCGGCCTACCAGGTGCCGCTGGTCGGCGCCTTCGTGCCGCTGGTGGCGGGCCTGTACTGGAAGCGCGCGACCACGCAGGGCGCGGTGCTGTCGATCGTGCTGGGCATCGGCACGCTGGCGGCCTTCACGTTTTACGCGCCCTGGGGCGAGGCCTTCCCGGGCCAGTTGGCCGGGTTGCTGACGGCCCTGGGCGGGATGCTGCTGGGCTCGCTGGGGCCGCAACTGATCGGTGACCATCACCACAAGCACCACGACACGATGCGTGCGGGTGCGGGGCCGGCCAATGCCTGAGCGCCGGCAAAAGCCAGGCCGATTTTCCGCGGCGTGACGCGCCGCACGCTTTCCCCTGCCTGAGGGGGTGCCCGGTCGTTCAGCTCTTGATCGCCGGGCACGGCGCCCCCAATTAGAATGGCACCTTTGCCGAAGTAACGGGAAAACCCGAGGGTACCCATGCCGATCTACGCCTACCGCTGTGAAGCCTGCGGTCATGCCAAGGATGTCTTGCAGAAGATGTCCGACCCCGTGCTCACCACCTGCCCCAGCTGTGGGGCCGAGAGTTTCAAGAAACAAGTGACCGCCGCGGGCTTTCAGCTCAAGGGCTCGGGCTGGTACGTGACCGATTTCCGGGGTGGATCCGGAGGCGGTGCCGCGGCCACCGGTGGTGCCACGGCGGCCGCCAGCACCTCGGGTGATGCGGCCCCGGCCTCGTCCGGCGGCAGCGACAGCTCGTCGGCCTCTTCTGCCTCTTCGTCGTCTTCTTCGGATTCGGGTGGATCGTCTGGCGCCGCCGGTTGCGCAGGCTCCTGCGCCTGTCATTGATGTCGGCCGCGTTCCGGAAGTACATCCTCACCGGCCTGCTGGTGTGGTTGCCCCTGGCCGTCACCGTGTGGGTGCTGACCAGCGTGGTCGGCCTGCTCGACGGCATCTTCGCTTGGCTGGTGGTGGCGGCGCAGACCGTGCTGCCCGCCAGCCTCAAGCCCGCGCTCACGCAGTTGCGCGAGATCCAGGGCCTGAGCGTGATCGTGATGGTGCTGGCCCTGCTGCTGACGGGCCTGGCCGTGACCAACATCGCCGGCCAGTGGATCGTGACGCAGTCGAACCGGCTGTTCTCGAACATCCCGATCGTCAAGAGCATCTACAACTCGGTCAAGCAGGTCTCGGACACGCTGTTCTCGTCCAGCGGGCAGGCATTTCGCCATGCGGTGCTGGTGCAGTACCCGCGCCAGGGCGCGTGGACGATCGCCTTCGTCACCGGCAAGCCCGGCGGCGAGGTGGCCGAGCACCTGCCCGGCGACATGCTCACCGTCTACGTGCCCACCACGCCCAACCCGACCTCGGGCTTCATGCTGATCGTGCCCCGCGCCGAGGTGGTGGAGCTGGCCATGTCGGTGGACGAGGCGCTGAAATATGTGATCTCGATGGGGGTGGTGTCGCCGCCCTCCGCGCCAAAGACCCATTCCTGAAGGACAATCGAGGGTTCCGAGCCGGGCGGCGCGTTCAGTCGCCGCGCCCGGCCGCCTGATTTCCTCTTCTTACATTCCCCTCCCTCTGGAGAGAACAACGATGCGCACCACTTACTGTGGTCTGGTCAGCGAAGCGCTGATGGGCCAGACCGTGACGCTGATGGGCTGGGCCCACCGTCGCCGCGACCACGGCGGCGTGATCTTCATCGACCTGCGTGACCGCGAAGGCCTGGTGCAGGTGGTGTTCGACCCCGACCGCGCCGACACCTTCAAGACCGCCGAAGAGGTGCGCAACGAGTTCTGCGTCAAGATCACCGGCGTGGTGCGTGCCCGCCCGGCAGGCACCGAGAACGCTGTCCTGACCAGCGGCAAGATCGAGGTGCTGGCGCACACGCTGGAGGTGCTCAACGCCTCGGTGACGCCGCCCTTCCCGCTCGATGACGAGAACCTGTCGGAAACCACGCGCCTGACGCACCGCGTGCTGGACCTGCGCCGCCCGTACATGCAGCGCAACCTGATGCTGCGCTACCGCGTGGCCATGGAAGCGCGCAAGTTCCTGGACGAGCACGGCTTCGTCGACATCGAGACCCCGATGCTGACCAAGAGCACGCCCGAAGGCGCGCGCGACTACCTCGTGCCCTCGCGTGTGCACGACGGCCACTTCTTCGCGCTGCCACAGTCGCCCCAGCTGTTCAAGCAGCTGCTGATGGTGGCCGGCTTCGACCGCTACTACCAGATCACCAAGTGCTTCCGCGACGAAGACCTGCGCGCTGACCGCCAGCCCGAATTCACCCAGATCGATATTGAAACGAGCTTCCTGGGCGAACAGGAAATCCGCGACATGTTCGAGGGCATGATCCGCCACGTGTTCATGAAGGCGCTGGACGTGGACCTGGGCGAGTACCCGGTCATGACCTACGCCGACGCCATGTTCCTGTACGGCTCGGACAAGCCCGACCTGCGCGTCAAGCTGCAGTTCACCGAGCTGACCGAGGTGATGGCCGACGTCGACTTCAAGGTGTTCTCCACCCCCGCCACGACCAAGGGCGGCCGCGTGGTGGCCCTGAACGTGCCGGGCGGCGGTGCGATGTCGCGCGGCGAGATCGACGCCTACACCGAGTTCGTCAAGATCTACGGCGCCAAGGGCCTGGCCTGGATCAAGGTCAACGAAGTGGCCAAGGGCCGCGACGGCCTGCAGTCGCCCATCGTCAAGAACCTGCACGACGCGGCCATCGCCGAGATCCTCAAGCGCACGGGCGCCAAGGATGGCGACCTGATCTTCTTCGGTGCCGACAAGGAAAAGATTGTCAACGACGCCATCGGCGCGCTGCGCCTGAAGGTCGGCCACAGCGATTTCGGCAAGAAGAGCGGCCTGTTCGAAGACCGCTGGGCCCCGCTGTGGGTGGTCGATTTCCCGATGTTCGAGTACGACGACGAAGCCGACCGCTGGAACGCCGTGCACCACCCGTTCACCGCCCCGAAGGACGGCCACGAGGACTACATGGACACGGACCCGGGCAAGTGCATTGCCAAGGCCTACGACATGGTGCTCAACGGCTGGGAGCTGGGTGGCGGCTCGATCCGTATCCACCGCGCCGAAGTGCAGAGCAAGGTGTTCACCGCGCTGAACATCAGCGCCGAAGACGCCAAGGTGAAGTTCGGCTTCCTGCTGGACGCGCTGCAGTACGGCGCGCCGCCGCACGGTGGCCTGGCCTTCGGCCTGGACCGCCTGGTGACGCTGATGACCAAGGCCGAGTCGATCCGCGACGTGATCGCCTTCCCGAAGACGCAGCGCGCCCAGTGCCTGCTGACGGGCGCGCCGTCGAACGTGGACGAGAAGCAGTTGCGCGAACTGCACATCCGCTTGCGCAATGCGCAGGCGGCGGCGGGTACGGCGTCGGCCTGATCGCTGCGCTGGCCCGCTTCAGGGCCACGCCTATGGAAACCGCCCTTCGGGGCGGTTTTTGTTTGTAGGCACGCGTTTTTGCCCATGCGACACTCTTGAGACGATGACGACGCACCAGACAGAGCCCACTGCTTCAGCCCACAAGATCCCGCAGTCCGTGCTGGTCGTGATCCACACGCCCGCGCTGGACGTGCTGCTGATCGAACGCGCCAAGCAGCCCGGCTTCTGGCAAAGCGTCACGGGCTCGAAGGACACCGAGGACGAGGCCTGGCGCACCACCGCCATCCGCGAGGTGCACGAGGAAACCGGCATCCTGGTGGGCAGCCCGGGCATCCCGGATGACGCCCTGGTCGACTGGGCCATCGAGAACGTCTACGAGATCTACCCCGTGTGGCGCCACCGCTACGCGCCGGGCGTCACGCACAACACCGAGCGCGTCTTCGGGCTGTGCGTGCCCGCCGGCACGCCAATCACCCTCGCGCCGCGCGAACACATTGCTCACGAATGGTTGCCTTTGCAGGCTGCCGCCGACCGCTGCTTCTCGCCGTCCAACGCCGAGGCCATCCTGCAATTGACGAGATTGGGCGGGCTTCCCAGGGTTGACGCCTGACAGGGGTCATCGCAAACGCGCTAAGGTAACGTCAGCATGACCACCGAGACACCGACGTGCTGAATCCGTTCCACTCGACCCTGCTGCCGCCCTCCACCCTGTCCGCCAAGGGGTTGCGGGTGGCCACGTACAACATCCACAAGGGCGTGCGGGGCATGGGCCCTACGAAGCGCCTGGAGATCCACAACCTGGGCCTGGCCGTCGAGGCGCTGGACGCCGACATCGTCTGCCTGCAGGAGGTGCGCAGCTTCAACCACCAGGAGGCGCGCAAGTTCTCCGTCACGCAGTTCGGGCACGGCTGCTGGCCCGACAAGGCCCAGGCCGACTACCTGGCGCCCGAGGGCTACGACGTGGCCTACCGCACCAACGCCGTCACCAAGCATGGCGAGCACGGCAACGCCCTGCTCTCGCGCTGGCCGCTGGGCAACATCGGCCACCACGATGTGTCCGACCACCGCTTCGAGCAACGCGGCCTGCTGCACGTGCCGGTGCAGTGGAACGGCATCGAGGTGCACGTGGTGGTGGTGCACCTGGGCCTGATCCATTCCAGCCGCGTGCGCCAGGCAGCGCGCGTGGCCAAGCTGGTGGCCGAGCAACTGCCGCCCGACGCGCCCGTGGTGATCGCGGGTGATTTCAACGACTGGAACGAGGCGCTGGACCACATCCTGGTCGATGCCGGCCTGACGCGTGCGCGCACGCTGACCGCCGAGCGTGTGCCCACCTACCCCTCGCGCGTGCCGGTGCTGGCGCTGGACCGCGTCTACACGCGTGGCTTGCAGTGCCAGTCGATCCTGGTGCCGCGCGGTGGCGCGTGGGCGCGGTTGTCTGACCACCTGCCGCTGGTGGCGGAGTTCGAGCTGGCGTGATGCAAGGTCCCCCACGGCATCTGAGCTTCGGTGACGATGCCACGCAGTCCCTCTCGCTGACCTGGTACGCGCAGCGCAAGCCGGTGTTCACCGGCGGCAACCGGGTCACGCTGCTCAAGGGCGGCCGGGACCTGTTCCCGGCCATGGTGAAGGCCATCGACGAGGCCCAGGACAGCGTCTGGCTGGCCAACTACCTGACCGGCCCTGGTGGCCAATCCGACCTGGTGTTCGAGGCGCTGATCCGCGCGGCGCAACGTGGCGTGGCCGTGCAGGTGGTGATGGACGGCGTGGGCTCGCGCGAGGTGCCGCAGGCCTTCTGGCAGCGGCTGCGCGACCATGGTGTCCAGCTGGCCATCTACCGCCCGGTGAGCGGCCTGCTGTCGGCGCTGAACAGCCGTAACTGGCGGCGCATGCACCTCAAGCTGTGCGTGGCCGACGAGGATCTGGGCTTCGTGGGCGGCATCAACCTGATCGACGACCACAACGACCTGGCCCAGGGCTGGACCTCCGGCCCGCCGCGCCTGGACTACGCCGTGCAGGTGCAAGGCCCCGCCGCCACGCCGGTGCAGCACACGATCCGCGCGATGTGGACACGCGCCACGCTGGGCCGCGACTGGCGCGACGACCTGATCGACTGGGTGAAGGTGCCTGGTCGCATGAAGCGCCTGCGCCGCGTGTGGCAGCAGGCCCGGCTGCGCCTGCCACCGGTAGAGCAAGGACAGATCAGCGCGAGCGCGGGCATCCGCCTGCCGATGCGCTGTGCCTTCGTGCTGCGCGACAACCTGCGCCAGCGCCGCACCATCGAGCGGGCCTCGCTGCAGGCGGTGCAGCAGGCGCGCTCGCATGTGGACATCGTGACACCCTACTTCTACCCCGGCCGTGCGCTGCGGCGGGCGCTCAAGCACGCGGCCGACCGCGGCGTGCGCGTGCGGCTGCTGCTGCAGGGCAAGGTGGACTACCGCATCGCGGCCATCGCCGCGCGTGCGCTGTACGACGAACTGCAGGCGCACGGCGTGCGCATCTTCGAATACCAGGCGGCCTGGCTGCATGCCAAGGTGCTGTGCGTGGACGACGAATGGGCCACGGTGGGCTCATCCAACCTGGACCCGCTGTCGATGCTGGTGAACCTGGAGGGCAACCTGATCGTGCGCGACCGGGGCTTCGCCAAGACGCTGGCGGCCTCGCTGGCGCGGGACTTCGCCGACAGCGTGGAAGTGCCGGCGCTGGGTGATCTGCGGCAATCGCGTTCGACCCGATGGATGCGCGGGGTGCTGAACTGGGTGGCGAAGACCTACCTGCGGCTGGCAGGCGTGAGGCAGCGGGAGTGGCGGGATTGATGGTCGCCGCGGTGGTAAGCAAGGCCGCGAAACCGACTTCGCCCTGCTGACACACAGAGAGCACAGGCCACGTCGGTGGACCTGTCGATCACACGCGCCAGCACGCTCCATGGCGTGGCGCGGCGGGCCATTGCGAAGGCGTGGCAGGGCAATGCCCCTCGCCATGCTGAGCAACCCAGCGGCGCGCCAGCATCCAGCCACCGTGGGCCACGATGACACCAGCCTGCGCGGGCGGTGTCCACGCCGCAGCCCGCATCAGCACTTGGCGTAGGCTCTCGCCATCGCCAGGTGCGTGGTCGGCGAAATCGGCACACCAAGCCTCCACCGGAGCCTGTCCGATGTCGGCCCAGTCGCGGCCATCCCAAGCGCCGAAATCGGCCTCACGCAACTCAGGCATCACCACGTGACGCCAGCCCCAGCGGCGCAGCACTTTGCCGACATCGCGGCAGCGTCGCAGATCCGAGGTGCAGACGAGCTTTGGCGAGCCGTTGCGAGAGGCCTCGCGGCGGATGCGCCGCGCCAAGCGGCGGGCTTTGCGCGGGTCCAGCCGCAGATCCGTGTGGCCGATGCAGCGGCCTTCGGCGCCTTGGGCTCTGGGATGGCGCCAGGCCCACCAACCGACGTCGCTCACCACCGCACCCACGTGACAGGGTGCACCACCGCCAGCCAGGCCAGCAGGCTCAGCACCTCGGTGATCTGCTGGGCAGCGCCCAAGGTGTCGCCGGTGTAGCCGCCCAAGCGTCGGCGGAGCCAGCGCGCCACCCACCCTGTGCCCAGGGCCACGGCCAGGCTGGCCCAGCCCATGGCGTGCAACAAGGTGGGCACGGGCCAGCCGATGTGGTCCACCCAGGCCACCAGGGCCACGCTGACCACCGCCCAGCCGAGCACCGCGCCCAGAACACCACCCCAGGAGACCTGCGTGGCCAGGGGTTTGGCCTTGGCATGCGCCACATCGCCCGCGTAAGGCAAGGCGCGGATCACCAGCACCGGCGCCAGACGCGAGGTGGTGTGGCTCCAGAGCAGCGCCATCAGCGTCCATCCCAGCAGCACCTGGTGCACGTGGCTGCTTTCGGCATCGTTGAGCTCGCCCAGCACGGGGGCCAGCAGGCTGGTCAGCACCGCGGCCTTGAGGCCCAGCATCAGGGCCAGGCCCAAGGCGCCGTAGCTGCCCAGGCGCGAATCCTTCATGATCGTCAGGGCGCGTTCGCGGTCCACCGTGCCGCCCAGGCCATCGCAGGTATCTGCCCAGCCATCTTCATGGAAGCCACCGGTCATCCACACGGTGAAGGCCATGCTCAGCAGCACGGCCACCAGCGGCGGCCACCACAGGCTGGCGATGGCCAGCACCAGTGCACCGGCCACACCCACGACCGCGCCGACCAGCGGAAAGTGCCGCGCACAGGCCTGCAGCCATTCGGGCTGGTAGCCCACCCAGGCCGGCACCGGCACGCGCGTGAAGAACTGCAGCGCCGTGAAGAACAGGCGCAGTTCAAGGATCAGGCGCGAGACGATGGATCTGAGCATGGGCGGTTGGCTGCGGACGGATGGCTCAGGCCTGCCGCTCGCTCACCTTGGCGTCGGCGAAGCTGGCCATGTCGCGCAGGATACGGCACGCCGATGCGAGCAGGGGCCAGGCCAGCGCGGCGCCCGAGCCCTCACCCAGGCGCAGGCCCAGGTGCAGCAGGGGCTGCGCGCCCAGCCAGGCCAGCAGGCGCGCGTGGCCGGCTTCGTCGGACTGGTGCGCGAACACGCAGCGTTGCAGCACCAAGGGCCGCAGGGCCTGGGCCACGAGCACCGCGCTGGTGGCGATGAAGCCGTCGACCACGATCACGCGGTTCTGCGCGGCGGCTTCGAGCACGGCACCGCACATCATGGCGATCTCGAACCCGCCCAGCGCGGCCAGTGCCCGCAGGGGCTGGGACGCCTTGGCATTGACCTTGAGCGCCTGGTTCAGCACGGCCAGCTTGCGCTTGAGGCCCGCGTCGTCCAGGCCGGTGCCACGGCCCACGCACTGGGCCAGCGGCGTGCCAGTGAGGCGGCTCATCAGCAGGGCCGCGCTGGAGGTGTTGCCGATGCCCATCTCGCCGAGCAGCAGCGTGTTGCCGGGCAAGTGCCTGACCAGATCGGCACCTGCTGCCAATGCCGCTTCGCATTGCGCCACGGTCATGGCGGGGCCTTGCGACGCATCGGCCGTGCCGGCGCCAATCTTGCGAATCTGCAAGCCTTCGCGCGGGGCGATGTCACGTGCCACGCCGGCATCGACCACGGTGAGCGCCAGGCCGTGCTGGCGGGCCAGCACGCTGATGGCCGCACCGCCGGCCAGGAAGTTCTCGACCATCTGCCACGTCACGTCGCTGGGGAAGGCCGACACGCCGCGCGCGGCCAGGCCGTGATCGCCCGCGAACACCACCACTTGCGGATCGATCAGCTCGGGCGTTTCGCTGCCCAGGATCAGGCCGAGTTGCAAGGCCAGGGATTCCAGGCGACCCAGCGAGCCCAGCGGCTTGGTCTTGTGGTCGATGCGGTGGCACAGGCGTTCGGCCAGGGCGGTGTCACGCAGATCGGCGAGGGTGGGAGGGTTGAAGGTGGACAGCGCTGTCATGGCGTGCGGAAGCGAAAACGGGTCAAGAAGAAGCGGTCAAGGCGCCTGGATAAGTTCAGCCAGGGCACCCGGGGCGAAATGCTGGTCGATGTAATCGGCGAGCCCGTCCATGACGCGGTTCAGCGACGGGGCCTGGGCGCCGAACAGGGCGCGCATGGCGGCATCGTCCTCGAACAAGCCATGCAGGTACAGGCCCAGCACGCGGCCCTGGCGCCAGCCGAGGGGCTGGCCATCGGCATCGAGCAGGATGGGATGGGTGGTGTCTGTGGGCTTGGCATCAGGCGTGAGGAGCGTGTGGGCATTGGTCGCGTACGTGCGGCCGTGGTGGATCTCGTAGCCTTGCACGCGTACACCGGCCAGGGCTCGCCAAGGGTCGGCGGCGTTGTCGTCGGGGTTCAGCGCCAGGTCGGTGAACACGGCGTGCGTCTCGCGCAGCAGCTTGTGGGCATCGAAGCGGGTGTGCAGGTTGAGGAGGCCCAGGCCTTCGATGACAGCGCCAGCCTGGCCTTCGACGCCCTCGGGGTCGGACAGGGTGCGCCCCAGCATCTGCAAGCCACCGCAGATGCCCAGCACCGCACCGCCCCGCTGCGCATGGTCGATCACGGCACAGTCCAGGCCCTGCGCGCGCAGCCAGGCCAGGTCGGCCGTGGTGTGCTTGGAGCCGGGCAGGATCACCCAGTCAGCGCCATCGAGATCACGCGGGTGGCGCGCCCACACCAGACGCACGCCAGGCGCAGCGCGCAAGGGCTGGAACTCATCGAGGTTGCTGATGCGCGGGTACGCCAGCACGGCGATGCGCAGCACGCGGTCGGCGCCATTTGATGGACTCGAAGGACCGGTCGCGCGGTCGTCGAACACGCCATCTTCTTCGGGCAGGCCATGGCCACGCCACATGGGCAACACAGCGAGCGTCGGCACGCCAGTCAGCGCCTGCAACTGCTCGGGGCCGGGCGCGAGCAGGCTGGCATCGCCCCGGAAGCGGTTGAGCACGAAGCCCTTGATCAGGGCACGCTCGTGCGCGGGCAGCAGTTGGTGCGTGCCGTAGAGGTGGGCAAAGGCGCCGCCCCGGTCGATGTCGGTGACCAGCAGGCACTGGGCCTGCGCGTGAAGCGCCGTGCGCATGTTGACGTAGTCGCTGGCGTGCAGGTTGATCTCGGCGGGCGAACCGGCGCCTTCGATCACGACGACATCGTGCGTGGCCATCAACTCATCGAGGGCCTGACGCGCATGGGGCCACACATGGTTGCTGCGCTCGCGCCAGGGCACGCAGCGCAGTTCGTCGTGCACCTGCCCCATCACGATGACCTGGCTGGCCGTGTCCTGCTCGGGCTTGAGCAGCACGGGGTTCATGCGCACATCGGGTCGCACACGCGCGGCCAGGGCCTGAAAGTACTGCGCGCTGCCGATCTCGCCCAGATGGCCGTCCAGGCCGGGCACGACACGCGCGTTGTTGCTCATGTTCTGCGCCTTGAAGGGGGCCACGCGCAGACCCTGGCGCGCATACCAGCGGCACAGGGCCGTAGCCAGCCAACTCTTGCCGGCGCCGCTGGTGGTGCCCAGCACCATCACCGCGCGGGCGTTCATGCGGCGTCCTTCCAGCCAGTGGCCGCATGCGCCAGTGCGTGCTGCAGGGCCTGGCGTGCCTCGAATGGCTGCGTGCTCAGACGCAGCCAGCCAGGCAAGCCCATGCTGGCGGTGTCGCGCAGCTTGATGCCGTGGGCGCGCAAGGCCTGCAGCCAGGTGCGCCGCGACACCGCGTCATCCACGACGGCTTGCGATGGCCGCGCCAGGAAGAACGGCGTGACCGACGCCTGGCACTGCCAGCCCACCGCGGCCAGCTGGTGCTGCTGCTCGCCACGCCAGGCCAGCAAGGTGGCGCGCGATTGGGCCAGCCAGGTCTGAGTGGTTTCGTCGCACCAGGCGTGCCACAGCGCGACGCCTTCGGCCGACAGTACCCAGCTGGGCACGAGGTTCAACATGGCAGGCAACAGCGTTTGAGCAGCATGCACTGGCGCTTGCAAGGCCCCCGCCCGGATGCCCGTAAGACCCAACGCCTTGTTGGGCGACCACAGTTGCCAGCATCGGCCGGCCACGTCGCCCGGCACGGGGTCGGTGCCCTCCAGCCGAAGCGGCTCGTAGGCGCGGTCCAACGCCACGATCAGCTTGGGATGCACGGCCATGATGCCGGCCAGAGCGCGCCAGAAGCTGGTGGGCAGGCTCATCCCCGTCGGATTGCAGGGCTCGCACAGCCACAGCAACGTCGGCTGTTCCGATGTCTGCAATGCGTGCAGCAGCGCGGCCGCATCGCCGTAGGCATGTACACGCAAACCCAGGGCGGATGCCGCAGCGCGGTAATCGCCATAGCCGGGCTCGGGCACCCAGACCTCGCGCACGTCTTGCAGGCTGGCCGCCAGTGTCAAGCGGCGGATGGCCTCGCTGCTGCCGGCCGTGGGCAGTACCCAGGCGGGATCGGTATGCCAATGGCGGGCCAGCGCGGCACGCAAGGCGGTGTAGTGCGGGTCAGGGTAGTGGCGCCGGTCCGCCTCGGCCAGGGCCTTGTGCACACCTGGCGGCGCGGGCAAGGGGTTGGCGTTGGTCGAGAAATCCCAGGCGATGGCCGGGCCACCATCCGGGCCACCGTGTTCAAGCAACTGGGATGAGTTCATGTCGGCATCCTTCTTCGCTCAGGCGCCGGAAGGCACCCGGGGCAACAGGCCGGTGCAGAGCAGGGCCAGCGCGGCACCGCAGGCCAGCGCCCACCACACCGCGGCCTGGCACCAGGCCAGCGCACGCGCCGTGTCGGCCGGCGCGGGGCTGGGCGCACTGGCGTGCAGCGTGTACACCGCGGGCTTGCGCAGGCGCACGTTCAGCAGCAGCGCCATCGTGCCCATGGGCCAGCCACCATTGGGCGATGGCGTGACCGCGGCCTCTCGGCGCATCGCGTCCAGCGACAGACGGCGGCCAGCCGCCAGGCACAACAGGAAGGCGGTGATGCGGGCCGGCAGCCAGGACAGTGCATCATCGACCCGGGCGGCCCACTTGCCGGCCCATTCGTAGCGGCCTCGGTAGCCCCACATGGCATCGGCCGTGTTGGCGAAGCGGTACAGCGCCGCGCCCGCCAGGCCGCCCAACGCGAACCAGAACAGCGGCGCGACCACCGAATCATTGAGGTTCTCGGCCAGCGACTCGATGGCGCTTTCGCGTACGCCTTCGGCATCGAGCGCCTGCACATCGCGGCTGACGAGGTGGCTCAAGCGCTCACGGCCAGACTGCGCCGATTCGGCCAGTGCCCGCTCCACGGCGGCCACCTCGTCGCGCAACAGGCGCCAGGCCAGCAATGGCTTGAGCGCCAGTCCCACGGCCAGGGCCTGCAAGGTCTGCGACAACAGGCCGGCATCGGGGTCATGCCAGACGACTAACCCCAGTATCAGGATCTCGATGCTCAAACCCATGGCCGCGGTCAACAGCGCACCAAACAGCCATGCCATCGCGCCGCCCAGCAGAGCCAGCGATGGCGGCAGGCGCGTGAGCGCCGGGCCCAGCAGGCCCAGGTAGTGACCCATCCATACCACCGGGTGCGCCCAATTGGGCGGCTCGCCCCAGCAGCGGTCGACCAGCAGGGCCACCAACGACGGCAGCAAGGCCGGGATCAGCCAGCCCAGGGCCTCATGCACAAGGCTCATCGCGCCGCCGGATCAGTCCTCGATGCCACGCTGCGCGGGGATGCCCGCCTCGTAGGCATGCTTGACCTTGCGCATCTCGGTGACGGTGTCGGCGATGGCGACGACCTCCGGCGGGCAATCGCGCCCGGTGAGCACAACGTGCACGTCGCGCGGACGCTGGCTCAGCGTGCGCACCACTTCGTCCAGTGGAAGCCAGCCGTAGATCAACGGGTAGGTGATCTCGTCGAGCACCACCAGGAAATGCTGGCCTGCGTTGATGAGCTCCGCGGCTTGGGCCCAGCCCTGGCGGGCCAACTCGGCCGAGTGTTCCAGGTCCTTGCTCTTCCAGCTGAAGCCGTCGCCCAGACCTTCGACAGGCACGCCCAGCGCTTCGAAGGCACGGTGCTCGCCGAAGCGCGCGCTGGGCACTTTCATGAACTGGTAGATCTTCACGGCCTTGCCACGGCCATGCGCGCGCAGGGCCAGCCCGAAGGCGGCTGTGCTCTTTCCCTTGCCATCGCCGGTGTTGACGATGAGCAGGCCGCGGCGTTCGGTGCGCTCGGGCTGTTGGGGGGCTTCGGTGGGCGGATTTTGCAAGTCCATGCGGGATCTCAGAGAGTTTGGAATGACACGGGCCGGGCGCGGCTCACAGCCGCGGCACGGCGGTCCAGCGGCCATCGTGCCGCAGCACGGCCACGGCCTGATCGAAGACGGTCTCCAGCGCGCGGTGCACGGCCACATCATCGGCCGCGCCTTCGGCCAGCAGGCGGCCCTGATGCATCACGGCCAGTCGGTCGGCGGCCAGCGCCAATGGCAATTCGTGCAGCACGCTGATGACGCAGCGGCCCTGCGCGGCCTCGCGGCGCAACACCTGGGCCACCAGGCGCTGGTGTGGCACATCCAGGTGGGACACGGGCTCGTCGAGCAGCAGCACCTGCGCCTGCACGGCCAGCGCCCGGGCCAGCATCACGCGCTGGCGCTCGCCGCCGGACAAGGCGCCCAGGGTGCGGTCGCTCGCCCAGGCCATGTCGGTGTCGGCCAAGGCCTGCTCCACCACGGCGCGATCCTGCACGCGCCCATCGGGCCAGCCCAGCCAGCCTTGATGCGGCAGGCGCCCCAGGGCCACCACGTCGGCCACGGCCATGGCGGGATCGCCGCCCACATCCTGGCCCAGCCAGGCCAGCTGGCGCGCCCGCTCCTGGGCAGGCATCTCCCGCGCATCGTGTCCCAGCAGCCGCACGACACCCGCGTTCAGGGGCATCAAGCCCGCCAGGCTGCGCAGCAGCGTGGACTTGCCCGCGCCGTTCGGCCCCACGAGGGCCAGCCACTGCCCCGCGCGCACCGACAGGTTCACGCCATGCAGCACGGGCTGGCGACCATGTGCGGCGCTCAGGCCCTCGGCCTGCAAGGCCACGGCGGCATCGATGCCCAAGCCGCTCATGCGCGCCTCCGGTGCAGCAGCACCAGCAGGTAGACACCGCCCAGCACCGCGGTGAGCACGCCCACCGGCAACTCCTGCGGCGCGATCAGCCAGCGGGCCAACACATCGGCGGCCATCATCAGCCCACCGCCCATCGCGGTGGCCGCGAGCAGCAGGTGCGCATGCCTGGCCCCCGCCCACGGCCTCACCAGGTGCGGCGCCACCAAGCCCACGAAAGCGATCAGGCCGGCCTGCGCCACGGCCGCTGCGGTGGCCAGCGCCAGCACGCACACCAGCACCGCGCGGGTCAGGCCCAGGGGGATGCCCAGCGTGCGCGCCGTGTCCTCACCCAGGCTCAGCGCGTCGAGCACCTTGGCCAGCCCCTGCGCCACCGGCCAGGCCAGCGCCAGCACCGCGGTCATCAGCGCGCACGCCTGCCAGCCCAGCAGCGCCGTGCTGCCCAGCATGAAGGCCTGCATCACGCGCCACGCCTCGGCGGACCACACCATCAGTAACTGCGTCATCGCGCCCAGCACCACGCCGACCACCACGCCCGCCAGCAGCAGGCGCATCGTGTGGGCCGCGCCGCGCGACATCAACAAGGTCAGCATCACACCACCGACCGATCCCACGAAGGCGGCCCCTGTGAGGCCCACACGCGACCACCAGTCCTGCGCCGACAACCAGGGCACGCCCAGCGTCAGCACCACCGCCATGCACAAGGCCGCGCCGGCCGCGCTGCCCAGCAGGTAGGGCTCGGCCAAGGGGTTGCGAAACAGGCCCTGCGCGATGGCCCCCGCCAGGCCGAGCAGCGCGCCGACCAGCCAGGCCCCGACGGTGCGAGGCGCGCGGATCTCCCAGAGGATGCGGGCCAGCGTGCCGTCCGCATCCGGGGCCCAGGGCGCCTGCCAGCCGGTGCTGCCCGCGCCCAGGCCGAGCACGGCCATCAGGAGCGTGAAGGCCACCAGGGCCAGCAGCCCGCCCCAACGCGCACCGGCAGTCTCTGCACTCATGGGCGGGCCCCCCTTGGCGCCGTGTCCTTCAGGCATTGCGCGAGGAAGCGTGCCGCCATCCCGATGCGAGGTCCGGGCCGCGACAGCACGTCGTACGCATCGGACGGCACGGCGCACACACGCCCCTGCCGCAGTGCCCGCAGGCGGCTCCAGCCAGGCCGGCGCGCCAGACCTGGCGCGTCCTCGGCCGACAGGATGATCACATCCGGGTCCGTGCGCACGATGAACTCCGGACTCAGCCGGGGGAAGGCGCCCAGCGACGCAGGCACCACGTTGCCTGCGCCCAGCTGCGACAGCAATTCGCCGATGTAGGACGAGGCCCCCGCCGCATACAAGGTGCTGCTGATCTCGAAATACACGCGCGCGCCTCTGGCCGCGGGCGGCACCTGCCCGCCGGCGTTCCTGATCTCGTCTTTCAGACTCTGCCAATGCTGCTCACCCGAGGCAGGCAGCCCCAGCAGCGTGGCCACGGTGAGCAGCATCCGGTGCAGTTGCGACAGGTTCTGCGCGTCCAGTTCGGCCACCGTCAGGCCCAGGCCACGCAGCCGCGCAGCCAGCCGTGACGAGGCGGACAGCAGCACCAGATCGGGCCGCTGCGCCACCACCATCTCCACATTGGCATCGTCGATCCCGCCGGCCTTGGGCAGGCGCTGCACCGACGTCGGCCAGTTGGACCAACGGTCCGTGGCCACCAGCCTGTCGCAGGCACCCAGCACGCACACCGCCTCGGTCAACGAGGGCAGCAGGCTGACGATGCGTTGCGGCGGTGCCGCGAGCGTGACGACCGTGCCACGCTGATCGGTGACACGGATGGGCTCGGCCCATGCCGGCATGGCCGCCAGCAGCATGCTCAACAGCAGGCCATGCAGCCAGCACTTCATGCCCAGCGCTCCACGGGCCGTGTCCAGGCCTGGCCGGCCGCCATCAGGGTGATGTGGCCACAGCACTGCGCCACCTCCTGGTTCAGACGCCCCAGTTCATCGACGAACTGGCGCACCTCGCGTCCCATCGGGATCACCCCCCAGCCGATCTCGTTGGACACCAGCACGACGGGGCCTGGCAAGGCCGGCAGCGCCTCGAGCAGCTCGGCCTGCAAGGCCGTCCAAGGCCTTGGCCCAGGTGCCGTGCCCGGCCCTTCGCCGTGGCCCGCGGGCATCAGCACATTGGTCAACCACAGCGTCAGGCAGTCGACCAGCACCAGCCGCCCGGGCGATGAAGCCCGGCGCAGCGCCTGCGCCAGTTCATGCGGTTCTTCCATGGTGAGGAAACCGGCGGGCCGATCCTGCCGGTGGCGCTCGATGCGCGCGCGCATCTCGTCGTCCGACGACAGGGCCGTCGCCAACACCACCACCTCGCGGTCGGCCGCCTGCCCCTGCCAGGCCCGCGCCATGCGCTCGGCCTGACGCGACTTGCCGCTGCGCTGGCCGCCGATGACGAGGTGGTGCTGGGACAGGGGCAAGGCGTCTTCCGATCAGAACTTCGGTGCCCAGCGCAGGCCGACGAACACCGTGCGCGGCACGCTGGCGTAGTCGTAGGACGTCTGGTAGTCCTTGTCGGCCACGTTGTCCACGCGCAGCAGCACACGCCACTGGTCGCTGATGCGGTACTGCACGTCCAGGTTCAGCACGGCGTAACCCCCGAGCGTCTTGGCAGAGTACGAGTCATAGTCGAAGTCCTGACGCTTGTCCGACACCAGCCATTGCGCACCGAAGGTCCAGGCACCGGCGTCGGTGTCCGCACGCAGCGAGGCGTGGCGGCGGGCGCGGCGCAGCAGGATCTCATCGGTCTCGGCATCCTTCGGCGACGAGAAGTCCACCGAACCGGCCAATCGTACAGGACCGATGCTGCCCTTGGCATCCAGCGTCAGGCCCTTGAGCACGGCACGGCCGGTGTTGCGGTAGCAGCCCCAGCTGTCGGCGCAGATGCCCGGAGCGTCGTAGCTGATCAGGTCACGCACCTTGTTGCGATAGACCGTGGCACCGGCCTCGAAGCCACCCTGGCGGAAACGCAGGCCCACTTCGGCATTGCGCGAGGTCTCCGGCTTGAGGTTCGGATTGCCCGATGCGCTGTACTGCTGGTAGAGCGTGGGCGCACGGAAGGCCGTGCCCCAGGCGCCACGCAGATTCCAGCCCGCCCCCAGCTCCAGGCCACCCGCCACGCCACCGGTGGTGTGCGAGCCGAACTGGCTGTCGTCGTCCTGGCGCGCATTGAACTGCAGCGCATAGCCCTGATGGCGCCAGGCATAGCCCAGGCCCACGGCGTTCTGGCTGCGATCACCCTCACCGGCCGTCGGAGCCGAGCTCAGGCCCGTGTTTTCCAGTTCGTCTTCGCGGCGTTCCAGCAGCGCCGTGAGCAAATGCTCGCCGAAGCTGAACTGGTTGTTCCAGGCGTAGCTGCGCACACGTGTCTCGGTCACGTAGGCCGAGGGGCGGGTCTCGTAACGCAGCTTGGATTCGCCGGCGCTCAGATCGCTGTGCCAGTTGTCCAGCCACTGGGCCGACCACGCCAGACGGGCCGTGTCCAGATCGTGCACGGCATGGTCGTCGTCTGTCGAGGCATAGCCGTCGTACTGCGCGTTCACATGCTGCGTCAGGGCCGACACTTCCAGGCGATGCGCCTTGTTGATGTCCAGGCCGACACGCGCGCTGGCGTTGTGGTTGCGGTAGCCGTCGTCGTCCGGGTTGTAGGACGAGTTGGTCGGGCTCACGATGGCGTTGAAGCCGTCGCTGCGCTCGGTGGCGGCCGACACGGCGTAGTCGATGGCACCCGAGCGGCCGCTCAGGCTGGCATCGGCCTTGGCCAGGCCACGCGAGCCGGCGCCCACGCCCAGTTCCAGGCGAGGCTGGCCCTCGCCCTTGCGCGTGAAGATCTGCACCACGCCGCCGATGGCGTCGGAGCCGTAGATCACGCTGTCAGGGCCGCGCACGATCTCGATGCGCTCGATCTGGTCCAGTGGCAGGGCTTCCCAGGTGGCGCCACCCGTGCTCTGGCTGTCCACGCGCACGCCGTCGATCAGCACGGCCGTATGGCGGGTGTCGGCGCCACGCACGAACAGCGAGGTCGTGCCGAAGGAGCCGCCACTGCGGCCCATCTCGAAGCCGGGGGCCAGGCGCAGCAGATCGGCCACGGCACCGGCGCCTTGGCGCTCGATGTCCTTGCGGGTGTAGACGGTCACGTCGCTGAGCACCTGGCTGGCGGCCACCGGCGTGCGGGTGGCGGTCACCACCACGGGCTCCAAGGCGCTCTGCGCCATGGCGGGGGCGCCCAGGCCGAGCAGGCAGCCCATCAAGGTGGCATGGAAAGGACGGAGCGGCAGCGCGCAAGGCACGGCCAGGCGACCCGCAGGCGCGGGCAGACGACGGAAGGACTTCATGGTTGGACGATGGCAAGGACCCAGGTGTCCGCTTCCCCGCGGACGCCTGTCAATGGCCGTGGCGAACCACGGCCCCAGCTGGCCGGTATCCGGGCTGGGCGGTACGACCCGTGAGGCCTTCCCAGATGCGATGAGCACCCAGTGACCGATGAACACGAGCGAAACCCCTTGCAGGGTTTGACCGCCGACCGTTGCGGGGGCAGCGCAAGTCGGGCTGGCACCGGCGGTGCGTCAGACCCTCTTGCTTCCCGTTTAACTGCACCGGATGAACCCCGGCGCGAGCACCAACGGGCGGCATTGTAAGGGCAGCCGTCAAGGAACGTCAGGGCGCACCCCAGCCTTCGCACCGTTTTAGGCCCCTACAATCCCAGTTCCGCCTCCACGGAGGCCCCATGGGAGCGAGGGCCCACCCTCATGTCCAGGATCGAAGACCTGACCGACCGCGTCGAGCGCCTGCTGCTGCGCCACGAGGAACTGCAGCGCACCAACGCGCTGCTGCAGCAGCAAGTGCTCGTGGTCACGCAAGAGCGCGATTCGCTGCGCGCCCGCCTGTCGGCCGCCCGCGCCCGCATCGACACCCTGATCGACAAGCTGCCCGCGCCCCTGGCCACCACGGCCGCCGACGAGGCAGACGACCTTCCGCCTGACGACCGCGCATGAAACAGATCGAAGTCTCCATCATGGGCCAGAGCTACCTGCTGGGCTGCCCCGACGGCGGCGAGCAACAGCTGCGCCAGGCCGTGAGCCATGTCGACCGCGAAATGTGCGCCATCCGCGACGCCGGCAAGCTCAAGGCACGCGAGCGCATCGCCGTGCTGGCCGCGCTGAACCTGGCGTACGAGCTGGCCGCACAGCCGGAACCCAGCGCGGCCAGGGCGACCGCACAGGCCCAGAGCGAGGCCGACGGCACGCCCGTGTCCAACGAGTACCTGGACACGCTGATCGGCCGCCTGGACGCCACGCTCAACGACGACGGCCACCTGCTGTAATCCCCCGGCGCCCACGCCAGCGATCTGTCAACTAAACCCGCAAGCCACGCGCAGCTTAGGGTTTGCGGTTCAGCCCGGGGGCCTACAATGAAGGTGTTCGTCGCGTTCGCGGAAGCCAATATTTCCTTGAACCGATGCTCATTGAGCCAGGGCTTGGAACATTGCTTCGCTGGTGTGATCGTCTCGCGTCAGATGAACCCGAAGTGGAGTTGACCTCGCCCACCTGAATCCCCTGGGTTCAGGAGTGCGGTGACTGGTTCGCGGCGGACACCTATTCAACAAAAAACCGGCCGGTGCTTGAAGCCCGGGCCGGTTTTTTCTTTGCGCGATGGTGTCGCGCGACGCTGGCGTCGCTCAGCCCGCAGGCACGAACTGGATGCTGGCCAGCGTCAGGTGGTTGCCACCCTTTTCGCGCGAGACGACCATGGCGCGGTCGGCACTGCGCATCAGCTCTTCGACCGAGCCCGCCGTGTGCGGGAAGCTGGCAATGCCCATGCTGACCGTGAAGGGGATCTGCTGACCGTTGTAGGCCACGATGTGCTGCGAGCACTGCTTGCGCAGGTGCTCCATGCGTGAATGCGCCGTGGCCAGGCCCACGCCGGACAACAGCACCACGAATCGATCTCCCCCCAGGCGGCATGGGGAGTCCATGGCACGGGTGTTGGCACGCAGCAGTCGGCCCAGGGCCTCGACCACGCGTTCGCAGCTGTCGGCGCCATAGGTCTGACGGATCTCGTCCATGCCGTCGACCGCCACCGACACGATGGCGAACTCGCGCTGCTCGCGGCTGGACAGGTCGGCCTCGCGACGCAGTTGGTCTTCGAAATGCGCACGGTGGTACAGGCCTGACACGTTGTCGCGGACCTGGTTGTCCTGCATCTCGCGGCGCAGATCCTCATTGGCACGCTGCTGCTGCTCCAGCTGTTGCAGCGCGGTCTGCAATTGCAGTTCGCGCTTGCGCACCTCGGTCAGATCCTGCCAACTGCTGAGCACGCGCGAAGGCTGGCCCTCGTCGTCGCGCAGGGCCTGGCGCCAGACCAGGTATTCGCGGCGTTCCCCCTG
Source organism: Candidatus Aquabacterium excrementipullorum (assembly GCA_019112875.1). Taxonomy (GTDB): domain Bacteria; phylum Pseudomonadota; class Gammaproteobacteria; order Burkholderiales; family Burkholderiaceae_C; genus Aquabacterium; species Aquabacterium excrementipullorum. Next base: position 25,699 of record DXIO01000091.1, read on the forward strand.
GCGCTCCAGGCGGTGCTCGGCGGCGAAACCGTTGGGCAGGGACACGGCCTGCTGATCGGCGGCGCGCAAGGCCACGGCCTGCACGGCATCGAAGAGCTCCGCGTCGCTGGCGCCCAGGGGATCGCGCGCGCCGGGCCACAGGTGGCGTGCCGCCGTACTGGCGTACTCGTAGCGGCCGGTGCCCAGGTGCTTGATCAGCACACCCGCGCCCAGCTGCTCCAGGCTGCGGACAAGGGCGTCCTCCAGCCCGTTCAGTCGCGGGGTCACCGTCGCGAGAGAATCGGCCATGTCATTCATTGCTGTCGTTGTCTCAACCGTGGGGGGCGAAAATCCCGAACATGCGATATGTTGGCGCAAATTCAAGGCAGCGGCTGTCCTTCAAACAAGGGATCAACATGGCCTTTTACCTTGATTGACGGTCATTTTGCGCATCAATCAACGGATTAGCGAGTTTCAAGATGCCTCGAATCAGTTTGTTGGGCTGCGGCCTGATGGGTGCTCCCATGGCCCGACGCCTCGCGGCAGCGGGTTTTCCCTTGACTTTATGGAACCGGACACGCACCAAGGCCGATGCCCTGAACGATACCGGAGCCCGTGTGACCGATACACCGGCGGCCGCGGTGGCGGACGCCGAAGTGGTCGTCACCATGCTGGAACACGGCGGCGTGGTGCGTGAGGTCTTGTTCGGCGGCACATCCCTGCCGCCCGGACAAGCCGGGGCCGCCGCGCTCCAGCCTGGGACCCTCGTGATCGACATGAGTTCCATCCTGCCCGAACAGGCGCGCGACCATGCGCGGCGCCTGCACGGCTTGGGCGCCCACGCGCTGGATGCGCCCGTGTCCGGTGGCACGCTGGGGGCGGAGGCCGGCACGCTGGCGATCATGGCGGGCGGAGAGGCGGCCGACTTCGAGCGTGCCCGGCCGGTGCTGGAAGCCTTGGGGCGCCCCGTGCATGTCGGCCCGGCTGGCAGCGGCCAACTGGCCAAGCTGGCCAACCAGATGATCGTGGGCATCACCATCGGTGCCGTCGCGGAGGCCCTGCTGCTGGCCGAGCGTGGCGGGGCCGACCCGGCCAAGGTGCGTGAGGCCTTGCGCGGTGGCTTCGCCGAAAGCCGCATCCTCGAGGTGCACGGCCAGCGCATGGTTCAGGGCGACTTCGCCAAACGAGGCTCGCTGGCCATCCAGCTCAAGGACCTGCGCAATGCGCTGCACACGGCCGCGGGGATGGACTTTCAGGCACCGATCACCCAGGCGCTGGGAACCCTGTACGCCGATGCCGCCGACCATGGCTTTGCCGAACTGGACCAATCGGCACTGTTCAAGGAACTGCAGCGCCGCCAGGGTCTGGCTTGATCCAGACCAAGGCTGTCCACAAGACGGGAACACGCTTTTTGCTAGACTAAGGACACGGGCCGATAGCTCAGCTGGGAGAGCGCTGCGTTCGCAATGCAGAGGTCGGGAGTTCGATCCTCCTTCGGTCCACCATCAACTCATCGCCTTGAGCGCATCGTCCAGCGTCTGCCTGACGCGCTTGTAGCCGGCCCACGGATCGCTGCCCGCGAGCCTCTCGTGCACGCTGCGCAGCGTCCAGTGCGCACCGCTCGTCAGCTGCGGCAACTCCGACCAATCCACGGGCACGGACACACCCATGCCCGGTCGAGCGCGCGCCGACCAAGCCGCCGCCGTGGTGGCGCCTCGGCCATTGCGCAGGTAATCCACGAAGATCTTGCCGAGCCGGTTGCGCGGGCCGCTCTTGCTCACGAAGCGTGATGGCAGCGTGGCGGCGAGATGCTCCACGATGCGCTTTGACAAGCCCTTCACATCGTCCCAGCCCAGCGAGCGCCTGAAAGGCACGACCACATGCAGGCCCTTGCCGCCGCTGGTCTTGAGAAAGCTGCGCAGTGACAGCTCTTCAAGCATCACCCGCACCAGTTCAGCCGCTTCCTGCACATGGGCCCAGGGCACGCCCTCACCTGGATCCAGGTCGAAGGTCATGCGGTCAGGCTGCTCGATCGCGTCCGTCGTGGCGTTCCAGGTGTGCAGTTCGATCACATTCATCTGCGCCGCCCCCACCAACGCCTCGAGCGTCGGCACCTCCAGCAGCGCTGGGTGCCCCGGATCCAGCGAGGGGTCGAGCCGCACGATGCCGGGGATGTTCATGCGGTCCGCATGCTTCTGAAAGAAGAGTTCGCCCGCAATGCCCTCCGGCGCGCGCACCAGTGACACGGGGCGGCCGATCAGGTGCGGCAGCATGCGCCGCGCGACGCGGGCATAGTGGTCCGCCAGTTCGCCTTTGGTGATGCCGGTGGAGACATCGATCACGCGGTCGGCATGGGTGATGCGCACGCTGGAGGCTTTCCTGGTCGAGGCTGGCTTTGTCGCCGCCCGGGTGGAAGCCTTGCCTGCCGACGCCATCGTCGGCGCCTGCGCGATCCCACCGCCGGTTGGCGGTGCGGCCTTTTCGCGGCTGATGGCGCGGGCGGGCTTGTCGGTGCGCAAGCCGTGGAACACGGCCTGGCGCAGGCGTCCTTCCTTGGTCCATTCGGCAAAGGACACTTCCGCCACCAGCTTGGGTTTGACCCAGTGTCCCTTGACGTCCCGGGGCAACCCGGCAAAGGCGGGTTTGTCGGCGGCCACGGACCGCAGACGCCCGTGCAGATCGCGCAGGGTGGCCGAGTCGAAGCCGCTGCCGACGTTGCCGGCATAACGCAACTGGCCCTGCTCGTCGTACACGCCCAGCAGCAAGGCGCCCAGACCCAGGCGAGAGCCTTTCGGATCGGTGTAGCCGCCAATCACGAACTCCTGGCGCTGTGTGCACTTGAGCTTGATCCAGCGTTCATTGCGGCCGGCGCTGTAGGGTGCATCCAGCCGCTTGCCGATCACGCCCTCCATGCGCATGGCACAGGCGGTATGCAGCAGGTGGGCAGGGTCAACCTCGAAGTCCTCGCTGAAATGCACATGCGCCCGCGCACCGCCCTCCGGGGCGTCGATCAAGGGGCGCAGGCGTTCACGTCGCTCCTTGAGCGTGCGTGGGCGCAGGTCTTCTCCGTCGTGATACAGCAGATCGAACACGAAATACTGGATGGTTTCCGTGTGGGCGGTGTCGAACGCGTTCTGCAAGGCCTGGAAGTCGGTGCCGCCATGCGCCCCCGTGACCACGATCTCGCCATCCAGCCAGCCCGAGCGCAGGCCCAGCGTGCCCAACTCGCGGGCCAGCGCCTTCAGGCGCGACGTCCAGTCATGGCCATTGCGGGTGAAGAGCCGCACATCACCGTTGTCAATGCGGGCCAGCAAACGGTAGCCGTCGAACTTGATCTCGTAGACCCAGTCACCCTCACGCGGCACGCTGCTCACCAGCGTGGCCAGCTGGGGTGACATCGTCAGGGGCATGGCGTCGGTGTGAGACGGCGCTCGACGGGCCGCGGGCGTCCGAGGCTTGGACTTGGATGCCGATTTGCTTGACGCCGTGGGCAGGCTGCCGCCGAGCACGCTGTCGGGCAGTGCCTCGACCACATCGAACTCGGCCGCTGGCCTTGCGGCCTGATCGCGCTCCTTGATCAGCAGCCAGGGCTCCTGGCGCTCCTGGCCACGGCCGCGCATGCGCACGAGCGTCCAGCTGCCCTGCAGCTTGTGTCCCCGCAACTCGAACTTCAGCTTGCCGTCTCGATAGCCCTGAAGCGGATCGCCATGGGGCAACCACTCGCCCTTGTCCCACACGATGACGGTGCCTGCACCGTACTGCCCCGCCGGAATGACCCCTTCGAAGCCGCCATAGGCCAGAGGGTGGTCCTCCACATGGACGGCCATGCGCTTGTCCGCCGGATCCAGGCTGGGGCCCTTGGGCACCGCCCAGCTCTTGAGTGTGCCATCCAGCTCCAGCCGGAAGTCGTAGTGCAGGCGGCGCGCGGCGTGCTTTTGAATCACGAAACTCAAGGCATTACCGGCACGGGCTTGCGTGCCCTCGGGCTCACTGGTGATCGAAAAATCGCGCTTGGCGCGGTAATGCTGCAGCTTGTCATCTTTGGCCATGGGTCACCTCGGCCTGGCCTCGGCAAGCAGCATGCCCGATGGGCACGGCGATTGCCGGTAACGGGGTCCTGCGGCAGCCCAAGAAGAAGACACCATGCCAAGAACACTCTGGAAAGGCGCGATTTCCTTCGGTCTGGTCCACATCCCCGTGGGCCTGTATCCCGCGTCGCGCGAGGACGACATCGATTTCGACTGGCTCGACAGGCGCACGATGGACCCGGTGGGCTACAAGCGCATCAACAAGCGCACGGGCAAGGAGATCACCAAGGAGCACATCGTCAAGGGCATCGCGAACGGGGCGCACGAGTATGTGGTGCTCAGCGACGATGAAATCCGCAATGCCTATCCCAAGACGACGCAGACCATCGAGATCGAATCCTTCGTGCAGGCCAGCGAGATCCCGTTCGTCTACCTGGAACGCCCCTACTACCTTGCGCCGATCAACAAAGGCGACAAGGTGTATGCGCTGCTGCGCGAGACCTTGTTGGCCGCAGGCCGCATCGGCCTGGCACGCGTCGTGATTCAGACCAAGCAGCATCTGGCCGCGCTCGTGCCCGTCGGGCCGGCCCTGATGCTCAACACCTTGCGGTGGCCCAATGAAATCAGACCGTGGGATGAATTGAAGCTGCCCCCGGAGGGCACCAAGGAGGCCGGCATCAAACCGGGGGAGCTGAGCATGGCACAGGCGTTGGTGGACGACATGTCCAAGGACTTCAACCCCGACGACTACCACGACGAGTTTCGCGATGCCGTGATGGCCCTGGTAGACCGCAAGCGTGAGGCTGGGGAGGTGCACGCCGTCACGCCGCTGGAAAGTGCGGAAGGTTCGGCGCCTCCATCGAACGTGATCGACCTGACGGAGTTGCTCAAGCGCAGTCTGGCGGGGGGTGGCAAGCGCAAGGCGGCCGACAAGGACGAAGAGGCTGCGCCCGCAAAGCCAGCGGCCGCACGCAAACGGGCCAGCGCGGCCTCATCGAGCACGGGAGTCAAAAAGCGAAAAGCCTCCTCGTGAGAGGAGGCTTGTTCAGGACGGGGCCGGTCAGAACCGGTACCGCAAGCCCACGGAGGCGATGTCCGTGTCCTTCTTCTCATCGCCAGCGTACTTCAGGTGATGGCGGTCCCAGTCCAGGGTGACGCTCCAGTGGCGGTCGAAATCCCAACTGGCGCCCACGCCATAGGAGGCGCCGAAGCCCTCTTCGTTGCCCGAAGGCGCCGGCACACCAGCGCCCACCGAAGTTTTCGTCCAGCCATAGGTGCCCCCCAGTCGGCCGTTCAAGCTGAAGTTGCTGCCCAGGGGCAAGGCACCCGTCAGCACGATGTTCACGCCACGCACCTTGGTATCGCCGCCATTGCGGTCGGCATCCTGCAGCTGCAGATAGCCCAACTGAAGGCCGAGGTAAGGATTGAACTGGCCGCCCAGGAAGACGGACCAGGCAGAGTCGGGATCATCGCACCGCAGGCCCGCCACACAGGCGGTGTTCAGATCGGGCTTGCCTCCGGAGATGCCGATGTAGCCGGACGAGGTGTACGGAATCCATGACTCGCGGGCCGGGTCGTAGCCACCATAACGGCCGCTGTCCGGGCCGGCGGCCGTGGGCTCGACCGGCAAGGGCATCTGGTCGTTGTCCAGCGCGCTGCGGGGCGATGCGGCGCCATTGGCCGGCTGGTTGTCACGGTTGCCATTGGCATCCCATGCCCCATCCTTGGCAGGCGAGACGTTGGCGGCGCCAGGCGCCCTCATATCGCTGCTGCTGCCCTGAGGTGGAGCACTGATGGCACTGCCGTCGCGGTTGACGGACGCGCCATTCACCGATGGGCTGCCTGCCGGGGAGGCGCTGCCTGACGACGATGGGGACCAGGTGCCACCCGTCGTGGTGGTGGTCCCAGCAGCACCCGAGCCAGGCTGGACGACGCCAGAAGCGTCGCGGTACTGAGGGGAGCCCCCCGGTGAATCACCGGGAATCTGTGCCTGGGCGGCCGTGGCCCCCAGGCCCAGCGCTAGGCTGAGCGCCCATCGCGAAAAGGGAAGTTGGTAGCGGGGAAGATCGCCTTGATTCATCTCGGCTCCTAGTCGTGTTGAGGTGAGGCCTGCGCGATGAGCGCAGGCGTGAGGCCGGCTCATGGGGCAAGCGGTGTGCCCGTCCAACGCGCCCCGCACCTCGGCGGCCCGCTGTTCAGCCTGGGCTCACACGGACAGCTTGCGCTCCTGCAGCGCCTGGGCCTGGCGCTGCTTGGCCAGGGCGCGGACGTTGGCCGCGATGGCCGTGGCAAAGGCTTCGTCGAACCAGGGGTGGGCCCCGCTGACGGCAACAACGATGCCATCGAGGCAAACGCTGCCCCACAGCAAGGTATCGCCCTGGCGCAGCACATGAGGGCGGGTGGCCTGCACCACACTGCTGTCCAGCCCAGTTTCCCAACTGAGCCGGGCCTTGGCCCGTGCGAATCCGGCGTAATCGGCATCCCAGGTGTCGGGATCGCCGATGGCGTGCTCCAGCAGGATGGCCTCGTCGAAGTGGCCCTTGCCCGGCAACGCCGCGGGGTCCATCACGATGATGGAAAGCACGCCCATGCCGGAGACCTCGGGGCTGGTCAAAGCCTTGTCGATCGCCGGCAAGGCCATCTCCACAGCTTGCCGTGCAAGCGCGCCATCCACCAGCGCACCCTGCCCCGCATGAGCCACGAACTGGCAGGTGCCTGCCCCAGCATCGCAGGCTTGGGCACCGTCAGGTGCCAAGGCCCAGTCACGGGAATCGCGCGCCGACTGGATCGCCTGCTCGGCATGCATCGCCGCGCTGGGCGAGATGGGATCGCTGGCAGGGAAGGTCTGGTCCAGTGATTCGTCCAGCAACTCCTGGTAGGTCGGGACCTTCTCGGGCGCGGTGTTGCAGCGGCCTTCGACGCGGCGGCTTTCGCGAGAACGGGCGTGGGTGTCTTTCATGGCGGTCTCCTGGGTGTCCGCGGGCGCATGGGCCGTCCGCCTGGCTGGGAATGGCTGGTGCTCAATGGGCGGGCTCATCACCCACACGGGGTGCGCTGTCCGGACCGGCCGGCATGCGCTGCCCGTCGTCGAGGTAGGTTTGCGGGGACGCCGCGTGCCCGCCCTCCCGGACTTCGATGCGGCGGCTGGTCTCACGCTGCAACTGGCGAGGCACCTGCACCGTCAGCACCCCAAGATCGAAGCTGGCGCTCACCGTCTGCGGATCGGGCGTGAAAGGCAGCGCGATGGCGCGCTTGAAATGGCCGAAGCTGCGTTCTGCCACGTGGTAGTTGTGAGAACGGGTCCGCTGATCGGCCTTCTTCTCGCCGCTGATGACGAGCAATTCGCCCTCTACGCGAACCTCGACATCGCCTGCCTGCACGCCTGGCAACTCGGCACACACGCGGATGCCTTCCTCGTTCTCCTGCACGTCCAGACGGGGCAGTGCCACCGCGTCCGCCGTGCGCGCGGGCAGTCCCAACAGGCCGCCGGCCCCCGGGAAGAAGTTGCCGAACAAGCGGCTGAACTCCTGCGTGAAATCGCCAAGAGGGTCCAGGTGGCGCAATTGGCGCGGCCCGGCGAAAGGAATGGGGAATTGGGAAGCCATGGGTCACTCCTCAAGAAGGGGATGCTGAGTCACACATGGCAATGCCTGTGCCCGAGGCCGGGCACCTCGCCCGGGCTGCAGGCGATGGGATGGCGGTAATCGCTGCGGCCAGTTTTGCAGCGAGGCCCGAGCCTCAATGCGGAGCGCCAGCGCTTCCACGGGATTGGGGCGTACCTCGCGGCTTGCCAGAAGCGGAACCGCCACCAGCCGAACCGCTGGCCTTGGATTGACTGGACCGGTCCGGCTCGGCCGGCTCCGAAATCGAACCGAGCGCCCGCGAGGCGGTGCCGTCGGAACCCTTGGTCGCCATGTCGCCCAGGGACAGCATGCCCACGAGTTGCTGCTCGCGGTCCAGCACGGGCACACGGCGGATCTGCACCCTCGACATGCGGTCGGCCACTTCCTCCACCGATTGGTCCTCGAAGCACCATTGCACGTTCTGGCTCATCACGTCGGACACCTTCGTCTGTTCGAGCGCGCAGCCCTGCGCCACGCCACGGGTCACGATGTCACGGTCGGTGACGATGCCCATGAGCCGATTGCCGTCACACACGGGCAGCGATCCGATGTTGAGTTCGTCCATGGCCTGCGCGGCCAGCACGAGCGAATCGGCAGGCGAGATGGTGCGCACACCGCGGGTCATGGCTTGGGATACCTGTGTCATGGCGTTCTCCTTTGCGAAAGGGGTGGAACGGTTCAGGGGCAAGCAGCGCGCCCATGGGCCTACAGGAGATCAGGCCTCGCTCGGCTCGCGCGTGTCCTTGGACAGGACCATGGACAGCGTGCTCACCAGCTCGTTCGCATCGACGGGCTTGACGAGATGGGCCTGGAAGCCCGACAACAGCGACCGCGTCCTGTCGGCCGAACCACCCAGGCCACTGAGCGCCACAGCCGGTACGCGCTGGCCCAGCGCCAAGCCACGCTGGTCTTCGATGTGCCTCACCTGGCGGATGACCTCGTGCCCATCCTCCTCGCCCAGCGCGATGTCGCAGATGATGAGGCCGGGCCATTCACGCACATCGTGGTTGCCCAGCCAGGCCAGCGCACCCTGGCCGGTGTCGAAAGTCTGGACATGGGCGCCCTCGGTGTCCAGCAGCATCTGCAACGATTCGCGGGCGTCGGCCAGGTCATCGATCACCATCACGCTGGCACCCGGCAATGCCGGCCCCTGTCCCAGGATGCTGTGTCCATCGGGTGATTCGGCCTGCGGCGGCGCGTCGAGGGCGCGCAAGGGCATGTCGATCACGTAGCGCATGCCGTGGGTGGAGCCGGGCGGCTCCACCGTGAACTGCCCGCCCTGGCGTTCGATGGTCGAACGGATCTGCAGCGGGTCCAGCGGAAGATGCTCGGGGCCAGTCGGCAGGCGGGCCGGCGCAGCCGACCCATGGCGACCATCGGTGATGCCCAGACGAGCGCCCGCATCACGCCGCTCCAGACGCAGCTCGATGCGTCCGCCAGCGGGCGTCACGTCGAGCGCGGCGACGCACAGCTCACTGATCACCTGGGACAAGGTGCTCGGATCGCCGGTCACGCGCCCGTGGTCGAGGTCCACATCGGTGTAGAGCGCCACTTGCCGCGCCCTGGCTGTCTCGCGCAAGGCATCGACCACGCCGGCAACCAGCACCGCCAGGTTGACCGGCTGGCGCGCCAGCCGTCGCTCCAGGCGTTCGAACTGCTGTTGCTGGCGTTGCAGGGTCCACAGCTGCGCATACAGGCCGTCACGCTCCAGCAGCTCCTCATGCCGCCCACGCTCCACGATGCGGCCCTTGTCCATCACGATGATCTCGTCGGCATCGACGATGGTCGACAGGCGGTGCGCAATGATCAGCGTGGAGCGGCCGACGGCGATGCGGTCGAGCTCCCCCTGGATGGCGCGTTCCGCCCGCGTGTCCAGTGCCGATGTCGCTTCGTCGAAGATCATGATCGGCGGGTTCTTCAGGAAGGCACGCGCGATCGAGATGCGCTGTTTCTCTCCGCCGGACAGCTTGAGGCCACGCTCACCGACCGGCGTGTCGTACTGAGCCGGCAGCGACATGATGAACTCGTGCACCTGCGCAGCCTTGGCCGCCTCGATCACTTCGGCCATGCCCGCGCCGGGCCGCCCATAGGCGATGTTGTAGGCGATGGTGTCATTGAACAGGGCCGTGTCCTGCGGCACCACGCCGATGGCCTCGCGCAGGGAGTCGGTGCGCACGGCGCGCAGATCCTGGCCATCGATGGCGATGCGGCCACTGTGCACGTCGTACAGGCGCAGCAGCAGGCGTGCCAGGGTGGACTTGCCGGAGCCACTGCCACCCACCACGGCCACCGTCTGCCCCGCCCCGATGCGAAAGCTCACGTCCTGCAAGATTTGCCGACCGGCCTCGTAGCCGAAGTTCACATGCTCGAAGACCACCTCGCCGCCATGGATTGCGAGCGGCGTGCTCTGAGGGGTGTCTTCGATATCGGGCTTCTGCGCCAGCAGGGTGACCAGCTTCTCCGTGTTCACCAAGGCATCCCGGGCTTCCCGGAACACGAAGCCCAGCGTGTTGAGGGGCAGGCAGATCTGGATCACGTAGGCATTGACGAGCACCAGGTCGCCGACGGTGAGTTGCCCTCGCATCGTCTGTTCGCCCGCCAGCAGCATCACCGCCGCCACGCCCGCGGCGATGATGGCGCTCTGGCCCACGTGCAGCCACGACAGGGCTCGCTGGTTGACCACCCCATGCTCGACCCACTGCTTCAGGACGCCGGCGTAGCGCTGGCGCTCGAAGTCCTCCCGGGCGTAGGTCTTGACGGTCTCGTAGTTCAACAGGCCATCGACCATGCGGCCATGGGCGGCCGAGTCCACCTCGTTGACCCGGCGCTGCCGCAAGGCCCGGCGCTGCGTCATCGTCATCGTGTAGCTGGCATAGACCACGAAAGTCAGCACGATGATCAAGGTGAACCACAGGCTGTAGCCCAGCGCCATGACGGCCAGCACCGCACCGAACTCCACCAGCGTGGGCAGCACGGTGAACAGGCCTGCCCCCAGCAGGAATCCCACGCCCGAGGTGCCACGCTCGATGTCGCGGATCAGCGAGCCGGTGTTGCGCTGCGTATGGAAGCGCGGTGTCAACGCGAGCACGCGGGCATAGGTGCGCTCGGCATACAGCGTGACGACGCTCTGGGTCACCCGGGCGAAGACCAGGTCGCGCAGTTCCGTGAACAGCGTGCCGGCGAAGCGCAGCAGCGCATACCCCAGCAGCAGGAACACAGGCAGAAGCAGCACCGTTTGGAGCGCGCCCCCCGGCCCCGCCATCCCGGGAGACCGGGGCACCAACTCGGCCAGGGACTGCGGCGTGCTGAAACGGTCCACGATGGCCTTGAGCACGAGGGGTACCAGCACGCCCGCCACCTTGGCCAGGATGAGCAACACCACCGCCGCCCACACGCGCTGCGGATGCTGACGGACCGCCTGCCACAGGCCGGCGATGACTTTGTGAGAACCGTGGTCTGCCATACGAAGGGGGTGAGTGCGCCTGCGCAGAAACGGCGGAGTTCGAGCCGGGAGCCGCCAGCACATGGTGTGCCTTGGGTGGTGCTCAGCAGGCGGCCCCGCGCGGGAACACCGATTGCCAGTGCCTGCGCCGGCCCACAGGGGGGCTGCGCCGCAGAAAGGTCGGGCCATGGCTCAGCAGCAGGAACGGATCGCGGTGATCTCACCGCATTTGGACGACGGCGTCTTCAGCTGTGGCCAATTGCTGGCCCTGCACCCGGGCAGCACCGTGATCACCGTGTTCACCGGCGTACCGAAGCCCGCCAGCATGCGCACCGAATGGGACAAGCGTTGCGGCTTCGCCAGTGCGGAGGACGCGATGGCACAACGCCGGCAGGAAGATCGGCGAGCGCTGACGATGCTGCGTGCCCAGCCGGTCTGGATGGACTTCATCGACAGCCAGTACGGCGATGAGCCCGTTTGCGCCAATGACATCGCCGTCTCGCTGCGGCTGGTCCTGCGGGGGCTGGGACCGGTGCCGGTACTGCTGCCCATGGGCATGTTCCATGGTGATCACCTGCTGGTGCACCGGGCCTGCATGAAGGCCCTCGCCGCGTTGCCGGGCTACACGCCGCTGGCGTATGAAGATGCGCTCTACCGCGCCAAGACAGGCTTGCTGCAGCAGCGCCTGATGGCACTGGCCCAGGAAGGCATCACCGCCACACCGGATCCGCGGCAGGCCCAGGGCGGGGCCACGCTCAAGGCCGAGGCTGTGCTTGCCTACGCCAGCCAGTTGCAGGCCTTCGGCCCGGGGGGGTATGTCGATGTCTTGCGGCCCGAGCGCCTGTGGCGTCTCGACATCCCCGCCGGGTCCTCTGCGACGTGATCTCCGATGGCCGCCATGACCCATTCCTGCGCTCCGGCACCGAAGGACGAGCGCGTCAGCGTCGTGGTGCTCACCTTCAACCGCCCCACCGAGCTGCGGCACACGCTCGGCCAGCTGTCCGCCCTGCCCGAGCGACCGCCCATCGTCGTGGTCGACAACGGCTCGCAGGGGCCGGGCACGAACGGTGTGCTGAAGGATTTTCCGGACGTCCAGGCCGTGCGGTGCCATGCGAACCTGGGCGCGGCAGGCCGCAATGCGGGTGTGGCGCAGGTGCGCACCCCCTATGTGGCCTTCTGCGATGACGACACCTGGTGGTCACCCGGCGCGCTGAAACACGCGGCGGACGTGCTCGACAGCCACCCGCAGTTGGGCGCCCTGTCAGCCCGCGTGCTGGTCGGCCCACAGAACAGGGACGATCCGACTTGCGAACGCATGGCCCGCAGCCCGCTCGCAGCCCATGGCCTTCCTGGTCCTGCCTTGATCGCCTTCATGGCCGGGGCCGTGGTGATGCGCGCGGAATCCTTCCGGGCGGCCGGTGGCTACGAGCCCCGCCTGTTCCTGGGTGCGGAAGAAGCCTTGCTGGCCCTGGACATGGCAGCGCGGGGCTGGCGCATGGCTTATGTGCCGACGGTGACCACCCACCACCACCCCTCTCCTGCCCGGAACAACGCCCGCCGCCTCGTCGCCACCAGCCGCAACCGCATCTGGATCGCCTGGATGCGCCTGCCTTGGTCCGAGGCCTGGCTCGCCACCTTTCACCACCTGCGCGAAGCCCGCCGACAGGCCCTGCTCGGGCCGGTGCTCGCGGCCACCGCCGTCGGCCTGCCATGGGCCTTGCGGCATCGCCAGGTACTCCCCCCGGACGTGCTGGCCATGCACAAGACCGTGTTCGGCTCCCAGCCTCCCCGCCAACCCTGAGCCTGCGCGCACCCCGGGGTGGCACACCAGTTGCCCCACTTTTTTCAGGCAGCGTCTGGCGCTGTCAAGACGACGCTTTACCCAATGTCTCTTTGACTGAAAGACCTGATCATGAACCAATACATCCTGAAACGATTCTCCATGGTCGCTGCGGCGGCCCTCGTGGCCAGCGGCGCGGCAATGGCACAGAGCTCCAGTTCCGGCAACGGTGGCAGCTCCAACGCGACCGGCGCCGTGAACGGTTCTGCCGGCACCTCCGGCCTGCCGAGCAATTCGCCCAACGTGCCCAGCGGCCAAAATGCCACGCCGAGTTCCCCTCCGATCGACTACAACAGCGCCGACCCGACGGCGGCCGGCAACAGCGACGCCACCGCCGCCCACCCGGAAAAATCGCGCCATTCCGGCTCCAAGAAGGCCAAGCGCTCACGTGATGCCGCCAGTGCGCCCAGCGTGCTCGATGATCCGAACCGCGCTGGTGGCGGTACTGGCAATAGCAACGTCCGTTGACGCCGCGAAGCAGTCCGGATGACCGGGACCGAGGCCTGCCCATGAAGCAGGCCTCGCGTCGTTGTTGGCATCCCTGTTTCCTCATCCAGAAAGAACAAGAACATGCAGCACCACACCCTTACATCACGGATCACCGGCATGGCCTTCATCGGCCTGCTCGCCTGCGGCAGTTCAGTCTGGGCGAAAGCGCCCGTCGCAGGCGATAAAGAGGCTTACGATGCGGCCCGCGCCGAAGCGGCCCAGCAGTACAAGAGCGCCTTGTCCGCCTGCGGCAAGCTCGCGGTCCGCGACAAGGACGTGTGCCAGATCACGGCCAAGTCCGAGCGCACCAAGCGCGAGCAACGCGCGGAGGCCTTCTACAAGGGCACACCGCAGGCAGCCCATCAGGCACGGCTGGCCATCGCGCAAGCCGACCTCGATGCCAGCCTGCGTTTCTGCGCGCAGCGCAACGGTTCAGTATCACGCGCCTGCAAACTCGAAGCCCGTGAGCAGTACAACCGCGCCAAGGCAGAGGCCGATCAGGCCCAGCGCGATGGCCGCCCCATCGAACAGGCATTGGGAAACACCACGCCGCGGCATCCCAATGATCCGCGCAACTGCGACTCGCTGGATGGCGGAGCCAAGCATGCCTGCCTGGCCCGGGCGCAAGGCACCGTGGCCTCACCCTGAGGCATCGGCCAAAACCGACCTGGCCTTCAGAAAGGCCAGCACGCGCCGTTCCGCCACTGACAGCCCCCTGCGGGCGGGCAGCGTATCAGGTTCAGCCGGCCATTCACCCGCCAAGGCGCACACCAGCACCTCAGGGTGCACGTAGGACTTGCGGCACACCGCCACGGTGTTGCCCAGACGCGCAGCCACCTCCTTCAAGGCTTCGTTGACCACGCGGCGCCGGGCGGATAGGCTGGCAACGCCTTCTTGCGCTGCAGCCTGCTGCCCTGGGGACAAGTGGGTCCACGCATGCACCGTGGCATGCCAGGTGCGGAAATCCTTCGCGGTGAAATCATGGCCGCACAAGTTACGGATGTACTCGTTCACCTCGGCAGAGCCCACGCTGTGCACGGAGCCCTGCTCGTCCACGTACTGAAACAACTCCTGGCCAGGCATGTCCTGGCAGCGGCGCACGATGGTCGCCACACGGGGATCCTCTAGAACGACCTCGTGCTGCACACCGCTCTTGCCCCGAAAGCTCAGCACCAGACGGTGTCCGTGCACCGAGGCATGCCGGTTGCGCAAGGTGGTCAAGCCGTAGGATTTGTTGGTGCGGGCATACTCTTCATTGCCGACTCGCACGAGCGTGGTGTCCAACAGCCGCACCAGCGTGGCCAGCACGAGTTCACGGCCAGGCCGCTGTCCCACGGGCGCCGCCAGGGCCTGCGCCACATGACGCCTCAAGCGCGGCAACACCTCCCCGAAGACCAGCATGCGTTCGAACTTGTGGTCCTCGCGACGGGCCCGCCACAGGGCGTGATAGCGGTATTGCTTGCGCCCCCGCGCGTCACGGCCGGTTGCCTGCACATGCCCGCCCTCCAGTGGGCAGATCCACACTTCGTCATAGGCTGGCGGGATGGCCAGCGCGCGGATCCGCTGCAAGTGGGCAGCATCGGCCTTGTCTGTGGATCGCAGCCATCGCCCATCCGCATCCCTGTAGGCAAAGCCCCTGCCCCGCCGCACGCGGCGGATGCCAGGCATCTGATCGGTGACGTACTGCAGTTTCAGGTAGACCGCCCTTCTCGTGTCAGCCCTTGGTCTGCAGCTTGCGTGCGGCGTCCAGGTGCGACTTCAAGGTCGGCAGGGTCGACTGCACATAGTCCTTGACGGCAGGGTTCTGGGCATCGGCACTGGCCTTCTCGAAGGTGGCGATGGTCTTCTCGTGTTCGTTGACCCCCACGGTCTGCAGATACTGCTTGTCAAAGGCCGTGCCACTGGCATTTCGCAAGGCCGACAGCGTTTTCTGATCCTGAGGCAACAGTGTTTCGGGCAAGCTCACCCCATGCCCCGCGGCCAGGCGGCGGAGCTCTTCGGCCGCGCCTTTGTGGTCGGCCGCGACCAGGGCGGCGTAGGATCTCAGCGCCGGATCCCGTGCCTTCTCGGCCGCCAACTCCGACACCTGGATCTCGAACAGACTTTGAGCACCCACCTGGCTGATGAAGCGCTGCTCCGCACCATTCAAGGTGCCCGCTGTGGTGGATGTCGCCTGCGGTGATGTGGCCGTAGGCAGCCCCGCAGCGCTGGGGTTGTCACGCGTCAGCGCCTCCACCGGGGGATTCGCGAGGCTGCCGGTGCCCAGCGCGGTGCCCGTATCGGCCTGGGCAGTGCTCGTAGGGCTGGCCAGGGAGGCATCGGCCACGGACATCTTGGGCGTGGGTTCACGTTCGCAACCCGACAGACTCAGCAGCGCAGCCCCTGCCAGGGCCGTGGTCACGATGGGATGGCGAGGCATCCGGGGGTAGCTCTTCATGGCGCACTCCTTCCAATGTGGTTTCACGAGTGACTGCCGGTGCGCAGCCCGTGGCCCTCGAGCCCCTGCCGTATCCCTGCCACACCGCCATGCTGGAGGTGCGTGGCCCCTTGGTCGTCCAGTTCGTTGATCAGGCGTTGGCGGTGTGCCTGCATATCGTCGAGCAGCCGCGCCCAGTCCAGCCTGGCATGCGACAGCTGACGGAACAATTCGCCCTCCTCTTCCTTGACGTGGTGCTTGACGTACTCACCCAGCACCCGAAAGGACGCCGCCTGACGGGCGTCGCCGGGCCGTGTACGGCGCACCTGGTCGAGCAGCATCTTCATGGCCTGATGCTCCACCTCGGCATCGTCGATCAGCGCATCCCTGGACATGGCGGTACGCACCGTGGGGTAGAAGACATCTTCCTCCAGCCGGGTGTGCACCTCCAGGTCCACGCAGGTCTGGTGGATAAGGTTCTCGCAAGCCTGCGCGTCATCCACGGCATCGAGCCGGTCGAATTCGCGGAAGGCCAGCTTGGCCACCCGGTGATCCTCCTTGAGCATTCGCAACACCTCCGCCCGGGCATGGGTGTTGGCCCGGGGGCCGCGGCTCTCGTGGCGGGAAGGCAGGAAATCCTGCTTCATGGCGTGAGGGCTGCTCATGGGTGTTCTCCTTGTAGGGATCCGTTGACGCGCAGAGGCAAACCGCGTGCCCTCGCTGCAAAGGCATTTCAGGCCCTGGGAAGCATTTCTTGCAGAAAACCTTGCCCCCGGCCTGTCGAAACGACAAGTCGCGGCGGAAACCGGCAAACAGTCGATGGGGAACCGCACCGGCTGCGATGTAAGGGTTCGTGACGCCCGCTGGCAAGAAATTCAGGGTGTGCGGCGTTGTCCCTGTCGTACAGGACTGGTTCAGTCGCCATTGGCGGTCAACTCTGCCAGTTCGCTTGGCAAAAATGGAACCCGAGGCTGTCCAGACGATGTAGGCGTTGCGGCCAAACGGCATGGATGTTGCGCCTGCATGGCATTGGGTTCACAACACAGAGACAAGCCATGCCGATTCAGCCGCCTGCCATTCGCCTCGAGCACCGCCAACACCAGACCCTGACGCCGCGACTTCAGCAAGCTGTGCGTCTGCTTCAACTCTCATCGCTGGACTTTGCCCAGGAAGTCCGCGATGTGCTGGGCAAGAACCCGTTCCTGGAACACGAGGAAACGGCCGATGAGCCCAGCGATGCCATGGCCAACCCCCTTCCCACGGCGGGCGATGCGCTCGCCTCGCAGGTGGCGCCCATCACCACGGATACAGCTGAAAGCCCCGGTGCCGCTGAAGCCCTGGCATCGAACAGTACCCTCTCGGACGGCGAAGGCGACTGGGACCCGAACCCCTGGGCAGGGGGCGTCGGATCCTCCACACCACGGGGCGGCAGCGAAGGCGAGGCAAGTGCCATCGATCTCATGGCCGCCGATGAAGGCTTGCGTCCCCAACTGCACCGCCAGATCAACACGCGCCCCTTGTCGGACCGGGACCGCGCGCTGGTGGGTTGCGTGATCGAATCGCTCGATGACGACGGCTACCTGCGCACGAGCCTGGGCGAGTTGATGGCGCTGTGCGAGATGGAGCCGCCGGTGGACATGGTGGAGATGAACATGGCCCTCAAGCTGGTGCAGTCACTGGAGCCCGCGGGGGTGGGCGCACGCAGCGTGGCCGAGTGCTTGACCTTGCAGCTGCCCGAGATCGAGGACGAACCCCTGCGGGAGTTGGCCCGTACCATCATCGGGCAGCACATGGACAAGCTGGCGCAGCACGACGTGGCCGGCCTGGCCCGCCGCCTGGACCGACCTCCCGCCGAGATCGAGGCCGTCTGCGACCGTATCCGTCACCTGAACCCCCGGCCCGGTTGGCAACTGGGGGCCGTGGATGTGCGCTACATCACGCCCGACGTCATCGTTCGAAAGGTCAAGGGCCAATGGGTGGCGGTTCTCAATCCCGCCATCGTGCCCCGCGTGAAATTGAACCAGCGCTATGCAGAACTGTTCCGCAGGCACCGGGACAACCGCCATGCCGAACTGGCCGCCCACCTGCAGGAGGCGCGCTGGACGCTGCGCAATGTGGAGCAACGCTTCTCCACCATCCTGTCGGTGGCTCAGGCCATCCTTCAGCGCCAGAAGCAGTTCCTGGAACATGGTCCACTGGCCATGAAGCCCATGGCGCTTCGGGAGATCGCCGAAGAAGTGGGGCTGCATGAATCCACTGTCTCGCGGGTCACGAACAACAAGTACATGGCTACGCCGGCCGGGGTATTCGAACTGAAGTACTTCTTCTCTCGGCCCATGCCCACGGCCAATGGCGGCGCCTGCTCGGCCACGGCCATCCGGGGCGTGATCAAGGACATGATCGACGCTGAAGACACGGTGAATCCCTTGTCGGATGCGGAGATCGCGCGGCGCCTGGTGCGACAAGGTCTGACGGTGGCGCGCCGCACCGTCACCAAGTACCGGCAACTCATGAAGATCGCTGCGGTGGAGCAGCGCCGACGCCTGGCTTGAGGCGGTGAGGCGATGCCTCCCGTCCGTGATTACTGGCCTTTGGTGCGGTTATCCGATCGCTTGGAAGGGTCGGCGCGCGTTGGCGCGTCCGACGCCTCACCGCCATACCAGTAACCATGCCGGTGGCCCTGAACCTCGCCATAGTCACCATAGGGGCCCTTCTCTCCAGGTACCACGCCCCCGTGCAAGCCAGCCTGGGTCTGTGCCCGCTCCCAGGCCTCATGTTCCAGGCGTTGCTTCGACGGCCCTTGATGGGAGGTGCCGGGCCCTTCTCCGTAAAGGCTGCCTTGCGAGCCGCCTGCCCCCCCGAAGCCGCCATGAGGGCCGCTTGGATCGAACCCGCTGCCAGTCGACTCATCGTGCCCAGGTTGCTGCTTCGCGCGCGGTGCGCGCCCCTGATTCGAAGGCTGTTGCGTCATCTTGCGTCCTTTCATTAAAGCCAGGGACAGAGTCCCGCACTTGCGCGGCAATCGCCGTACCCAGTGCTTTCCCGCGTCGGCGTGGGGGGCGACATCCAATGCGGACGCCAGGCTGATGCTGGACAGCGCACCATGCGCGATGGAGACTTTCCAACCCGCCTTACACCGCGGCGCATTCACAGCCACGCGGCACATGCGCCGCGTACGCCTCATTCCTTTCAAGAAACCGCCATGTGTGCGCATGCGCAAGCCCAAGAGATTCGCGACGCCAGCAGGTTCCCTGTGAAGCCCCACGACACGCCGCCATCCCAGCCGTGCAAACGGTCAGTGCTGGCCGCATTGTTGCGCGGCAGCCTGGCCTTTTTTGTGGCCTGGGTGCGCGTCGGCGCATTGACCTCCAGCGTGGCTGCGCCGCTGATGATTGGCGTGCAATGACGATGGCCGACGATGCGCCGCCCTCACGCCGCTGGTTAGCGCGCCTGGCACGCCGCCTGCGGCATGTCCGGCGGATCGAGATGCGTGGCGCGTCGCTGCGGCGCAAGGTGATGCTGGTGGTGTTGAGTACCACCGCACTGGCCCTGGTGCTGAGCGCCGCGGCTCTGCTGGTGTATGAGCTTCAGGCCTACCGCCAATCCCGCATCGCCGATCTTCAGACACAGGCCGACCTCATCGCCGGCGCCACCGCCCCTGCCCTGGACTTCAACGACAGGACCACCGCGATGGAGAAGCTGCACATGCTGCGCTTGCGGCCACTGATCACGGCCGCCGTGCTGTACCGCGGCGACGGCACGGCGTTGGCATCCTATGCGCAGACCGATGACGTGACACGTGATCTGCCGCGGCAGGTGCAGCCTGCCGGCCACGTCATTTCAGGCGGAAAGCTCGAACTCTTCCACCCGATTCGGCAAAACGGGAAGCAGATCGGCACCCTTTACCTTCGCACCGACTACGAGATCACGCATCGCCTCATCGATTACGTGTTGATCCTGCTGGCCGTGATGGGTGCAAGCCTCGTGGCAGCCGCCTTGATCATGGCCCGGCTGCAGCGCGCGTTGACCAATCCGATCCTGCAGGTCGCTCAGGTGGCGCGTGACGTGATGACGCGAGGAGACTTCACCCTGCGGGCGCCCAAGACGTCCGCCGACGAGGTGGGCGAACTGGTGGATGCCTTCAACCTCATGCTGGCCGAAGTGGGGGCCCGGACGGCGGCACTGGAACAGACCAACCAGCACCTCTCCGTGGAGATGGCCGAACGCCGACGCGCCGAGGAGGCCGTGCATGCAGCCGCTCGCAGGAAGGACGAGTTCCTGGCCACGATGGCCCATGAACTGCGCAACCCGCTGGCCCCTCTGAGCAATGCCATCGAGATCCTGCGCCGCCTTGGGGACAGCGATCCGGCTCTGCGCCAAAGGGCCATGGACATCATGGGGCGCCAGCTTCGCCAATTGGTGCGGCTCATCGATGACCTGCTGGACGTGTCCCGGATCAACACGGGCAAGCTCATGCTGAGGACCGAGAGCATCGACCTGGTCCGCGTGCTGCAAGGGGCCCTGGAGGTGGCCACACCGCTGCTGGACAAGCGGCACCAGCATCTGCAGGTGCACCTGCCTACGGGGCCCGTGTATGTCGATGCCGATGCCACGCGCCTGGGGCAGGTGTTCGGCAACCTGCTCAACAACGCCGCCAAGTACACCGACGAGGGCGGCCATGTGACGCTGTCGATGAGCGCTCAATCGGAGGGGGGTGTCGCGGTGAGCGTGGCCGACGACGGCATCGGCATCGCGCCGGAGATGCAATCAGCCATCTTCGACATGTTCATGCAGGTAGACCCGGCCCTGGACCGGGGCAAGGCGGGCCTGGGTGTGGGCCTGTCACTGGCGCGACAACTCGTGCTGCTGCACGGCGGCCGGCTGAGCGTGCACAGCGACGGCCTTGGCCAGGGCACAACCTTCACTGTCTGGCTGCCATCGGGTGCACCGCCGACACGCGAGCTGCCGCCGCCGATTTTGGCGCAGCCACCTCTGCGGCCGAAACTGAAGGTGCTCGTGGCCGATGACAATGTGGACTTCGCCCACAGCCTGTGCAGCCTGCTGGCCGCCATGGGCCATCAAGTGGACGTGAGCCACGATGGGCGCGGCGCCGTGGCGCAAGCGCTGGCCTCACCACCTGACATCGCTTTCCTGGACATCGGCATGCCGCAGTTCAATGGGCACGAAGTGGCGCTGCGTCTGCGGGCCGATCCCCGCACCAGCGCCTGCCGGCTGGTGGCCATCACCGGATGGAGCCAAGCCCATGACCGCCTTCGCAGCCAGGCCAGCGGCTTCGACCACCACCTCGTCAAGCCGGTGGACATGCTTCAGCTTCAACCCATCCTGGCCACCATCGGCACGCCTGGCGCGGCCTGAGTGAAGCCGCGCCGGGCTTCACCGCCTTCAGTCCTGGTCCTGCGTAGACCCCAAGGCCTCGGCCGAGTTGGACAGATCGCCCTCACCTTCGTGCTGCGACGGCACGGTGGCGTACTCCTTGAGCCGGTTGTAGAGCGTCTTGAGGCTCACACCGAGGGTGGCGGCCGTGCGCTCCTTGTGACGGCCGCAGTGCTCCAGCGTGGCCAGCGTCACCAGCCGTTCGACCTCGGCCAACGGCGTGCCGACACGGATCTGCAGCACAGGCGCCCCGGTCATGGTTTGCATGGGCGTGTCGGTGGCGGGCAGGCATTCGTCCACGATGATGGAATCGGGCGCCATCACGTAGGCGCGGTGGACGATGTTGCGCAGTTCGCGCACATTGCCAGGCCACCGGTAGTCGCCCAGGCGCTGCAGCGCCTGCGGGGCGAAGCGCTTGGCCTGGCCTTCGCGGCGCGAGATTTCATCCAGGAAATGCTCGGCGATCAGCGGCACGTCCTCGAGCCGATCACGCAGCGGTGGCAAGTGGATGGGAAAGACGTTGAGGCGGTAGAGCAGGTCTTCGCGCAGCTTGCCCGCGCGCACGGCTTCCTGCGGTGACCGGTTCGTCGCAGCGATGATGCGCACATCGGTCTCCTGCACCTGCGTGGAGCCGACGCGCATGAAGGTGCCACTTTCGAGCACCCGCAGCAGCTTGACCTGCAGGTCCAGTGGCATCTCGGTGATCTCGTCGAGGAACAAGGTGCCGCCGCAGGCCCGCTCGAAGAAGCCCTGGTGCTGGCGGTCCGCCCCCGTGAAGCTGCCCTTCTCGTGGCCGAAGATCTCGCTTTCCATCAGGTGCGGCGAGATGGCACCGCAGTTCACCGCCAGGAAAGGACGGTTGCGCCGACGGCTGAGGTCGTGCACGGTGCTGGCGACCACCTCCTTGCCGCAGCCACTCTCACCAGTGATGAACACCGTGACGCCTGTGCCTGACACACGCAGCACCTGCTCGTAGACGCGTCGCATGGCGGCTGATCGCCCCCACAGCTGGCCGAAATGGCCTTCGCGCTCGAGGTTCTCCATCAGATCGCTGGCCTCGGCCTGCAAGGCCGAGGGCTTGATCACCCGCGAAAGAATGCCGCTGAGCTGCTTGACGTTGACCGGCTTGACCAGGTAGTCGGCCGCGCCCAGGCGCAAGGCCTGGATGGAGGTGTCGAGGCTGGCATGGCCTGTGATCAGCACGACCTCCGTGTTGCCCAGCGCTTTCGCGTCTTCCACCAACTGCATCCCGCTGCCATCGGGCAGCACCAGGTCCAGCAGGACCACATCCGGCTCTTGCAGGGCGAGTTGGCGTCGCGCATCGCGCAACGACCCGGCCGTCGCCACGGTGAAACCTTCTGTCGCGATCAGCGCGGCCATCATTTCAGCCGCGTCTGCTTCGTCATCAACCACCAATGCATGCGCCATCACTGACCTTTCTACTGTACGAACCTACGGCTCTCGTGCGGGGCGAAAAAGAAAGCCACCGCGAGCCACAGATCCGATCTTTACAGGTCAGCGCCGATGCCGCAGCCGCAGCCCCACCTTCAGTGAGGCCTTGAAAACGGTGCGCGCAAAGGGGTTTGCGAGATGCTAGGCAAGCACCATTCCCATGGCGCCTGCCGCCTGCTCATTGCAGTGTGATCGGCCCTGCAAAAGCCATGGGAGGCGGCATGTTCGGCGGTTCATGCACGGGCACGGGATTTTCCGCGGGAGGCGGATCGTCGATCTCTGGTGGCGGCGGCTCGGGCTGAGGCAAGGGCTCTGGGGGTCTCGCCGGTTCAGGTATCGGGGGGCTGGGCGGCATGGGTGCCGGGGCTGGCCCCACGCTCAGCGCCTCGGCACTCCCCAGGAGCCATGGAGGCACTTTCACCTGCCGACATTCATTTGCAAATGGTTTCATACGTCCATCCAGAAAAAAGGATTGCTGTGCTGTCCTGTCGCCACACGGCTTGAGGAAACGGTGTGCACTCACCGGGCAAACCACGGTCCCAGCCTCTCGATCGAGGCATGGCGATTGCCGTGAAGCGGCGCGCCGCAAAGCCGCGAAATGCACCGAGGCCTGGCCTCGATGCCATCACATCGGCAAAGCCTGGCCCTCCTTGTAAGGCTTACCGCTCGCCAAAAACAGCCTGCACCCACGCCGAGATGGCACGGCGGCTGACAGCGCATTTCCGTTGCGCTGACATGAAGGCACGGTGTTTGCCCAAGGCTGACCCCACCAACACACATCGGATGCGGGCCCCAGCCGCTGTCCGCGAGGAAGCCTCCATGAAACAGTTCCTGCGCATCGCGCTGATCAGCGAGCACGCCTCGCCACTGGCCGTGGCCGGCGGTGTCGATGCCGGCGGCCAGAACGTCTATGTGGACCAGGTCGCGCGGTGCCTGGCCGAGGCCGGCCATCAGGTGGACGTGCTGACCCGCCGCGACGCCCGTGGCCTGCCTGCCGTGAGCAAGCCCCACCCCGGCGTGCGCGTGCTGCATGTGCGTGCCGGCCCTGCGCGCTTCGTGCCCAAGGAGGCACTGCTTGCGCACATGCCGCAGTTCCGACAGGAATGCGAACGGCTGCTGCAGCAAGGCCCGCTGCCCGACATCGTGCACGCCAACTTCTTCATGTCGGGCCTGGTGGCGCATCAATTGCGCCAGGCACTGGACATTCCTTACGTGGTGACCTTCCATGCGCTGGGCCTTGTCCGTCGCATGCATCAGGCCCAGGCGGACGCTTTTCCTGACGAACGCATCGACATCGAGCGCATGCTGGCATGCGAGGCGGACGCTGTGATCGCCGAATGCCCGCAGGATGAGGACGACTTGGCCCTGCTGTACGGCGCACCTGCGAGCCGTGTGCGACGCGTGCCCTGTGGCTTCGATGCCCAGGAGTTCGGCCCCATGGACCGTCGACTGGCACGCACCCGGTTGGGCCTGGACCCCGATGAGTTCGTCATCCTGCAACTGGGCCGCATGGTGCCCCGCAAAGGGGTGGACAACGTGATCCGCGCGCTGTCCTGGCTGCCGCGCGGCATGCGCGCACGCCTGCTGGTGGTCGGTGGCGACAGTCCCGAGCCGGATGAGCGCCTCACTCCCGAGATCGCGCGCCTGCGCCAGGTGGCACGTGAATGCGGCGTGGCCGACCAGGTCACCTTCGTCGGACACCGGCGCCGGCACCAGCTGCGCCCGTACTACGCCGCGGCCAATGTGTTCGCCACCACCCCCTGGTACGAACCGTTCGGCATCACCCCACTGGAGGCCATGGCCTGCGCCATCCCGGTGGTGGCCAGTGCCGTGGGAGGACTCAAGCACACGGTGATGGACGGGGCCACGGGCTGCCTGGTGCCTGCGCACGAGCCGCAAGCCCTGGCCCATGCACTGGCCTACCTGCACGACCATCCGCAGGTCGCTGCGGCGATGGGGCGCGCCGGCCTGCACCGCGCCCGATCGCTGTTCACGTGGGAACGCGTGAGCGAGTTGCTGCAGGGCGTCTACCAGGAAGTGATCACGGCCCGGCAGGATGCCGCCGGGCTGCCCATCCCTGTGCCCGCTTGGCCACAGGCGCAACCGGCCAGCGTCATGGCCTTGTGAGCACCATGAAAAGGACATCTCCCATGCAGAATCTGGACAGCCTGGAAGGCCGCACGGCCTTCGTCACGGGGGCCGGCAGCGGCCTGGGGGCCGCGATCGCTGGCCGGCTCGTGCGCGCCAATGCGCGCGTGGTGCTGGCCGACATCGTCGAGGACAAGGCCCGAGCCACCGCCAAGGGCCTCGACCCCGGAGGCGACCGCACCCTTGCGCTCAAGCTGGACGTGGCCGACGAGCAGGGGGTTGCGACAGCGCTCCAGGCCGCGCAAGAACGCTTCGGCGCCCTGGACATCCTGGTCAACAACGCAGGCACCGATGTCACGGCATCACTGGACGAGGTCAGTGTCCAGGACTGGTCGCGCGTGCTCGACACCAACCTGCTGGGCCCGCTGCTGCTGAGCAAGGCCGCATTGCCCGCCTTGCGCAGGAGCCGTGGGCACATCGTGAACATCGCCTCCACAGCGGCCTTGCGGGCCTGGCCCAATGCCAGCGCCTACCATGCCAGCAAGTGGGGACTTCGCGGCCTGTCCCAGGCACTGCACACGGAACTGCGCTCGAGCAACATCCGGGTGTCCACAGTGATCGCTGGCGGCATGCGCACGCCCTTCCTGCTGGAGCGCTTTCCCGACCTGGATCAGTCCAAGCTGCAGGACCCGGCCGCGGTGGCCGAGGCCGTGCACTTTTTGCTGAGCCTGCCGCCCGAATCGGTGATCGCCGAGATCTCGGTGCTGCCCCGGGAAGAAACCTCATGGCCTTGAGCAGCACGCCTGCGGTCTTCCTGGACAAGGACGGCACCCTGGTGCACGACGTGCCCTACAACGTCGACCCGAAACTTGTCCGCCTCACCCCGTTCGCGCTGGAGGGGCTGCGTCTGCTGCAGGCGCACGGCTACCGGCTCGTCATGGTGTCGAATCAGCCGGGGCTGGCGCGCGGCCTGTTCGATCGCCACGCGCTGTCACGCTTGCTGTCGCACCTCTGCGCCCTGCTGCAGGCCCATGGCGTGCGCCTGGACAGCGTCCACGTGTGCCCGCATTCCCCCCAGTTGACGCCGGGCTGCGGCTGCCGCAAACCCGCCCCCGGCCTGCTGAGGCAGGCCGCAGACCTGCATGGCATCGACATGGAACGCTCCTGGATGGTGGGGGACATCCTGGACGACGTCGAAGCCGGACACCGTGCGGGCTGCCGCAGCGTGCTGCTGGATGTCGGCAACGAAACGCTGTGGGACCTGTCGCAGGGCCGTGTGCCCGATGTACGCGCCGCTCATCTGCTGGAAGCCGCCCTGGCCATCACCTCCACCTCACAGAGGATCACCTCATGATCACACTGGGCATCAATGCCGCCTTCCACGATTCGGCCGCCGTCATCGTCGTCGATGGCGAACTCGTCGCCGCCGCCGAGGAAGAACGCTTCACCCGCATCAAGCATGGCAAACGCCCCCTGCCCTTCACGGCCTGGGAACTGCCGTTCAATGCCATCGACTTCTGCCTGGAGCGTGCCGGGATCAACCTGGTCGATGTGGACCACGTGGCCTACAGCTACGACCCGCGCCGCTTCCTTCGGCAGCACGGCATCGGTGCCACCATCTCGCTTCCACTGGAGCCCTCTGCGCAACCTGCGGCCGAACGCAAGGGCTGGGACAACCCCTGGGACCCTCTGTTCGCCGCCTACATCGTGAACGCGCCGCGCCAGCTGGCCAGCGGTGCACCTCACCACCTGCAGAAGCGCTTCGCCGGCGCGCGGCATGACGGCCCCTACCGATTCCACTTCATCGACCACCACCTAAGTCACCAGGCCAGTGCCTTCCTGGCCTCACCCTTCGATCACTGCGCCGTGATGACACTGGATGGACGGGGCGAAGAGACCACCACCTCCTATGGCGTGTACCGTCACGATGCCTACGAGCCCATCGGCGAGGTGTTGATGCCGCACTCGCTGGGTCTGCTCTATGAGCGGATCACCAGCCACCTGGGCTTCCTGCACTCGTCCGACGAGTACAAGGTGATGGCCCTGGCCGCGCTGGGCAAGCCGGTCTACGAGGGTTTGCTGCGCGAGCATGTGAAAGTGACAGGCGACGGTCACTACGTGATCCTGCCCCTGGACCTGTCCACGCTGTTCGGCCCGCCCCGCGAGCGTGGCGCACCGATGGCGCAGTGCCACTTCGACCTGGCCGCCTCGCTGCAGGCCGTGCTGGAAGACACCGTGCTGCAGCTGGGCACCTGGCTGCGCGAGGTCAGCGGTGAACGCCGCCTGGCCATGGCCGGGGGCGTCGCCCTGAATTGCGTGATGAACGCCCGCCTGCGCGACAGCGGCATCTTCGATGAAGTGTGGGTACAACCGGCGGCGGGGGATGCCGGCACCGCGCTGGGTGCGGCCCTGTGGATCGATGCGCGCGAACGGCACAAGGCGGTACCTGCGCCGGCCGCGCTGCTGGCCCCCAAGAGCGATGCAGGGCAGCTGGCCCCTCGCCGCTGGCAAATGACGCACGCTTACCTGGGCCCGGAGTTCAGCGACGAGGAGATCGAAGCCTTCCTGACATGGGCCAAGCTGCCCTACCAGGTGCTGCATGATCCTGAGCAGGCCACGGCCCGGCTGCTGGCCGATGGCAAAGTGATCGGCTGGTTCCAGGGGCGCATGGAGTTCGGCCCTCGCGCGCTGGGCGGGCGCTCCATCCTGGCCTCGCCACTGCAGGCGGAGATGCAGGCCCGCCTCAACGAACTCAAGGACCGCGAAGACTTCCGCCCCGTGGCCCCGGCCGTCACGCAGGAGGCCATGGCCGAGTGGTTCACGCCGGCGGATGCCAATGGCGGGCGCTCGCCCTTCATGCTCTTCATCTACGACGTGCAGCCTGGCCAGGCCGACCGCATCCCGGCCGCCTGCCACACCGACCGCACCGCACGCATCCAGACCGTGACGGCCGAGACCCATCCGCGTTACCACGGCCTGATCAAGGCGTTCGGTGAACTGACCGGGGTCCCGGTGCTGATCAACACGTCGTTCAACGTGCGCGGCGAGCCGGTGGTCTGCACGCCCAAGGACGCGATCAACGCCTTCCACAGCACGCCGATCGACGCCCTGGTGATTGGCCGCTGCCTCCTGCTCAAGGAGTCGACCACATGATTCCGACCATCGCCGTCGTCATCGCGACCTACCGGCGCCCGCACCTGCTGCGCCGATGCCTGGAGGCCCTGCTGCGGCAAAGCGTGCCAGCCTCGACATTCGAGATCGTGATCGTGGACGACGGCCGCAGCCACGACACGCAGCAGGTGGTCGAAGAGTTCGCGCGGCGCACCCAGGGTGCACCGGCAGTGCGCTACCTGCAGCCCCAGGGCACGCGAGGCCCGGCGGGCGCGCGCAATCGGGGCTGGCGTGCGTCGGCCGCTCCCATCATCGCCTTCACCGACGACGACACCGTGCCCGATGGCCACTGGCTGCGCGAAGGCTACCGGGCACTCAGCCGCGATGTGGTGGCCGTGGGAGGCCGCCTGGTGGTGCCGGTGAACGCAATCCCCACCGACCATGAGCGCAACACGCAAGGCCTGGAGCGCGCCGAGTTCGCCACCGCCAATGCCTTCGTGTGGCGCACGGCGCTCGAGCTTGTTGGGGGCTTCGACGAGCGCTTCCAGCGCGCATGGCGCGAGGACTCCGACCTGCACTTCTCACTGATGGAGCGCGCCGGCCAGGTCGGGTGGGCACCCGCCGCCGTGGTGGTGCACCCCGTGCGGGCGGAACCGTGGGGCGTGTCACTGCGGCAGCAGGCCAACGTCTTCTTCGATGCACTGCTGTTCAAGAAGCACCCCAAGTTGTACCGCCTGAAGGTCAGGCCCGCCCCGCCCTGGCGCTACTACCTCATCGTCGGCGCCTTCGCCGTCGGTCTGCTCCTGCTCGTTTCGGGCCAGGCGACGACCGGCTTGCTGGCCTGGCTCGTGGCCCTGGGCGGCATCACCTCGCTCGCGCACCAGCGCCTGCGCGGCACGCTCAAATCACCGGCCCACGTGGCCGACATGGTCCTCACGTCCGCTGCCATCCCCTTCCTGTCGGTCTACTGGCGGGTGCGCGGTGCCCTTCACTTCAAAGTGTTCTTCATCTAAATGGCCAAGCGACTGCGCATCCTCACCTGGCACGTGCATGGCAACTACATGTACTACCTCAGTCAGGTCCCGCACGACTTCTATCTCGTGCGCGATCCGGTGCTGTCAACCCACCGAGGTGGGCGCGGCAGCACGCTGCCCTGGGGCGACAACGTGCATGATGCGCCGGTGGAGCAGCTGCGCGACATGGCGTTCGACGTCGTCCTCTACCAGGCACGTCCGGGCTACGAGCAGGACCGGTTCAACCTGCTGAGCGCCGCGCAGCGCCATTTGCCCAGCATCTACCTCGAGCACGATCCGCCGCAGGAGCACGCGACCAACACGCGCCACTGGGTGCAGGACACAGGCACGCTGCTGGTCCACGTGACGCCTTTCAACGCCCTGATGTGGGATGCGGGTATCACACCGACATGCGTGGTGGAACATGGCGTGCGCCTGCTGGCCGAGGCAAGCTACACAGGCGAACGCAGGGAAGGCATCGTGGTGGTCAACAACATCGACCGGCGTGGCCGGCGGCTGGGTGCCGATGTGTTCGAACAGGTGCGGCAGCAGGTACCGCTCACGCTGGTGGGCATGGGAGCCACCCGCATGGACGGCGCCGGTGAAGTTCCCAACGACCGCCTGCCCCCCGTGATGGCCGAACATCGGTTCTTCTTCAACCCCATCCGCTACACCAGCCTGGGCCTGGCGGTGATCGAAGCCATGATGGTGGGCGTGCCCGTCGTGGGGTTGGCCACGACAGAGCTGGTGACCGTTCTGCACAACGGCGTCAACGGGCTCATAGACACGCGGGTGGACCGCCTGGTCGACGGGATGCGCCACCTACTGGACGATCACGCCGACGCCCGCCGCATGGGTGAGTTGGGTCGCCGGACAGCGCTGGAGCGCTTCCACATCGAGCGCTTCGTGGGCGACTGGATGGCGGTGTTCCGCCAGGTGGCCGGCTGAGCACGGGCACGCACCGCGAGGGCGTGCCCACCGCCATCAACGCGTGGCAGCGGGCGCGCGCGGGGTGACGACCGGCACGTGGGCGGCGGGCCAGCCCACCGTGTGGCCGTCCGCACCGCCCTCGTGGAGCAAGGGTGCCGGGGCGGCCACGTGGCTGCGGACTTCATGGGCCACCTCGCCCCGTGTCAGCAACTCGTCGAAG
Organism: Candidatus Aquabacterium excrementipullorum; assembly: GCA_019112875.1. Taxonomy (GTDB): domain Bacteria; phylum Pseudomonadota; class Gammaproteobacteria; order Burkholderiales; family Burkholderiaceae_C; genus Aquabacterium; species Aquabacterium excrementipullorum. Next base: position 55,724 of record DXIO01000091.1, read on the forward strand.
TAGGCGATGGTGCGACGCAGTCCTTCTTCGAGGGGCACCGTGGGCGCCCAGCCCAGTTCCTGGCGGGCCAGCGAGATGTCCGGGCAGCGTTGCAGAGGATCGTCCGCAGGCAAGGGTTTGACGATGATGGCCGACGACGAGCCGGTCAGCTTGAGGATCGTTTCCGCCAGTTCGGCGATGGTGGATTCACGTGGATTGCCCAGGTTGACAGGCCCGATGAAGGCCTCACGCGTGTCCATCAGACGGATGCAGGCCTCGATCAGATCGTCGCGGTAGCAGAAGGAGCGGGTCTGCGAGCCATCACCATACACCGTGATGGGCTGCCCCTTGAGCGCCTGCACGATGAAGTTGGACACCACGCGCCCATCGTTGGGGTGCATGCCCGGGCCGAAGGTGTTGAAGAAGCGAGCCACCTTGATCCGGACCTTGTGCTGGCGGTGGTAATCGAAGAACAGCGTCTCCGCGCAACGCTTGCCTTCGTCGTAGCAGGCGCGCGGCCCCACGCTGCTGACGTGGCCGCGGTAGCTCTCGGTCTGAGGGTGCACGGTCGGATCGCCATAGACCTCGCTGGTGGAGGCCTGCAGGATGCACGCGCCCACACGCTTGGCCAGGCCCAGCATGTTGATGGCACCGTGCACACTGGTCTTGGTCGTGCTGACCGGGTCATGCTGGTAATGGATGGGCGAGGCGGGGCAGGCGAAGTTGTAGATCTCGTCGACCTCCACGTACAGCGGGAAGGTCACGTCGTGCCGCATCAGCTCGAAACGGGGATGGTCCAGCAGGTGGGCCACATTGCCACGACGGCCGGTGAAGAAGTTGTCGACGCAGACCACCTCGTGGCCCAGGTCCAGCAGGCGCTCGCACAGGTGCGAGCCCAGGAAGCCGGCACCGCCGGTCACGAGGATGGACTTCCGCAAAGGGTCGATCATGGTCATGCTCCGGCAGGAAAGAGGCGTTGGGGGAAGATGGACTGGGTTGCACGGCCGGCAATCGGCATGCCTTCAAACCGCTGCGATCGGCGCTCGCGCCAGTTGCGCGTGCACGCGTTCGATCACCGCGGCCGACTGCACCGCCAGGGCACACGCATGGCCATGCGGGCATACCGCGTAAGCGCAGGGCCGACAAGGCTGGTCAGACCACAGCACCGGGTGGGTCACGGCATCGTGGGGTGCCCAGCGCGCCACATCGGCCCCGCTGCTGACCACCACGCTGGGCGTGCCCAACGCCGCGGCCACGTGCGACACCCCGGTGTCGTTGCACAGCAGCAGACGCGCGCCTTCGATCAGCGCCCCCAAGCTCCACAGCGTGGTGTGACCGCACAGGTTCACGCAGGGCACGCCCGCGAGGGCTTGCACACGCGCCAGCAACTCGGCCTCCCCCGGCACACCGGTCAGCACCACGGGCAGACCGCGCGCCACCACCGCCCGGACCACCTCGGCGAAGCGCTCCACCGGCCAGCGGCGCGATGGCAACTGCGCTCCCGCATGCACACAGACATAAGGCCGCCCGGCCAGACCTGCGCGCGCCAACAGGCCGCCGGCCTGCTCACGATCCTCCGGGGCCAAGGGGAAGGCCAGTGCGTGCCGGGTGTCCGCATGCATTGCCTCGGGCAGGCCGAACACGTCGACCAGCCGCAGCATGCGCTCCACCTCCGTTCCACGGGTGGGCCAGGGCACGCCCAGCCTCGCTTCGGGTGGCGGTGCGCCTGGCTCGTGGAAGGCGGCCACATGCCGCGCGCCCCAGCCCGCGACAAGGCTGTTCGTGAGGCTTCCGCTGCCATGCAGCTGCAGAAGAAGGTCCAGGCGAAGGGCGTGGACCTCCGCCAGGAAGCCCGGCCAGGCGGCTTCGTCCACCTCGCGCTCAGGCAGGCCAGGATGGCCCGGAAACGCCAAGAAGTCATCCACGCAGGCTTGGCGCCGTACCCAATCCCGAGCCCAGGGCAGACCGATCAGCGTGATGCGCGCGCCCGGAAAGCGCTGCCGCAGCCGATACAGCGCCGGCGTGGCGCACAACAGATCGCCGAGCACCAGCGCCCGGAACACCCCGATGCGGCGCACCGGACCGAGATGGCCGTCCACAGCCATGGTCTGGACGGCCACGGCCTCACGCATGAACGCCATCAGGCCGTCTCCGTGGAGGTGTGCCTGGCTTCACCTTCATCGCCGACGCCTGGTGCCTCGATGCCGCTCAGGTGCTCACCCAACAGCGCCAGAGCGGCCTGGGCCACTTCGTCAGCCTCGACGCCTCGAAGGCAGCCATGGCCGGCCTGGGGGCACACGCTTTGCAGGCAGTCGCGGCACGGCACTTCGCGGTACAGCACCCGAGAGGGCACCCGCCAAGGCGTGTGCTGGGGATTGGTCAGCGCATACAGGCAGACCACCGGGGTGCCCAAGGCCGCGGCCATGTGCATGGGCCCGCTGTTGTTGCCGATCAGCAGGCGAGCGCCCTCGATGAGCGCCGCGAACGTGCCCAATGGCCATGCGCCACTGAGGTCCAGGGCGCCCCCTTGTCCCTGGCCCAGCGCCTCATGCACCAGGGCCTGCTCGTCCGGCCCGCCGCAGAAGACGCAGGCCCATCCGGCGGTGTGCAGCGTCCGTGCCACCTCGCCGAACTCCTTCGCGGGATAGCGACGCGACGCCGCGGTGGCCCCCGGATGGAGCAGCACGTAAGGTTGCCCCGCAGGCAGGCCAGCCTCTCTCAGCGCCTCGCGCGCATCGCGGCGGTGACGCTCATCCAGGGCCATCACCAGCCGGTCGTCCCGAGGCGCGGGCATGCCTACTTCGCACAGCAGCGCCAACTGGCGCTGTACCTCATGGCGCATGCCCGGGCCGAGTACATCGCGCTCCTTCGCCCAGGTGCTCAGCAGCCCATAGGGATTCTCGCGCACATGCGCCAGACGCAAGGGGATGCCCGCCAGGCGGCAGAGCATGGCCATCGGCAAAGCGCTCTGCGTCAGCGTGGTGAAGATCACCGCCGCGTCGAAACGGCCCGCCCGCAGCCGCGTCAGCAAGGCCTCGTCACTGGCAGGATCGCCAGCTGGCAACGACATGCCGGGGCCTTTCACCCACGAGGCTTCGTGCACGAGCACTTCGTCCACCATGGGCAGGTAGGGTGCCAGTGCCGCGCCGGAGGGCGATGCCAGCAGACTCAGCCGGGCATGCGGCAAGGCTTGCCGGACCGCCTTGAGCGCCGGCGTGCACATCAGCACATCACCCAGGTTGTCCAGGCGCACCAGCAGGACGGATCGTGCCTGCCGCCAGGCTTCAGGCATCGGAGGTCTGCCCGGCAAAACAGCGTCAAACCGGTGCAAAGGGGCGATGAAGGTCATTCGCATCACCTGGCAATCGGCGTTCCCATACGCGGATCCCGGCATCCCGTTTGCCAACACCATGCAACGAGGCATGTGCCTCCCACCCTCAGGAGATCCTCATGGCCACCAGCAGCATTCTCGGTGCTGAACACGCACCCGTTCTACCCTCAGGCCGGGACAGCGGCTCGCTCGGTCCGAGCGACAGTTCCGACAGCGGCAGCGATGCCGGCAGCCTCGCCCCCGAGGCAGACAGTGACCGTCAGGCCACGGGCGAACGCGCCTCCGTGGCAGCTGAGCCTGGCCTGGAAGGAGCCGACATTTCGCCCGACCGGATCACCTCTGGCCCTGACGCTGGCGACACAGCCCGAGACGAAACGTGGACACCGGACAACAGCGCCCCACGGGCGCCAGACACCATCGAAGCGTTGGACTTCGACGACGACGCGATCGAGGACCCCGCACTCTCCAGCCGCAAGTGAAGGCAGCCCTGCGGCTCAGGCCAGGCGCCCGGCCATGCGGAAGGTGTTGCGCCCGGCCGCCTTCGCCTCGTAGAGCGCTTCATCGGCACGGGCCAGCAGGCGCGCGGGACTGATGTCGCCGCCTTCGTAGAGCGAGATGCCCAGGCTGGTGGACACGCTCAGCACGCGACCGCCGGCCACCGCGAAATCACTGCCTCCGACCGTGGCGATGATCTTGCGCGCCACGAACTGCGGCTCATCGATGGAGTTGAGCCCTTCGAGGATCACGACGAACTCGTCGCCCGCCAGGCGCGCCACGGTGTCGGTCTTGCGCACGCAGCTCTGCAGCCGGTGGGCGAACTCCTTGAGCACCTCGTCACCCGCCGAGTGGCCCAGTGAATCATTGATGGTCTTGAACTTGTCGACGTCCAGGAACATCAGGGCAATGGGCCGCTTGGACCGTGCGCACCGTGCCATGGCCTCTGGCAGCTTCTCCTCGAACTGCAGGCGGTTGGGCAGGCTCGTCAGCGAGTCGAAGCGCGCCAGCTGGCGCATCTGCTGCTCGGCGAGCTTGAGCACGGTCACGTCGGTACTCATGGTGTAGATGCCCAGCACACTGCCATCAGGACGGAGATCCGGCAGGTAGGACGTCTGCAGGTGGCGCAGCACACCCCTTGTCACCGACTGCATCTCGAAATCGACTCGCTTGCCAGACAGCGCCTGATCGATCTGCAGACGACGCTCTTCGTACAGCGACGGCCCCACCACATCGAGCACGCGACGGCCCACTATGGCAGCGGGGTCCACGTCCAGCCAGTCGCGGAAGGTGCCGTTGGCGAACTGGAAGCGGTGCTCGCGGTCGATGTAGGCGATGAGCACCGGCAGGTTATCGGTGATGGTGCGCAGGCGGTCCTCGCCAGCGGCCAGCGCGATCTGGTATTGCTTGAGTGCGGTGACATCGAAGGTCATCAGGTAGAAGCCGCGCACCTTTCCCTGCTGATCTCGATCCGGCACCATGTGCGCCTGGAAATGGAAGTCGCCACCGTTGAAGGGCGACACGCCTTCCATCGAGGCATAGCGCCCTGCCAGCGCTTCGCGGATGCCGGGCTCGTGCTGGCGGTAGTTGTCCTCGCCCAGGGCCTCGCGCAGCGTGATGCCGGGGATCTGCTCGCGCCGCACGCCCAACGCCTTGAGCCCGCGGTCATTGGCGAAGGTGCAGACCTCGTCGAGGTCGAAATGGCCGATCATCGCGGGAATGTTGTTGGTCACATCGCGCAGGCGCTGCTCCTTGTCGGCCAGCAGCACCTGGGCAGCCTGCATGCGCCGCTGATCGGCCACGACGCGCTCGGCCAGCGGGTGCACGCGGGACCGCAGCAGCCAGGTGCCCAGCGCCACGAACATCACCACCACCCCGAACACGATGTTCAGGCGTGCCTTGAGCGGCGCGTACAGTTCGCTCACATCGGTCTTGACCTCCATGCCCAGGTTGAAGGTGCCCAGCTGCGAATAGCCGGACTGGACGCGCTCGCCGCGCAGGTCCTTGACGATGTCGCTGCCGGTTTCACCCAGCAGGGCCCGGGCGATGGGCTGTTCTACACGGCCCTGGCGAAAGATGTCGATGTGCTTGTTGGCCGCATAGAAGCGCGACGGCATGCACACGGCCTGCCCTCCGACACGGCTGCACAGCAGGAGATCGCCACTGTGGCCGTTCTGCTGCAGATCCTGCATCAGCTCGGTGAGCATGTGCAGCCGCATCTCGCTGACCAGCACGCCCACCGTGCGGCCCTGGTGGACGACCTCGGTGCGGGTGCGCAGCAGCAGGCCGTTGTCCCACAGCAGCCAGGTGAATTCGCCTTCGATGGGCAGGCGCACATCGGCCTGGCCCATGCGCTGCTCGCCCACTTCCATCAACGGATGGCCATTGCTGAGGTAGACGGACACGGCCGTGAAATCGTAGACGCTGAAGCTCTCGACCACCTCGCGCAGTTCGGCCAGGGCCTCTGCATCGTTGGGCTGTGCGTCCAGGCGCACCAGCAGCTTGCGCAGGTCCAGGTGCCGTGCCACGTCCTGAGCCGATTCGATGTCCTGTTCCAGGCTGTGCGCGAAGGCAATGGCCTGTCCGCGGGCCGTCTCGCCCGCCTCCCGCGCCACAGACTCCTTGAAGCCATCCTGCAGGACGGCGAAGGTGGTCATCCCCGACAGCACGGCCACCAGGCTGAGCACGGCCACGGCCGTGGCGGTGATGCGGTTCTCCTGCTGTTCGAAGCGCTTGGGCGGCTCCAGGCGGATCATCGCGATCCACAGCGCCGCGCCCACGGTGACCAGCACGACCGAGGTCACGATGGACATCTTGTTGTAGTCCATCACCCGGTACAGGGCCTCCAGGTCCAGCAGGTAGCCCGCCAGACCTGACAGGCCCAGCAGCAGGCCGCCCAGCAGCAAGGTCATGATCAGTCCGCGCACCCAGCGGCCCGCCGGCCGGTCCTGGATCAGGGCCACGGCCGCGCCGAAGCACATGAAGGCCACGCAGCTGTTGGGCGCCATGCGGCCTGGATTGGCCGTGTCGGGCAAGGCCTGGTGGATGCGCGGCCAGTCGATGCCCAGGCTGAAGCCGAAGACGATCTGGGCCAGCACGGCCGCCGGCAGCACCAGCACCAGCAGGGCCGCCAGACGCGTGATCAGGCGGGCGCGCCGGTGCGCATCCCAGACCAGCCGGGCACTGGCCAGCGACAGCAGCCCCACGTTGAACACCGGGGGCGACGAACTGGGCAGCACCTGGAGCCAGGCCTGGTGCTGCAACAGCACGAATCCCATGACCAGCAAGCCCACCGCCGCACACAACAGCGCGGCGAGCTGACGGCCCGAGACATGGAGGCGTTTCATCGGCGAGCAGGGCGGCGTGCGCAAAGGTCGCAAAAGCGAAGAAAGTGGCCGCCCATGCATTCCACAACCATCGGTCCGGGTACCGGGGGCGGCAAGCCTCAGCGTACCCGTTGCACCTCATTCCAACACAAGGGTCGGGCCATCAAAAGCATGAAAACCGGGCAGAACCAACGCCTGCCCGGCTGACAAGGCCACGATCATGCAGGCACGATGCCGTCCTGCTTGAACATGGCCTTGATGCCCCGCACCGCCTGTCGGATACGGGACTCGTTCTCGATCAGGGCAAATCGGACATGGTCGTCGCCGTGGTCACCGAAGCCGATGCCGGGCGAGACGCAGACCTTGGCCCGCGCCATCAGCTGCCTGGCGAACTCCAGCGACCCGAGGTGCTGGTAGCGCTGGGGAATGCGGGCCCAGATGTACATCGACGCCTTGGGGCAATCGACCGCCCAGCCTGCCTCGGTCAGCCCCTTGAAGAGCACATCGCGCCGCTTCTGGTACTGCGCGGCGATGTCCTTCACGCACTGCTGATCGCCTTCCAGCGCGGCGATGGCGGCCACCTGCAGCGGCGTGAAGGTGCCGTAGTCGTGGTAGCTCTTGATGCGGGCCAGCGCGGCCACCAGCTCGGGGTTGCCCACCATGAAGCCCACGCGCCAGCCGGCCATGTTGTAGCTCTTGCTGAGCGTGAAGAACTCGACCGCGATGTCCTTGGCACCGGGCACCTGCATGATCGACGGAGCCTTCCAGCCATCGAACACGATGTCGGCGTAGGCCAGGTCATGCACGACGAAGATGTCGTGCTTGCGCGCCAGGGCGATCACGCGCTCGAAGAAGTCCAGTTCCACGCACTGCGCCGTGGGGTTGGACGGAAAACCCAGCACCATCATCTTGGGCTTGGGGTAGCTGCCGCGGATGGCCTTTTCCAGCTCGGCAAAGAAGTCCACGCCGGGCACCAGCGGCACGGAACGGATGTCGGCGCCCGCGATCACGGCGCCATAGATGTGGATGGGGTAGCTCGGGTCGGGCACCAGCACCGTGTCGCCCCGGTCCAGCGTGGCCAGCATCAGGTGGGCCAGCCCCTCCTTGGAGCCGATGGTGACGATGGCTTCCTTGTCGGCGTCGATGTCGACGTCGTAGCGGTCCTTGTACCAGTGCGAGATGGCGCGCCGCAGCCGCGGGATGCCCTTGGAGGCCGAGTAGCCGTGGGTGTCGGGCCGCTGGGCCACTTCGGTGAGCTTGGCGACGATGTGCGGCGGCGTGGCCCCATCGGGGTTGCCCATGCTCATGTCGATGATGTCTTCACCGCGTCGGCGGGCGGCCAGCTTGAGTTCGGCCGTGATGTTGAAGACGTACGGGGGCAGGCGATCGATGCGCGCGAAGCGGCGCTTGCCTGGGGAAGCAGACATGTGGTTTCCAATCAACGTGAGCGCCCGGAACCGTCCGAGCGACGCTGGCGGCGGATGGTGCCGCCGAGAAACATCATAGCGGCAAGATCACCCCCAGCGCACGCTGCCCAGCCAGTCGCTCAGCACGCGCGCGCCGGCCTCTTCCAGCGCACGGCCCAGTTGCACGTTGTCGGCCCGCAAGGCGGGGATGTCGATGTCGGCCTTGGACAATTCGCAAGCATGGCCGATCAGCCAGCGTTCGAAGCGCGCGGCCTCGGACTCCGGATGGAACTGCAGCGCCAGCACATTGGCGCCAACCGAGAACGCCTGGTGGGGGTACAACGGGCTGGAGGCCAGACGCAGCGCGCCATCAGGCAGTTCGAAAGTGTCGCCATGCCAGTGCAGCACGGGCGTGCCGGCCAGGTGCTTGAGCGGCGATCGCGTGCCCTCGGGGCTCAACGACAGCTCACCGAAGCCGATCTCCTTGTGCTCACCGGGATAGACGCGCGCGCCCATCGCCTTGGCGATCAGCTGCGCACCCAGGCAGATGCCCAGCGTGGGCCGGCCGGCACGCAAACGGTGACCGATGGCCGCCACCTCGTCTACCAGAAAGGGATAAGCCTCTTCTTCATAGACACCGATGGGGCCGCCCAGCACCACCAGCAGGTCGGCGCTGGCCACGCTGCTGCCCAGTTCATCGACGCCGGCCTGGCGGTACTGCACGCTGAAGCCCTGGTCGTCGAGCACCTCGGCGAAGGAGCCCAGGTCCTCGAAGGAGAGGTGCTGCACCACGGTCACCGTCTTGCCCTCGTGCGGGCGGCTGCTGTTCACACTGCTGACTTGGTTCATGTCGACATCATCGTCAATAAAGGGCCCATGGCCAGCCCCTAGAACTCAACCGGCCACGGCCTGGCGCTCGCGCTGGGCCAGTGCGGTGATGGTCTCCACCACGTCCTTGACCTTGAAGGGCTTGAGCAGCACACGCCGAACCTGCAGTTGCTTGAAGGCCACGACGGCGCGCTCGTCGCAGAAATCGGCGGTGACCACCACGGGCGCATCGCCCCGGCTGCGCGTGGCGCCGCCGCGCAGGGTGTTGATGAGCTTGAGGCCGCCGCCGTCTTCGCCCACCGAGATCACGAAGGCATCGAAGGGGCGGGCCATCAGCATCTGGGCCGCGGCCTCGTGGCTGGGCGCGGCATGGATGTCACCGAGATCCAGGCCGCGCGCCACCGAGGTGACGGTGCTGCGCAGCACGAAGTAAGGCTCCACCAGCAGCAGGCTGAAACGGTCAGACGGCATGCAGGCTTCCTTCCCCTCTCACGTCACCGCCCTGCACGGCATCGTCGGGCGGGGCCTGGCCCAGCAGTTCGGCCACGACCAGTTCACGCAGCGAGCCCAGGATGGCCAAGTCGATCGCATCCACCTGGCGAGGCTTGGTGTCGATCACGCACAGCGTGCCGGCCACGAAGCCGTTGGGCAGCATCAAGGGCGCGCCGGCGTAGAAGCGGATGTGGGGCTCACCGGTGACGAGCGGGTTGTCGTGGAAGCGCTCGTCTTTCAAGGCATCCTCGATCAACAGCACGTCGGACTGCTGCAGCGCATGGCCGCAGAAGGACACGTCGCGTGGTGTCTCGCACACGTCGACACCCACGCGGGCCTTGAACCACTGGCGGTTCTCGTCGACCAGGCTGATCACGCAGATGGGCACGTCGAACTCGGCGGCCGCGAAGGCGGCCACGCGGTCAAAGCGTTCTTCAGGGGGCGTGTCCAGGATCAGCAGTTCGCGCAAGGCCTGCAGGCGCTGGAGGTCGTCGCTGGGAATGGGCGCGGGCTTCATGGGCTGTCGGTCTCACCAGGCGATTCAACAAGACGGCATGAACGGCCCCAAGCATCCGGGGGCGACGCGGTTTTGTCAATGCGCCAGGCGGTCAGCGCATGCGGGCTTTGCTTGGCCCCCATCAACACCCCTTACACCCGGCGCAAGCCCGGCGTCTTCTCGAAAAACTCGGCCATCCACTCCACAAAGGCCTGCACCTTGATCGACAGGTGCCGGTTCGACGGGAACAGCACGTGCACCGGCAGCGGGTCGGTCGTCCAGTCGGGCAGCACCGCCACCAGTTCACCGGCGCGGCAGGCGCACTCGAAGGTGAAGCTGGGCAACTGGCCGATGCCCAGGCCCGCGAGCACGGCGTCCTCATACACATTGGAATCGTTGACGGACAGGCCCCCGTCGGGCTGCAGCTCGATGCGCTGTCCATCCTTGGCGAAGTCCCAGGTGGCGGCGTTGCGGCCCGGCATGAAGTAGTTCACCCAACGGTGGCCACGCAACTCGTCAGGATGGGCCGGCACGCCGTGCACCTCCACGTAGGACTTGGCCGCGCAGGTCTTGAACTGCATCGAGCCGATGCGCCGCGCCACCAGCGTCGGATCGCTGACCTCGCCCACACGGATCACGCAGTCCACGCCTTCGCTGACCATGTTGACCACCCGGTCGCTGCAGCCCATCTCCAGGCTGATGTCCGGGTAGCGCGTGAGGAAGTCGTTCATGCCGGTGAACATCAGGAAGCTGGCCATGCTGGTGGGCACGTCCACGCGCAGGCGGCCGCTGGGCAGGCCCTGGCGGGGCGACACGGACTCGTCCGCCTCACGCAAGTCATCGAGGATGCGGCGGCAGCGCTCGTAATAAGCCGCGCCATCGGCCGTGACCGTGACCTTGCGCGTGGTGCGGTGCAGCAATCGGACACCGAGTTGCGTTTCCAACTCCTGCACCAGGGTCGAGATGGTGGCCTTGGGGGCGTTCAAAAGCTCCGCCGCACGGGTAAACCCGCCCGTGTCGACCACCCCCACGAAGGCTTCAATCGCTTTGATTTTGTCCATTGTTCAGATTTCCGAACAGTCAATTCCGTTGTAGGTAGTTTATTGACATTGCAGCAATCAATACAGTCACTTACCTCGAATACCCCCAGGCGCGCCGTTTGGCGCCTCCATCATGTCCGATCTTCCTGAACTCGCAGGTCAACCCGACGAGCTGTTCGACTGGCCCGGCCACGCTGGCCAGGTGCACGTGCGGCTGTTCCGGGGCGCGCCGCGCAAGAAGGCCAACGAGACGCTGGTGGTGTTTTTCCATCCGGGCGGCTTCGTGGTAGACGACACCGAAGCGTCCGACCCTTGCCTGCGCGTGCTGGCCGACACGTGCGAGGTCAACATCCTGGCCCCCTGCTACACCCTGGCGCCCGAGCGCCCCTTCCCTGCCGCGGTCGAGGACGCCCACGCGGTATTGACCCAGGCCGTGCGGCAACGCACCAAGCTTGGATGGAAGGGCAGCCACCTGTTCGTGGCCGGTGTGGAAGCAGGGGGCAACCTGGCGGCCGTGTCGGCCATGGTGTGCCGCGATCGGCAAGGCCCCGAGCTGGCCGGACAGATCCTGATCATGCCGATGCTCGATGCCAGCCTGCACTGCGCCTCGATGCGCTGCGCCGCCGACGAGGATGCCACCCGCAAGGTGGCCCGCGACGTGGAGCGCAGCTACCGCCTGTACCTGCCCAACCCGGCCGACCGCCTGCACCCCTACGCCAGCCCGCTGCACGCCAGCCGCCTGGGCAACCTGCCCCCGGCGCTGATCATGCACACGCAAGGCGACCCGCTCTCGGACGAAGGCCGTGCCTACGCCGACAAGCTGCGCCACGCCGGCAACGAGGTGGCGCAAATCACCCTTCCCCCGCCCGACGACATCCTCGACAACAAGGAGCGATGTTCGATCACCTCCGACGACCCCAGCGTGACCGCGATGAAGCAGTTCCTCAGCGCGCACCAGTGAGTCATCAGGAGGGGTTCGAACCCACCCTCCGGCCTTTCAGCCTTCCATAAAAACAAGAGACAGCACCCCAGATCGACAACAACATCAGTCTGTCAAACGCCATGCAGCACCCTCGTCATCACACCTTCGTCCATCTCCATCAGACCCCGGGAGCGTTCTCCATGAAAACCGTCCAACCTCGCTTCGTCCTGAGCGCCCTTGCTGCCGCGCTCGCCATCGGTGCCCTCAGCGGCTGCGGTGAAGAGCAAAGTGCCCAGGCAGCCGCCGGTGGCGCGCCGCCCGCCGCGCCTGTGTCCGTCGCCGAAGTGATCACCCGCCAGGTGACCGAGCAGCGCGAGTTCTCCGGCCTGGTCGAAGCCATCGACCGCGCCCAGTTGCGCCCGCGCGTTTCCGGCTACATCGACCGCGTGCAGCTCAAGCCCGGCATGCTGGTCAAGAAGGGCGACGTGCTCTTCGTGATCGACCAGCGCCCCTACCAGGCCGAAGTGGCCCGCGCCGAAGCCGCCGCTGCCAGCTCGCAGGCCAAGCTGGAGCTGGCCCGCACCGAGCAGGCGCGCTCCAAGCGCCTGCTGTCTGAAAACGCCATCGCCCAGCGTGATTACGACGAGCGCTCGTCCAACGTGCAACAGCTCGATGCCGGCGCCCGCGCCGACCAGGCCGCGCTGCAGACGGCCCGCCTGAACCTGGAATGGACCACCATCCGCGCGCCCTTCGACGGCCGCGTCGGCAAGGCCGAAGTGACGGTGGGCAACCTGGTCGATGGCAGCACCGTGCTGACCTCGGTGGTGTCGGCCAACCCGATGTACGTGAGCTTCAACAGCGACGAGACCACCTACCTGCAAGTGGGCAAGCTGGCCCGCAGCAACCCCGCCGCGCTGAAGGTGCGCATCGGCCTGGCCAACGAACAGGGCTTCCCGCACGCCGGGCGCCTGGAGTTCGTCGACAACCAGATCGACCCGCAGGCCGGCAGCGTGCGCATGCGCGCCGTGATCGACAACAAGGATGGTTTGCTGACCCCGGGCCTGTTCGCCAAGGTGCAGGTGGGTGAGGATTCCTCGACCGGTGCCGCCTCGACGCTGGTGGCCGAACGCGCCATCGGCACCGACCAGAACCGCAAGTTCGTCTACGTGGTCGCGGCCAACAACATCCCCGAGTACCGTCCGGTACAGCTGGGCACGACCGTGGGCCCGCTGCGCGTGGTCTCGTCGGGCCTGAAGGCCGGTGACAAGGTCGTGGTCGATGGCCTGCAGCGCGTGCGCCCTGGTGCGCCCGTGGCACCGCAGGTCGTGCCGATGGAAGCGCCGCAAGGTGGCGCCTCGGCCGCTGCCGCCAAGCAATAAGTCAGCGAGGAACCCCTCATGAACATTTCACGATTCTTCGTGGACAGGCCGATCTTTGCGGCCGTGCTGTCCATCCTGGTCTTCATCGCGGGTGCGATCTCCATCTTCAAGCTGCCCATCTCGGAATACCCCGAGGTGGTGCCGCCCTCGGTGGTGGTGCGCGCCCAGTTCCCCGGCGCCAACCCCAAGGTGATCGCCGAAACCGTGGCCGCCCCGCTGGAGGAGCAGATCAACGGCGTCGAGAACATGCTCTACATGTCCTCGCAGGCCACGACCGACGGCGTGCTCACGCTGACCGTCACCTTCAAGATCGGCACCAACGTCGAGCAGGCCGAAACCCAGGTGCAGAACCGCGTGCAGCGCGCCCTGCCCCGCCTTCCCGAGGAAGTGCGCCAATTCGGCGTGACGACCGTCAAGGCCTCGCCCAACCTGACGCTGGTGGTCCACCTGCTGTCGCCCAAGGGCAGCTACGACGACGTCTACCTGCGCAACTACGCCACCTTGAACATCAAGGACCGCCTGGCCCGCCTCAACGGCATGGGCGATGTGCAGATCTTCGGTGCCGGCGACTACGCCATGCGCGTGTGGCTGGACCCGCAGAAGGTCGCGCAGCGCGGCATGACGGCCGCCGACGTGGTGGCCGCCATCCGCGAGCAGAACGTGCAGGTGGCCGCCGGTGTGGTGGGTGCCCCGCCCGACACCAAGGCGCCCTTCCAGCTCTCGGTCAACGCCTCCGGGCGCCTGAGCACGGAAGAAGAGTTCGGCAACATCATCGTCAAGACCAACACCGATGGCGGCATCACGCACCTGCGTGACGTGGCGCGCATCGAGCTGGGCTCCAACGGTTACGCGCTGCGCTCGCTGCTCAACAACAAGCCGGCGGTGGGCATGGGCATCTTCGAGGCGCCCAACTCCAACGCGCTGCAGTTGTCGACCGACGTGCGCGCCGCGATGGACGAGCTGAAGAAGGACTTCCCGCCCGACGTCGACTACGCCATCGTCTACGACCCGACGCAGTTCGTGCGCGACTCGATCAAGGCCGTGATCATGACGCTGCTGGAGGCCGTGGCCCTGGTGGTGCTGGTGGTGATCGTGTTCCTGCAGACCTGGCGCGCGTCCATCATCCCGCTGCTGGCCGTGCCCGTGTCCATCGTCGGTACCTTCGCGGTGCTGCTGGGCTTCGGCTTCTCGATCAACACGCTGTCGCTGTTCGGCCTGGTGCTGGCCATCGGCATCGTGGTGGACGACGCCATCGTGGTGGTCGAGAACGTGGAGCGCAACATCGCCAACGGCCTGAACCCGCGTGCTGCCACCATCCAGGCCATGAAGGAGGTCTCCGGCCCCATCATCGCCATCGCGCTGGTGCTGTGCGCCGTGTTCGTGCCCATCGCCTATGTGGCCGGCCTGACGGGCCAGTTCTACAAGCAGTTCGCGCTGACCATCGCCATCTCGACGGTGATCTCGGCCATCAACTCACTGACGCTGTCACCCGCCCTGGCCGCCGTGCTGCTCAAGCCGCACGACGCCCCCAAGGACCGGCTGGCACGCGGCATGGACTGGCTGCTGGGCGGCTTCTTCAAGCGCTTCAACCGCGTGTTCGACCGCGCCTCGCACCGCTACCAAGGCGGCGTGCAGGGCACCCTGAACCACAAGGTCGCCACCATGGGCGTGTACCTGGTGCTGTGCGTGGCCGCGTTCTTCGTGTTCAAGGCCGTGCCCTCGGGCTTCGTGCCGGCGCAGGACAAGCAGTACCTGGTGGGCTTCGCGCAGTTGCCTGATGCCGCCTCGCTGGACCGCACCGACGCCGTGATCCGCCGCATGTCGGACATCGCCAAGTCGGTGCCCGGCGTGGCCGAATCGGTGGCCTTCCCCGGCCTGTCGATCAACGGCTTCACCAACGCGCCCAACGCCGGCATCGTGTTCTACACGCTGGAGGACTTCCACAAGCGCAAGGGTGACCCTGCCCGCACGGGCGACGCCATCGCGGCCGAGGTCAACAAGCGCCTGGGCGCCATCCAGGATGCCTTCATCATGGTGTTCCCGCCGCCCGCGGTGAACGGCATGGGCGCCATCGGCGGCTTCAAGCTGTTCATCGAAGACCGCGGCAACGTGGGCTACGACGAGCTGTACAAGGCCACCATGGCCCTGCAGATGAAGGCCTGGCAGACGCCGCAACTGGCCGGTGTGTTCAGCAGCTACCAGATCAACGTGCCGCAGCTGTTCGCCGATGTGGACCGCGTCAAGGCCAAGCAGATGGGCGTGCCTTTGAGCAGCATCTTCGACACGCTGCAGATCAACCTGGGCTCGCTGTACGTCAACGACTTCAACAAGTTCGGCCGCACCTTCCAGGTGATGGCCCAGGCCGACGCGCCCTTCCGCAGCACGCCCGAGTCGATCTCTCAACTCAAGGTGCGCAGCAACAGTGGCGAGATGGTGCCCTTGGGCAGCCTGCTGAAGATCTCGGACAGCTACGGCCCCGACCGCGTGCAGCGCTACAACGCCTACGTGGCGGCCGACATCAACGGTGGCGCCGCCCCCGGCGTGTCGTCTGGCCAGGCCAAGGAGATCATGGAGAAGATCGCCGCCGAGACCCTGCCCAAGGGCGTGGGCTTCGAGTGGACCGACCTGACCTACCAGGAGATCCTGGCCGGCAACACCATGGTCTACGTGTTCCCGCTGTGCGTGCTGCTGGTGTTCCTGGTGCTGGCCGCGCAGTACGAAAGCTGGACGCTGCCCCTGGCCGTGATCCTGATCGTGCCGATGTCGATGCTGTGCGCGTTGGCCGGGGTGTACATCACCAAGGGCGACAACAACATCTTCACGCAGATCGCGCTGTTCGTGCTGGTGGGCCTCTCGGCCAAGAACGCGATCCTGATCGTCGAGTTCGCCCGCGAGCTGGAACACCATGGCCGCACCATCGTCGCCGCCGCGCTGGAAGCCAGCCGCCTGCGTCTGCGCCCGATCCTGATGACGTCCATCGCGTTCATCATGGGTGTGGTGCCCCTGGTGTTCTCCAGCGGCGCCGGTTCGGAAATGCGCCATGCCATGGGCGTGGCCGTGTTCGCCGGCATGCTGGGCGTGACGCTGTTCGGCCTGTTCCTGACGCCGGTGTTCTACGTGCTGCTGCGCTTCCTGGCCGTGCGCCTGGAAGGCCGCCGCACCGACGAGCCCCAGGTCCCGCCTCAAGACGCCCTCATCCAGGAGGCTTGATCACATGATGTCCCTTCGACACACCCTCACCCCGCTGATGCTGGCACTGGTGCTGGCCGGGTGCGCCACCGCGCCCGAGCCCCGCGATGCCAAGCTCAGCGTGCCGGCCGGCTTCAAGGAAGCCGCCGCGACCGAAGCCAACGCCACGACCACCGCCGCCGCGCCGCAAGGCCAGTGGAAAACCGCCGAGCCCTCGGAAGCCGCCCCGCGCGGCGCCTGGTGGCTCGCCTTCGACGACGCCAAGCTCAACGAACTGCAACAGCAGGCTGAAGCCGCCAACCCCAGCCTTGCGGTCGCCGCGGCCCGGGTCAAGGCCGCCCGTGCCTCGCTGGGCAGTGCCCGGGCTGACCGACTGCCGCAGGTGGGCATCAACGCTGGTGTGACGCGCCAGAAGTACGCGCCGGCCCAGCAGGGCTACTCGGCCGACACCAACTTGCCCCCGGGCACGGTGTGGAACGCCGGCCTGAGCGCCAGTTACGAGGTCGACCTGTTCAGCCGCGTGGCCAACAGCGTGAACGCCGCCCAGGCCGACGCGCAGGCCAGCGAAGCCACCTACCGCTCGGTGCTGCTGACCCTGCAGGCCGACGTGGCCCAGGCCTACTTCAACCTGCGCACGCTGGATGCCGAAGTGGCCGTGCTGGAGCGCACCCTCGGCCTGCGCCAGGAAACGTCGAACCTGATCGGCAAGCGCAAGGACGCGGGCGACGTGTCCGAGCTGGACGTGGCCCGTGCCCGCACCGATCTGGCCACCACGCGCGCCGAACTGCAGGGCGTGCGCGGCCAGCGTGCGCAGGTGGAACATGCCCTGGCGCTGCTGCTGGGCCAGGCCCCGGCCAACTTCAACCTCGCACCGCAGCCCCTGGCCACGGATGCCAAGGTGCCGCACGTGCCGGCCGGCCTGCCCTCGGCCCTGCTGGAGCGCCGCCCCGACGTGGCCGCCGCGCAGGCGCAGATGATGGCCGCCACGGCCCGCGTGGGCCAGGCCCGCTCGGCCGTGTTCCCGGCGCTGATGCTGACGGCCAATGGCGGCAACGCCTCGTACGAGCTGCACAACCTGTTCGACTGGAGCGCGCGCGCCTGGCTGGTCAACGCCGTGCTGTCGATGCCCCTGTTCGATGGCGGCCGCAACAAGGCCAACATCACGCGGGCCGAGGCCTCGCTGGACGAATCGGTGGCCAGCTACCGCCAGACCGTGCTGGGCGCCTTCGGCGACGTGGAGGACAAGCTCTCGGGCCTGGCCGCCGTGCGTGACCAGACCGAGTCGCTGGACGAAGCCGTGGTGGCCGCGCGCCGCTCGGCCGAACTGGCCGACAAGCGCTACCGCGCCGGTGAAGACAGCTACCTCACGCTGATCGACACGCAGCGCAGCCTGCTGGCCATCGAGCGCCAGGCCGTGCAGTTGCGCGGTTCGTGGGCCACCACCACGGTGGGCCTGATCCGCGCGCTGGGTGGCAGCTGGGGCGAGCCGTCGGCCGCACAGGCATCCGCCCCGCCTCAAGGGGATGCGGTCAAGCCGCTGTAAAACAAAAAGGGCTGCAGATCCTGCAGCCCTTTTTTCTTGCTCGGCGCTTATGCCGCCCGAGCGGACCGGGTTCTGCGGTGAAGCCTGAGCAGAGACACGGCCAGCAAGCCCATCATCGACATCACCTGAGTATTCACCTCCGGAACGGGTGACAACACATAGCCCTGGTAGAAGCCCTGGGGATTCACGCCCATGCCCACGATCTGCCCGGCCTCGTTGATGTCCGTGGCCGACAGCAGGGTCCAGCCCGTGGCCACCACGTCAGCCAGGCTGTTGAGATCGATCACTTCACCATGCAGCCACATCACGGCGCGCTGGTCGTTCGATCCACTGAAATTGCGATCGCTGAAGCCCACGGCCACGCCAGCGTTGTTGATGGCCAGGGCCGCGCTCCAGTCGTCACCGGCCAACCCGCCCAGCACGGTGCGCTGGCCGTCTTGCCACAGCACGGCCTTGTCCAGTTCGATGCCCACGATCTGGCCGACATCGTTGATGTCGTAGGCGGAATCACCGAACCGGGATGCCGATGATCCGCTGAGATCAATCAGTTGTCCCTTGTCCCACAGGACGGCATGCTTCGAACCGAACCCGTCAGCGGCGCTGGAGTACCCCACTACCTGACCCGACGCGTTGATGGCATTCGCGCCGCTGCTGCCGGTGGCGGTCAAGGCACCAAGGTCCACCATGCTGGTGCCGTTCCAGAGAAAAGCCCGGTCCTTGTGGTCGCTGTAAGGCAGCAAGGTGTCGCTGACACCCACGACCTGGCCGCTGTTGTTGATGTCGTAAGCCGTGCTGTTCCGGCCTCCGGAGAGCACCCCCAGGCTCACCATGGCCCCGTTGGTCCATAAGGCGGCTTCGTAACCGTAGACGATCTCGCCAGGCCTGATGGGGAAGGCGCCGCCAACCACCTGGCCCGCATCGTTGAGGCCATAAGCGCTGGACTGGTAGCGGGTTTCCAGATCGGAAATGACACCGCCTTGCCACATGAACACCGTCTCACGCGGCGCGAAGCTGCTGCCGGCCACCTGGCCATGCTCATTGATGCCGCCAGGCGTGCTCATCCTGCCGTCGGGCGGGTAACCGATGTCGGTGAACGTCCATTCACCAGCCGCCTGAGCGCTTTGCGCGGCCAAGGCCAGCGCCAACATTCCCAGCCAGCGGTAGCCGGCCCCCTGCATGCCAAAGTTCATTGTCTTGCTCCCTGATGAACGGCCATTATCGTCACATGGCGTCACATTTCATCCAGGGGGTCCCTCATTCGTGTGGTGGCCCGCGCGCTCGCGGCAGGCATCATCGCCCTGACACCATCGTCCAGCCGAAATCCGACATCGGCAGTTGAAAACGCGCATGCCGGATGTCCACGCCGAAAGGCTCCACCGGCGACAGCAGCGAGAAATCCGTGCTGCTGCTGACCTGCGCCCGCACGTTGGCACGCAGAACCACCTGCGTGTCCAGCACCGTCTTGATGGGCACGCGCAGCGGGCCGGCCAGCTCGCCCGACACGTCCAGCGCCAGCGCCAGCGGGATCTGGGCCGACACGGGCACGGCCACCTTCACGGGTACCACCACCTTCACCGGGATCGTCACCGGAAAGCTCGGCCACCACGACACCACCGGCACCTCGGCGCTCACCGTGGTGTCCACCGGGATGTCGCCTTCGAAATTCACCACCGTGTGCACCGGCACCACCGTGTCGATCACGGTGTGCGCTTTCAAGTTGTTCTGCACCTGCACGCGCACCTCCTGGTTCAGGGGCAGCCGCAGGCGCTGGGTCGATTCCAGGTGCGTGAGCACGGGCTCGGCCACCTCGGCCCGCGCGGCCAGGCCTTCGGGCAGGCGGAGTTGCACGGGCTGATCGCGCATCTCCAGCACCGTGACCCACTCGCGCCGCACGTAGAAGAACCCGGCCACCACCAGCGCCAACCACAGCAGCGCGGTCAGCAGGCTCACCAGCAGCAGCGCGCGGCGCGTGACGGGACGGTTCCAGCCTCCGGGGGCCGGCGGTGGTGCTGACGGGGCCAAGGTTTGCGTGGACATCGACCCGTGCTCAGCGGCTGCGCAGTTTCAGGCCTTCGCCACCGACATGGGACGATGGTGTGGACACGGCGGGCGCTGGTGCCGCCTCTGCCCCACGTGCTGGCTCGGCCAGCCCACCAACGCCCACCGCCCCACTGGCCACGGGCCCGGCCACCGGCCACTGCTTGGGCCACCAAGGCGGTGCCTCCCGCGGCAGCACGCGGATCGCATCGAAGGGCAGATCCAGCCGCACCAGTTGCAGGCCGGCCTCCACCACCTGGCCCGGGAAGGTCAAGGTGGCGTCCACCGGCGCAGTCACCGGCAGGCTCATGGACTGCTTGATCGGGATGGTGGTTTCGAACACCGTGTCCACCTGTGCGTGCAGCGGTTCTGGCAGGCGCACCACGGCCGGCATGTTCAGCGACACGGGGATCTGCTTGCGCACCGGAATCACGATGTCCACCGGCACGTCGGCGCGCAGCGGCACGCGGCCCTTGATGGGCAGGGTCACGTTGAAGCCCAGCACGCGCGTCTGCACCTTGGCATCCAGGTCGATGGCCTGGTCCACCTTGAGCACGTGCTTGACGGGCACCTCCAGGTCGATGGGCACCATGGTGTCCACCGCCACCTTGATCGGGATGGGCTCGGTGATGGGGATGCTGAGCGCCTGCGAGATGGGCACGCGCACCGGCAGGCGCTCATCGACCTTGACCTGCACCCGGTTGCTCACGGCCGCGCGCACGGCCAACTGCTCCGGCAGCTTGATCAGCGCCGTCTGCTCCTTGAGCGCCACCTGGGCCACCAGGTGGTTCCAGGCCCACCAGCCGGCGCCTGCCGCCAAGGCCGTCATCAACAGCAGCAGCAAGGCCGCCGTGAGGATGAGCGTGCGCCAGGTGACGGGTTTGGACGGTGGCAGGACAGGCATCGTGCGGGCACTCCAGGCCGAAAGCCGCTGAGGTCTATATCATGGCATCCCCTTCCAGGGCCTGCCCGCCCCGGCGACGCCCTTTGCCAACACCGCTGATCCAGAACAACCCCATGACCGGCCTGCTCACCGACCTGGACACGGCCCGCGCCGCCTTCCAGGCCCTGCAAGAACGCGCAGCCAGCCAGGGCGTCACCCTGCGCGCCCCGCCGCCCGAACCGACCACCTGCTGCGGGCGAGGCTGCAACGGCTGCGTGTGGGAAGGCTTCTACGCGGCCGCCAACTATTGGCGAGACGAAGCGATGTTGATCCTGGAAGACTGATCCAGCGGCTTGCCCGGCACCGGCATCACCGGAATCGTCTTGCGCTTCTTGCTCAGCGCGTACTCCCGGTGAGAGAGTGATTGCCCCAGGAACTCGCGCAGCGTCGGCCCATGACGCCGAAGCCGCGTGTCCATCACGAACTCCCGCACCTCGCTGAACCACACGCGCCGCCCCATGCGCGTGTACCAGCGCATGGCATGGCGGTAGTCCGGGTCGCGGTGCAAGAGCATCCGTGCCACCTGGCTGGGCCGCATCTGCACAAAGACCTCGATCAGCTTGAACCACAGGAAGACGCGCCACGGTGGCACCTTGCCGCCGCTGAGCACCTGGTGCTTGTAGTCCCAGCGGCGCGTATCCTCCTGGATCACCTGGCGATCCTGCACGTCGTCGAAGAAGGGCGTCCAGCGGTGCGGCGTGGCGTACAGCAGCTGGATCTGGTCGGGGTCGTAGCTCAGCAGGTGGCGGAAGGTCTTCCAGTAGTCGCGATCGGTCTCTTCCTGGAACCCGATCACGCAGGTGGCCATCGAGATGATGCCGTGCTCGCGCATCAGGGCGATCGCCTGCCGGTCTTCCGTGGTGGTGGCCTTCTTGCGGATGGCCTCGATCGTGGCCTCGTCATAGCTCTCGATGCCCAGCAGGAAGCGGATCACGCCAGCGCGCTTGTACAAGTGCAGGATGTCGGCATCGCGCACGATGTCGCCGGCACGGGTGGAGCCGACCAGCAGCAGCGGCACGTTCTCGGCGATGAGTGCTTCAAGAAATGCCTTCCAGGCCTTGCGCGAGCCGGTGGGCAGCTCGTCGGCGAAGTTGATCAGCTCGACGCCCTGCTCGCGGTGCAGGCGCGCCAGCTCCTTCGCGAACCTGACCGGATCACGGTGGCGCCATTGCGTCCAGTAGCCACGCTGGCCGCAGTAGCTGCACGGGTAGGGGCAGCCGCGCGAGAACTGCACCACCACCGCGCGCTTGCCACCCCAGTAGCTGTAACGGCTGTGCTCGATCAGCTCCCAGCCCACGCGGTAATCGTCGAGGTCGCGGATCATCTCGGCCGGCGGCGTGTCGGTGGGCACCCCGTCGCGCCGGAAGGCGATGCCGTCCACCTCGTCCAGCGGCGTGCCTTGGTCCAGGGCCTGCATCAGCTGCAGGGCCGTGCGTTCGCCTTCGCCACGCACGATGAAGTCGATGCAGGCGTGATCGCGCAGGATCTCGTCCCAGTGGTAGGTAGGATGCACGCCGCCATAGACGATCAGCGTGTCCGGGCAGACGCGTTTGATGCGCTCACACAGGTCGATCACGGTGACATGGACCGAGCTGGAGCCCGAGTGCCCGATCATCAGCACCGATGGCGGCTGCACGCTCACGGCCTGCACGATCTCGCCCAGGGTCATGGGGCCGAATTCGGCATCCACCAGCCGCACCATGAAGCCTGCGTCGATCAAGGGGCCGCCAATGCTGAGCAGGCCCAGCGGCGGCAACTGCTCTTTCGGAATGCGGCTGCCGATGGCCGTGTGCGGCGGGTTCAGCAATAAAACGTCCATCACACCCCCTTCGATTCTTTATGAGGAGATGCTACCCGGGCCGGCCAGGCGCCGGGCCTTGGTTTGTCCTAGGCGTTGCGCCGGCGCTAGTCCACCGTGGCCAGGGCCTGCCCGTGGCGCGACGCGCTCGGCGGGTGCCCGATGATCCGCTTGAACGCCCGACTGAACGAGGCCTCGGAGTCATAGCCCAGGCGATCAGCCGCGACGGCGATGCGCATGCCGTCGTCGGCGATCCAACGCCGCGCCTGGAACATCTTGATCTTGGCCACGTAGCGGGCCGGGCTCTCGCCCATGGTGCGCGTGAAGGCCTCGGCGAAGCGCGAGCGCGAGGCGCCCATCAGGTCGGCCAGCACGGGCACGCTCCAGTCGCCCTCCGGATCTGCATGGATGGCGGCGATCACCTTGCCGATCTTCGGGCAGCGCACCGCCGCGATCCAGCCGGTGGAATCACTGCAGCCACACTCCACCCACGCGCGGATGATGCTGGCCGCCAGCACATCGGCCAGGCGCGCCAAGATGCCGCAGGCGCCGATGCGGCCCAGCGAAACCTCGCGCTCCATGGCCTCCAGCAGGGCCGGCACGCTGGGGTCGCGCTGGGCCAGGTCACCGGCCAGCATCACGTCCGGCATCATCGCGATCAGCGGGTGCAGCGGGTCCAGGTTGAAGCGCATGGTGCCGCAGAACATCACGTCTTTCGGGCCGGCGATCTGCGGTGTGGTCATGCCATCCGGATCACGCTCGCGTGGCCCGCCGCCCACCAGGTAGATGTTCTCGGACACGGGCACGCGCGCCAGGGATGCGATGTCCACCGCTGGCGCTTCGGGCGCACTGGCCAGGATGTGGAAGCACCCTCGCGGCAGCAGCACGGCATCGCCCTGGTTGAGCCGCACCCAGTCCTGCGTCTCGGTGCGCAGCCAGCAGCCACCGCTGCCCACGAAGTGGAAACGCGCCGAGCGCTGTGCCGGAAACGCGATGGCCCAGGGCTCGTTCATCACGCAGCGGCCGTACTCGACCCCATCCAGGCGCAGGCCCAGGAGAATCTCGGCCAGCAGGTCTTTGGGCTCCTGAGGTGCGGTGACGGGCGCCCGCGCCACAGTGGACAAAAAGTCAAGCATTCCGGCTCTTTCGGCATTCAAACGCCTTGAGCTTATCCATAAGCTGACAACCCCTGATGACAAAGGCCATTGGCCTCGTGACCGCCCATGACTTCCTCGATCTGCCCTGAATGCCTGGACGATGCCGCCGCCGCGCCAGCATCCGAGGCATCCGTTTCAACATCCACCGGCGCCCCGGCCGAAGCGCTGTGGCCCGCCGTGGCCTCGCTGGCCCTGGGCGTGTTCGGCCTGGTGACGGCCGAGTTCCTGCCCGCCAGCCTGCTGACCGCGATGGCGACCGATCTCCACGTCAGCGATGGTGCGGCGGGCCAGGCCGTCACGGCCACGGCCCTGGTGGGCGCGGTGGCGGCGCCGTCCATCCCCCTGCTCACGCGCAGGCTGGACCGCAAGCTGGTGATGCTGGCCCTGACCATCCTGCTGGTGGTTTCGAACGTGATGGCCGCCACGGCGTCCAGCCTGCCGGTGCTGCTGGTAGCGCGCGTGCTGCTGGGCATCGCGCTGGGCGGCTTCTGGTCCATGTCGGCCGCGCTGGCCATGCGGCTGGTGCCCGATGCCCTGTTCGCACGGGCCATGTCGTTCATCCTCACTGGCGTGTCGGTGGCCACCGTGTGCGCCGCCCCCATCGGCGCATGGATGGGCGATACCTGGGGCTGGCGCAGCGCCTTCATCGCGGCCGGCGTGGTCAGCGTGCTGACGCTGGCGGTGCAACTGTTCACCCTGCCGGCACTGCCCCCGCGCGACAACCCCAACCTGCGCGTGCTGGGCGAGCTGCTCACGCGGCCCACCGTGCGCGTGGCCCTGTTGGCCGTGCTGCTGGTGATCTCGGGGCACTTCGCCGGCTTCACCTACATCCGCCCGCTGATGGAGCACGTCACGCAGATGTCGGTGAGCACGATCACCGCCGTGCTGCTGGGCTACGGCATCGGCGGCTTCTTCGGCAACTTCGTCGGCGGCTGGCTGACCGGCCGCAGCGAGCGGATCGCCATCGTCTGCGGCGGCGGCATGGTGGCCGTGCTGGCCGCCACGCTGCTGATCGGGGCGCATTCGGTGATCGTCACGGCCATCGCCGTCACGCTGTGGGGCTTCGCATTCGGCGCCTTCCCCGTGGGCTTCCAGACCTGGATCGTGCGGGCCGCGCCCGACCAGGCCGAGGGGGCGGGCGGGCTGCTGGTCGCGGCCTTCCAGATCGCGATCGCCAGCGGGGCCATCGGCGGCGGGCTGCTGGTCGACCACATTGGCGCGCTGGGGGGCCCCACCTTCGCGGTGGCCGCGATCACGCTGGGCACCCTGCTCACGCTGCGCCATGGCCCGCGTACCGTGCATGCCACCTGACTCGCTGACATCACGTCCACAGGAAGCTTTCAGATGACGATCGGCCACAGCACCGTCAACCGCCGCATCCTTCTGGCGGCTCACCCGCAGGGCCTGCCCACCGCGCAGGACTTCCGCCTTGACACGCGGCCCATCCTCGCACCGGCCGATGGCCAGGTGCTGCTGCGCACGCTGTACCTGTCGCTCGATCCGTACATGCGCAACCTGATGGAGAAGGTGGGGCCGGGCTACGCACCGCCGGTGCCACTGGGCGAGACCATGGTCGGGGGCACGGTCAGCCGTGTGGTCGCCTCACGCCACCCGCGCTTCACGGTGGGCGAGTTGGTGCTGGGCAATGCGGGTTGGCAGGACTACGCCGTGTCCAATGGCGACGATCTGATGCCGCTCGGCGATCTGGCACAGCCCTCGCTGGCCCTGGGCGGCCTGGGCATGCCCGGCTTCACCGCCTACGTGGGCCTGCAGGACATCGGCCAGCCGCGCGCGGGCGAAACGGTCGTCGTGGCTGCGGCCACTGGCGCTGTCGGCGCGGTGGTGGGGCAACTGGCCAAGCTGCAAGGCGCGCACGTGGTCGGCATCGCGGGCGGCGCCGACAAGTGCCGCCATGCCGTGGACCACCTGGGTTTCGATGCCTGCCTGGACCGGCACGATGCACAACTCGCGCAGCATCTGGCCCAGGCCTGCCCTGATGGCATCGACGTCTACTTCGAGAATGTGGGCGGCGCCGTGTTCGATGCCGTGCTGCCGCTGCTGAACCTCGGCGCGCGCATTCCCGTGTGCGGCTTCATCGCCCACTACAACGACGCCGGGCCATCAACCGGCCCGGACCGCCTGCCCGGGCTGGTCGCCACCCTGCTGCAAAAGCGCGTGCGCATGCAGGGCTTCATCATCCTGGACCACTACGGCGAGCGCTTCGATGCCTTCCGCCGCGAGATGGCGCAGTGGATGGCGCAAGGCCGCATCAAGCTGGATGAAGAGGTGATCGATGGCCTTGAAAACGCGCCCGAGGCCTTCCGCGGCCTGCTGCAGGGCAGGCACCTGGGCAAGCTGGTGATCAAGGTGTCGGACGATTGAGCCGCGCAGCAGCCGCTTCGTTCAAGCAGTAGTGCGCCCGGCGTCCATCCATATGCGCATTGCTTCGTTTCGAGGGCAGGACACAACTTCTACGATTTGTGACGTGAGATTGCACACGCTGTGCACTCACCAAACATCCAAGGAGTTGCACACCATGCACACGTTCGCATTTGCTCGCCGCCTCGCACCCGTGGCCCTGGCCGCCCTCACATTGGCCGCGGCTTCTGTCTCTGCCCAGGCCGCCGTCGCCTTCAACGCTTTTGCCTTCGATTCGGCCGTGTCCACCAGTGGCGCCTTCGGCGGCGTCAACGGCATCTACGGCAATGGCGATGTGCGCCTGGACAGCGTCAGCTTCAACGGCCAGACGCTCACGCAGAGCGGCCTTCAGACCGTGGCCAGCACCACCATCGTGCTGGACGACGGCATCGACGTGGCACGGGGCGGGCACAACCTGGCCTCCGGCCGTGGCATCAACAGCGTGGCCGATGGCTGGGTGGGCGAAGGCACCGCCACCATCACGCCCACCAGCGCGGACCTGCAGAGCGCGCTGGCCAATTACAACCTGACCAGCATCGTCGTGACCCGCGAAGCGCCCGGCCTGGCCATCGTCGACGTGAGCTTCGCCAACCCCACCAACACCTTCTTCCTGTGGGAGCGCGGCGCCAACAGCGACCTGCTGGTGCAGGCACTGGACGACAACGGCGGCGTGATCGGCAGCTACACCGTGCTGCGCCAGAACTACACCAACACCGGCATCATCGTCACCACCGACAACGGCAGCTTCCTGAACAATGGACAAGCGCTGGGCGCCATCGGCTTCCAGACGGACACGGCCGTCAGCCGCCTGCGCCTGGCCAGCTTCAGCACCGACACGATCAACTTCAACGGGCCGGACTACAAGATCCTGGCCACGGCGCAGCCGGTGCCCGAGCCCGGCAGCTGGGCCCTGCTGGCCAGCGGCCTGGGCGTGATCGCCATGCTGGGACGGCGTCGCAAGATCGAAGGCTGACACCCGCCACAAGGCCTGACGCCTCAAAGGGGCGTCCCTGGGCGGGCCACCGTGCCCGGCACCTCCATGCGCTTCGTCAGCGTGGGCGACAGCACACAGAGGATCGCGGGCCTGCTGGCCTACCTGCGCACGCAGCAGCAGCTCACACCAGCGCAGCCTGCCCCTGCAGCACGGCAGGGCCGCTCGCGGCCTGCTCGGCCGATCGGGCGCCCCAGGTGTGCGTGTTGGACACCTCGATGCCGGCCATGGCCTCGTCCCACTCTTCGCGCCGCACCGCGTGCCAGGCACGGCCCAGGTGCACGGGGCCTTCGGCATCCAGCAGCAGCACCATCGAGCCCTCGATCAGCGGCGCGGTCAGCGCGCGGAAGCCCTGAGAACGGATCAAGCCCTTCACCTGCTCCGCCTGCAAACCGCTCAGCATGTCGCGCAGCAGGCGCGCCAGCTCGGCCGTATCGCTCACCTCGGTGTCCTGCGGGGCCAGGCTGTCGATGCTGCCGTTGTGCATCAGCAGCAGGCCCGGGTGCACCACGAAGGGATGTGCCATCTCGTGGTTGACGTCGCCGTGCGTGGCCCGGCGCAGGTGCAGGTAGACCTCGGTGTCCAGCGGCAGGCGGGCGTTGTGCGCGATCAGCTCCTCGTAGGACAGCCCCCGCGCCCAGACCAGCTGCCCCGGCGCCCCACCGTCACGGTGGAAAAAACCCCAGCCATGGTGGTTGTGCCGCCAGGCGTTTTCAAGGAAATCGGCGGTGATGCGGCGTCCAGGAGACTTCTTGATGATCAGACACATAGGTTGATGTTGCCGGACAAGCGCCGGCGGCCATGCGGGCAGGAACTGGTCAAACCTTAGACTGTTCCCCATTTATCGCAAGAAACATTCCATCAGACGCTTATGCGACACCCTCATGACAGGCTCTCGCCTGCAAAGTTGTCGCATCTCTGATATGTTTCGCGCCTCCACACAGACAGAGGCTCCGAGGAGAGCGCATCTTGACCCCCCTGATTGAACGACTGCGCGCCCTGTCGCCCGAGCAGCTGCAAGGCATGCGCCGCGGCATTGAAAAGGAGAGCCTGCGCACCACGCCGGATGGCCAACTGGCGCTGACACCGCACCCGCGTCCGCTGGGCTCGGCGCTGACGAACCCGCACATCACCACCGACTTCAGCGAATCGCAGCTGGAGCTGGTGACCGGCGCGCACACCAGCGCGGCACAGGCCGTTCAAGAACTCACCCGTGTGCACCAGTTCGTCTACCGCGCCTTGGGCCGCGAGCAGATGTGGGTCAGCAGCATGCCCGGCGATCTGCCGCCGGATGCCGGCATCCCGATCGGCCAGTACGGCAGCTCCAACGTGGGCCTGGCCAAGCGCGTCTACCGCATCGGCCTGTCGAACCGCTATGGCCCGCGCATGCAGACCATCTCCGGCATCCACTACAACTGGTCGATGCCGGGCCTCAGCAACGACGACTATTTCGCGCTGATCCGCAACTTCCGCCGCCAATCCTTCCTGCTGCTGTGGCTGTTCGGCGCCTCGCCCGCCACCACCGCCGGCTTCGTCGATGGACTGCCGCATGGCCTGCAACCGCTCGGTGACCAGACCATGTACCTGCCGCATGCCACCTCGCTGCGCATGGGCCGCCTAGGCTACCAGAGCGATGCGCAAGGCGCCCTGGCCGTGAGCTACAACAGCCTCAAGGGTTATGCCGCCTCGTTGCAGGAGGCCTTGACGCGCCCCTACCCACCTTACGAGGCCTTGGGCGTTCAGGATGAGGCCGGCGGCTACAAGCAACTGTCCACCTCGCTGCTGCAGATCGAGAACGAGTTCTACAGCACCATCCGTCCCAAGCGCGTGATCCGGTCGGGCGAGCGCCCGCTGCATGCCCTGCGCGAACGCGGCGTCGAGTACGTCGAGGTGCGCTGCATGGACCTGAACCCCTTCCTGCCCGTGGGCATCGACGAGGCCACGGCGCGCTTCCTGGACACCTTCCTGCTGCACTGCCTGCTGTCGGACAGCCCGCCCGACACCCCGCAGGAGATCGCGGCCCTGGCGCGCAATCAGCAAAGCACTGCCGCACGCGGGCGCGAACCTGGCCTGCACCTGGAGCGTGACGGCCAGCCCGTGCTGCTGACGGATTGGGCCCGCGAGATCGTGGACGCCTGCCTGCCGATCGCGGAGCAACTGGATGCCGTGCTGGGTGGCCATGGCCATCGCCAGGCCTGGGAAGCCGCCTCGGCAGCGGTGAACGACCCGGCCAGGTTGCCATCCGCCGCCGTGGTCGCAGCGATGCAGCAGGATCCCGCAGGGGGCCACGTGGGTTTCGCGCTGGCACGATCGGCCAACGCGCGAGACGCGTTGCTGGCGCTCGATCTGCCCGAGAACGCGCGCGCCGCCTTCGAGCGGCAGGCCGCCGACTCCATCCAGGAGCAGGCCGCCATCGAAGCCGCCGACACCCTGCCCTTCGAGGCCTTCCGGCAAGACTACATGTCGCCCTCACACCTGGTGGTGTGAGGCCATCGCTCAGCAGCGGCCAGAACGGCGGCTGCGCGGGTTGAGCTTGTCGATCTCCGTCAACTGCTGCTTGAGCAGGATCAGCAGGGTCCGCGCGTCGTCGACCGGAATCGACAGGCAGCTGGTGGTGGCGGCCTCCTCGCCCTTGCTTTGGCGGGGCTGCACCAGCACATCGACCCCCAGCTCGATCAGGCCCTTGTTGTGCCTGGCCGATTTCAGGCGTTGCAGTTCGAGGTCGTAGGTCTTCATGTGTTGTTCTCCGGCGGGGAATCGATGCGGGATTGTCGGGCAATCTCGGGCATCGGCCCGCCGGGCAGCAGGAATGAGGCGCTCGCCAAGGCACTTTCACCGGCTGGCGTGCCGGTTTCGTCCTTGAGCGCGACACCCGTCAGCCCTCGGCGCCGGGCCTCGTCCATCAGCCAGTGCAGCTTGTCCGCCGCCTCGGCATACCCCAGGCCCGCCGGCCGGATGTTGGAGATGCAGTTGCGCTGAGCGTCACTCAGGCCCACACGTGGCATCCAGCTCATGTACAGGCCCATGCTGTCGGGCGAGCTCAGGCCTGGCCGCTCGCCGATCAGCACCACGACCAGGCGCGCGCCCAGCAGCTCGCCCACCTCGTCGGCCACGGCCACACGTCCTTGTT
Organism: Candidatus Aquabacterium excrementipullorum; assembly: GCA_019112875.1. Classification (GTDB taxonomy): domain Bacteria; phylum Pseudomonadota; class Gammaproteobacteria; order Burkholderiales; family Burkholderiaceae_C; genus Aquabacterium; species Aquabacterium excrementipullorum. Next base: position 86,123 of record DXIO01000091.1, read on the forward strand.
CGACCACGCTCAGCGGCGCGATACGCCAGCCCTCGCCCTGAAGGCGCGGCAGCACGGCCTGCAGGAAAGGCAAGGCATGGCGGCCGATGGCCAGGGCCGACAAGCCATCGGCCACGACGAAGGCCACGTCATGAGGCCTTGCCTCGGCATCGCCGCGACAGGCCAGCAACGCTTCGCGCGATGGCGCGTCCAGCCGCCGCCCCAGATCCGGCCGCTGCAGGTAGATGCCGCGATCGGCAGCCGCACTGTGCAGGCGCAGGCAGCCGTGGCCCAGTGCCTGCAAGGCGGCGTGCAGCGCCTCGGCATCCAGTGCCAGGTGCACGGCATCACGGGCCTGCGCATGCGCCAGTTGAAAGGCCAGTTGCGGCGCCGTGGGCTGGCTCACCCCGGCACGGCCCAGCGCGATGCGGGCGTCGGTGAGCCGCTTCAACAGCATCCACGGATTGGCGATGACCTTGGCTGCGTGGTCTGGCATCGTGCTCAAGCCCCCAACAAGGCTGCTTGAAACAGCGGTGGCAGCGATTCATGCAGCCTGAAGCCCGTGCCCGCTTCGCTGAAGATGCGCGCCTGCGCCAGCCAGGCCTCGAACTCCGGCGCCGGCCTCAGCCCCAGCACCCGGCGCACATACAGCGCATCGTGGAAGGACGTGGTCTGGTAGTTCAGCATGATGTCGTCCGCGCCTGGCACACCCATCACATACGTGCAGCCAGCCGCGCCCAGCAGGGTCAGCAACGTGTCCATGTCGTCCTGGTCGGCCTCGGCATGGTTGGTGTAGCAGACGTCGCAGCCCATGGGCAGGCCCATCAGTTTGGCGCAGAAGTGGTCCTCCAGCCCGGCGCGGATGATCTGCTTGCCGTCATACAGATACTCCGGACCGATGAAGCCCACCACGCTGTTGACCAGCAGCGGCTTGAACGCACGCGCCACCGCATAGGCCCGCGCCTCGCAGGTCTGCTGATCGACGCCATGGTGGCCATGGGCCGACAGCGCGCTGCCCTGCCCCGTCTCGAAATACATCACGTTGTCGCCTACGGTGCCGCGCTTCAAGGACAGCGCGGCATCGCGCGCCTCGGCCAGCAGCGCCAGGCTGACGCCAAAGCTCTGGTTGGTGGCCTCGGTGCCCCCGATGGACTGGAACACCAGGTCCACCGGCGCGCCGCGCTCGATGGCGGTCAAGGTGTTGGTCACGTGGGTCAGCACGCACGACTGCGTGGGGATGCCGTAGTGCGCGATCACCTCGGCCAGCATCGTCACCAGGCGGATCACCTGGGGCACGTTGTCGCTGGCCGGGTTGATGCCGACCACCGCATCGCCGCTGCCGTACATCAGGCCATCGAGCACGCTGGCCGCGATGCCGCTGGCGTCGTCCGTCGGGTGGTTGGGCTGCAGCCGCGTGGACAGTCGGCCCGGCAAGCCGATGGTGTTGCGGAAGGCCGATCGCACCTCGCACTTGCGGGCCACCAGGATCAAGTCCTGATTGCGCATCAGCTTGGTCACGGCGGCGGCCATCTCGGGCGTGATGCCCGGCGCCACGCTGGCAAGCACGGCCGAATCGGTGTCGTCGGCCAGCAGCCAGTTGCGGAAGTCGCCCACCGTGAGGTGCGATATCGGCGCGAAGGCCTGCGCATCGTGCGTGTCGATGATCAGGCGCGTGACCTCGTCTTCCTCGTAGGGAATCAGCGCCTCATCGAGGAAGGTGCGCAAAGGCAGTTCGGACAGCGCCATCTGCGCCACCACGCGCTCCTGCGCGGTGTGCGCAACCACACCGGCCAGCACATCGCCCGATCGCGCGGGCGTGGCCTTGGCCATCAGGTCTTTCAGGTCGCGAAAGCTGTGCGTGTGCACGCCGACGCGGTGGGTGTAGGAGGCAGCTGGGGGCATGGCGAGCGTGGTCGAACATCGGGCCCCGGCAAGAGCGCCGGCAAAGACGGATGCCTGCAGCCTGCCATCGGCATGCTGGCCTTGCAAGCAATGAAGATGCCCGATGCGCGGGCAAGGCTTCAGGCGATCGACACCACCAACAGGCCTCAGCCCTCGTCTGCGTCGTCCACGGCAGGCGCCTGAACGCCCCCCCGCAACTGCGCCAGCCGATCACCGATCTTGATCTCCAGCCCGCGCGGCACAGGCTTGTAGAAGGCCTGCGGCGCCATGCCGTCGGGGAAGTACTGCTCGCCCTTGGCCACGCCACCGGGCTCGTCGTGCGCATAACGGTAGTTCGCGCCGTGGCCCAGTTCCTTCATCAGCTTGGTGGGCGCATTGCGCAGGTGCATGGGCACGGGCCGGCTCTGGTCCTTGGCCACCCAGGCGCGCGCGGCCTTGTAGGCCACATAGGCTGCATTGCTCTTGGGCGCCATGGCCAGGTAGATCACGCACTGCGCCAGGGTCAGTTCGCCTTCGGGGCTGCCCAGGCGCTCGTAGGTCTCGGCGGCATCGAGCGCCATGCGCAGCGCGCGCGGATCGGCCAGACCGATGTCCTCGCTGGCCATGCGCACCAGGCGCCGCACGATGTAGCGCGGATCCACGCCGCCATCGAGCATGCGCACGAACCAGTACAGCGCGGCATCCGGATCGGAGCCGCGCACCGATTTGTGCAGCGCGGAGATCGTGTCGTAGAACTGATCGCCCCCCTTGTCGTAGCGGCGCAGTTGCTCGCCCAGCGAGCGCTCCAGGGCGGCCTCGTCGATCTCGGCCTGCCCACGCAGCAAGCCGGCCAGCGTCTCGTAGGTATTGAGCAGGCGGCGCGCATCGCCATCGGCATAGGCGATGAGCCGATCGGCCGCGGAAGGTGTCAACGCCGGGCCTTGCAGTTCGGTCTGGCCGCGTTGCAGCAACTCGCGCATCGCGGCTTCGTCCATCGAGCGCAGCACGTGCACGGTGGCGCGCGACAGCAGCGCCGCGTTCACCTCGAACGACGGGTTCTCGGTGGTGGCCCCGATGAAGGTGAACAGGCCCGACTCCACATGCGGCAGGAAGGCGTCCTGCTGTCCCTTGTTGAAGCGGTGCACCTCGTCGACGAACACGATGGTGCGCCGGCCACGCTGCTGCGCCATCTGCGCGTAGTCCACCGCCTCGCGGATGTCCTTGATGCCGCCCAGCACGGCCGAGATGGTCACGAATTCCGCGTCCACCGCGCCGGCCATCAGGCGCGCCAGCGTGGTCTTGCCCACGCCAGGCGGCCCCCACAGGATCATCGAATGCGGCTGGCCCGATCCAAACGCCACGCGCAGCGGCTGTCCCGGGCCCAGCAGGTGCGCTTGCCCGGCGACCTCGTCCAGCGTCCTGGGGCGCAGGCGCTCGGCCAGTGGGGCGTGCGGCGACGCCGCTTGCCGGCTGGCGCGTTTGGGCAAATCGCCCGATGCCTTCGGGGTTCCGGGCGCATGGCCGCCGTCACCGGGCGGGTCGAGGGGCAGATCAAGGCTTTCCTGCATACCCTGATTGTCGCAGCCCGCCCAAGCCCCCGGAGTAACCCTTGATAACCCCCCTTCAAACGCCCAATTCATCACGTTTACCCGCTATTGCCCTCTGTTTGATCGGCGCATGCTGAAGCTCTCATCCACCTTTGCACAGAGGTTTCGTCATGCTGACCATTGGTATCCTTTGCCTTGTCGCCGTGCCCGCTCTGCTGTTTTTTGGCGTTCGCGGCCTCCGCACTGCCAACGATCTCTCGATGAAGCGCCCCGAGTAAGGGCCCACGCACTGCGGTGTCAGAGCGGTCCCCGCTCTTCCCGCACCGGCCCGCATCAGCGGCGCCTGAGGGGGTGGACAACTCCGTACAAACCCGCCATAATGGCGGTCTTCGCTTGTTATGAAGCGGATGCAAGTTCATCCCCTCTGACCTTTTTCAAGCCGGGTTGCACCGTCGGGTGCCAACCAAAAACGTGTCTTGAGTTCCGGTTGGCGGCGATGCCGTCGCTCTCAAACCGACTCACCGTGACCCCTCAGCGCCGAGCGCGCTTGTCACGAAGTACGGACACGAATCCCACAGCGACCTAACCAAGCCCTGTGCTGGCAACGAGCCACACGGGCTTTGCGGCTTTGGCCTTTTCGCGACCCCATCGTGGTCGACGGGCCAGCGCCGCGCTTTGCCTTGGCTTGAAAGAAGTTATGAACAACGATCACGACAACATCGACAACACCACCCCGTCGCAGGACGTGGCGCCCGCCATCGACGAGCACACGGCGTCGCAGCTGGACGCCCTGAGCCGCCGCCTGGAAGCCGAAGCCCGCGCCGACGCGGCCTTTGGCGATGGCGAACAACTCGAAGGCGAAGAAGCCCCCGCCGATGGCGCCGGCTTCGCCGACCTGGGCCTGAGCCCCCTGCTGATCCAGGCCCTGGCCGATTCCGGCTACAGCAACCCGACGGACGTGCAGATGCGCGCCATCCCGGCGGCCCTGGAAGGCAAGGACCTGCGCGTGGCCTCCAGCACCGGCAGCGGCAAGACCGCCGCCTTCATGCTGCCCGCGCTGGAGCGCATCATCGCCGCCCGTGGCGACAACACCAAGCGCCGCGAAAAGGGCAAGGTGCACGGCCCGCGCGTGCTGGTGCTGGCCCCCACCCGTGAACTGGCCCTGCAAGTGGCCAAGGCCGCCTCCACCTACGGCCGCCACATGCAAGGCCTGCGCGTGGCCACCGTCGTGGGCGGCGTGCCCTACGGCTACCAGCTCAAGGCCCTGAAGGGCCCGCTGGATGTGCTGATCGCCACCCCCGGCCGCCTGCTGGACCACCTCAACAGCGGCGCCGCCGTGCTGAGCAACCTGGAAACGCTGGTGCTCGACGAAGCCGACCGCATGCTGGACATGGGCTTCATCGAGGACATCGAGACCATCGCCCAGCAGACCCCCGAAGACCGCCAGACGCTGATGTTCAGCGCCACCTTCGCCGGTCACGTGGGCAAGCTGGCCGAACGCCTGACGCGCAACTCGCTGAACATCGAAGTGGCCTCGCACACCGACAGCCACGACAACATCGAGCAGCGCCTGCACGTGGCCGACACCCTGGCCCACAAGAACGACCTGCTGGACCACCTGCTGACCACCAAGGACGTGGACCAGGCCGTGGTGTTCACCAGCACCCAGCGTGATGCCGACATCCTGGCCGACCGCCTGGCCGACATGGGCCACGCCGTGGCCGCGCTGCACGGAGGCATGCCGCAAGGCCGCCGCAACCGCGTGCTGCAAGGCCTGCGCATGGGCCAGCTGCGCGTGCTGGTCGCCACCGACGTGGCCGCCCGCGGCATCGACGTGCCCACGATCACCCACGTGATCAACTACGGCATGCCGATGAAGCCGGAAGACTACGTGCACCGCATCGGCCGCACGGGCCGTGCCGGTCGCAGCGGCCTGGCCGTGACGCTGGCCGAGCGCCGCGACATCCCGATGGTGCGCCGCATCGAGCGCTTCACCACGCAACGCATCCCCGAGGCCGTCATCGCCGGCCTGGAGCCCAAGACCAAGCTGCAGGCCGAGCGCGGTGGCCCCGCACGCGGCAAGAAGCCGATGCCCGGCCAACGCCACCGTGATGACCGCGGCTTCGGCGGCGGTTCGCGCGGCGGCTTCGGCGGCGACCGTGGTGATCGCGGTTTCGGCGGCGAACGCAACTTCGGTGACCGTGGTGGCGAGCGCAGCTTCAACGACCGCGGCGATCGTGGTGGTTTCGGTGGCGGCGACCGCGCCGGCTTCGGTGGCCCGCGTGCTGGCTTCAGCAAGCCCGAGCACCACGACCCGCGCTTCCGCCCGTTCGAAGGCGACAACGGCCAGGGCCCGCGTGAAGGCCGTGACGGTGGTGGCTTCAAGCCCCGCCATGGCGATCGCCCGCACGGCGAGCGTTCGTTCGGTGACCGCGCCCATGGCGACCGCCCCTTCGGCGACCGTCCGCACCGTGGTGACCGTGAGCAGCGTCCGTTCGGCGACAAGCCTGCCTTTGGCGACAAGCCCTTCGGCGACCGCAAGCCTTTCGGCGGCAAGCCGGCCGGCGCTGGCAAGCCCTACGCGGGCAAGTCCTTCAGCGGCGACCGCAAGCCCTTCGGCGACAAGCCTGGCTTCAAGTCGGGTGGCCCCAAGCCTGGCTTCGGTGGCAAGCGCCCCGGCTTCGGCAAGCGCGAAGGCTGATCAGGCCTTGATGTCGTGAGCAGGCCGGCGGCAACCGCCGGCTCTGCTGCTCAAGTCAAGCCCGAGATCGCTCGGATCAGGGCTGCTTGAGCACATCCGCCCCCGCCGGGGGCGTGAATTGAAAGCGCGAAGCCGGCACCGCCGACTTCGTGTCGAAACGGGTGAAGTCCAGTCGCGACTTCTGCCCGAAGCTGTCGAGCACTTCCAGGGCCACCAGCGTGCCCCCCGTGAAGCCGACACGCACCGATTGGAACTGCCCGTCCTTCGCACGAGGCAAGGCTTCGGCCCATTCGATCAAACCTGCCGCCTGCGTTGTCGCCGGGGTCGCGGACGCCGCACCCTGTGATCCCGTGGGTGGCACGGCTTTGAGCGTGAAATCCTTCTCCAGTGACGATCCCGACAGCAGCGCCGCCGGCGTGGCGCCCAGAGCCTGGCTCATGGGGCGCTCCGTCACCTGGTTCAGGTCGGCGTCGTACTGCCACACCGTCTTGCCGTCACCCACGATCAACTGCTCCATCGGCTTGTCGTAAGCGAAGCGGAAGCGGTTGGGGCGCTGGAACTCCAGCGTGCCGGTCGAGGTGCGCACCTTCTTGCCATCCGGCGAAGTCACCGTCTGCTTGAAACTGGACTGGCCGCTGTGCACGTCTTTCACGAAGGCGCGCAGCGAAGCCACGGCATCGGCATGCGCAGGGGCTGCCCACGAAGCCGACACGCACGCGGCCATCACGGCCACACGAGATACCGTGGAAACATGGGAAAGAACGACAGCGGGCGCGGTGTACCAAGACTGCTTCATCGGATCAGGGCCTTCCAGTGGGATCGGATATCCGATTGTTCCATGGCTTACTGTGTCCGCCTTTGCCGCAGGGCCACTGCCCCCGCCACGGCCAGGCCTGCCAGTGCCAGCGCGAAGGACCCGGGCTCGGGCACGCTGGTCACCAGCACGCTCGAAGGCGCGATGGACCAGTCCGCGTCACCCGGCTTCTTCCACTGCAGGATGATGCCGTCGTAGGTGTAGTTTTCGAACAGGCGCACGTCCAGTGCATGGGCGCCAGCCGTCAGCGTGGCCGTCCCCTGGTTCTCGCCGAACCACTGCAGGGTCGGGTTGTTGATCACCGACTGGTTGTCGATGAACACCTGCACGCCGTCATCGGCCACGGTGCGGAACTGGTAGGTGCCGGCGTCCGCGATCAGCAGGTAACCCGCCCAGGTCACGGTGTAGAGCTCGTCGACGCCCAGCGGGTTCCAGCGGTAGGTGTTGGTGCCATCCCAGTGGTCGATCTGCGGATCGACGAAGGTGCCGACCTTGTCCAGGCCCACCGTCGAGATCTTGCCGTCCAGGCCGATCGTCCAGCCGTGGTAGACATTGGCCGTCAGATCGGCCCAGGCCGTGCCCACCATCGAGGTGCTCAGGGCCAGCGCGGCCATCCAGGATGCTTTCATGCTCGTTCTCCTTGTTCGAGGTGAACGGCATCCTAGGATTGGCCCTCGCATGGCAGCCATCCCTAACACCGCAAGGAAGCGCCCTCGTTTGAAGGAGAGGGTTGGGAGAATCGGTCAGGCGTCCCAGGGTGCGGCGGTGGCCCCGCCCTCGCCACCACGCGCCGGCGTGACGATCTCGCGGTTGCCATTGGTCGACATGCTGGACACGAGCCCGGATTTCTCCATCTGCTCCAGCAGGCGCGCCGCGCGGTTGTAGCCGATGCGCAGGTGGCGCTGCACCAGCGAGATCGAGGCCTTGCGGTGCTGCAGCACGATGGCCACAGCCTGGTCGTACATCGGGTCGGATTCGCCATCGCCGCCACCGGCCGGCGAGCCGTCGAGGTTGCTGCCCTCGTCGCCCAGCGAGCCGCCCTCGAGGATCCCCTCGATGTAGTTGGGCTCACCCTGCGTCTTGAGGTACTCGACCACGCGGTGCACTTCGTCGTCGCTGACGAACGCGCCGTGCACCCGCACGGGCAGGCCAGTGCCGGGTGCCAGGTAGAGCATGTCGCCCTGCCCCAGCAGCGCCTCGGCGCCCATCTGGTCGAGGATGGTGCGGCTGTCGATCTTGCTGGACACCTGGAACGAGATCCGCGTCGGGATGTTGGCCTTGATCAGGCCCGTGATCACGTCGACACTGGGGCGCTGCGTGGCCAGGATCAGGTGCACGCCGGCCGCGCGGGCCTTCTGCGCCAGGCGCGCGATCAGCTCTTCGATCTTCTTGCCGACCACCATCATCAGGTCGGCCAACTCGTCGATCACGATCACGACGAAGGGCAGGCGCTCCAGCGGCTCGGGCTCTTCCGGTGTCAGGCTGAAGGGGTTGGGGATCAGTTCGCCGCGCGCCTTGGCCTCGTCGATCTTCTTGTTGAAGCCGGCCAGGTTGCGCACGCCCATCTTACTCATGAGCTTGTAGCGGCGCTCCATTTCGCCCACCGCCCAGTTCAGCGCGTTGCCGGCCTGCTTCATGTCGGTCACGACCGGGCACAGCAGGTGCGGGATGCCTTCGTAGACGCTCATTTCCAGCATCTTCGGGTCGATCAGGATCAGGCGCACGTCGCGCGCCTCGGCCTTGTAGAGCAGGCTCAGGATGGTGGCGTTGATGCCCACCGATTTACCCGAGCCGGTGGTGCCGGCCACCAGGCAGTGCGGCATCTTGGCCAGATCGACCACCACGGGCGCGCCGACGATGTCCTTGCCCAGGCCGATGGTCAGCATCGACTGCGCATCGTTGTAGACCTGCGAGCCGAGGATCTCGGTCAGGCGGATCATCTGGCGCTTGGCGTTGGGCAACTCCAGCGCCATCAGGTTCTTGCCGGGGATGGTCTCGACCACGCGGATGGACACCAGCGACAGCGAGCGCGCCAGGTCCTTGGCCAGGTTGACGATCTGCGAACCCTTCACGCCCGTGGCCGGTTCGATCTCGTAGCGCGTGATGACCGGGCCGGGCGAGGCCGCCACCACCCGCACCTCGACGCCGAAATCCTTGAGCTTCTTCTCGATCATGCGGGAGGTCATCTCCAGCGAATCGGCGGTGACGGTCTCCATGCGGCCGCCGGCGGTGTCCAGCAGGTCGATCTGCGGCAGCTTGGTGTCGGCCATGTCGCTGAACAGCGGCTTCTGCTTTTCCTTGATGATGCGGTCGGACTTGGGCACCTCCATCACCGGCGCCTCGATGACCAGCGGGATCGGCGCCTGGGGTGGCAGGGGCTGCGGCGGTGCATCATCGTCGCCCGTCAGCTCCAGATCCGGCGGCTGCACGGGCTGGTGGCGCACCACCTCGACCTCGCGCTCGTGCGCGCGCTCGCTGGCGGCCTGCTGGCCCAGCACCTGGTCCAGATGCGCCTCGCGCTGGGCTTCGCGGCGCTCCTTGAGCAGGTCGCCCACCGAGCCGATGCGCTCGGCCACGTCCAGCCACGAGAAGCGCAGCGCCATGGCCATGCCGGTGACCAGCATCGCGATCCACAGCACGCCCGAGCCGTTGAATCCCAGCCACTTGGTGCTCAGCGGCCCGAGCACCAGGCCCAGGATGCCGCCGGCGTGCTCACCCGCGATGGCCGGTTCGACACGGTACAGGCGCGTCCATTCCAGCGCGCAGCTGGCCGACAGCAGCAGGGCCACGCCCAGCCAGAAGCGCCAGCGCGGGTAGTCGGCACCCGGCACGTGCTGTCCCAGGTGGGCCAGGGCCGGGTCACGCCGCAGCCAGCGCGCGAAGGCGCTGAGCCACACGCGCCCGCCGATGATCAGCGTCCACCAGCCAGAGAAGCCCAGCAGGCAGTACAGCAGGTCGGAGGCCAGCGCGCCCAGGTGGCCCACCCAGTTGGCGGCCTCGCGGTTCAGGCCGGAGGTGCTGAACGCGGCATCCAGCCGGTTGTGGCTGATCATCGCCAGCAGCAACAGGATCCAGGCGAGTGCGCCGATCAGCAGTGAGGCCTGGAAGCGGAACGTGGTCTCGACCGGTGTGGAAGGCACGGTCGTGGCGGATGCCGGCTGACGGTGCAGGCGCCCGGTCAGGCGCAGGGACGTGGCGGGATCATGGCGGCGGTCGTCGCCGCCGTCCGCGTTCAGGGAGCCCAAGGGGTAGGTCATGCTCGGATTGTGCGGCAGATTGCAGGGGTGATCGCCCCGGATCTGCCTGGAGGACATGCCCGCTTACCCTTTTGTTCAGGCGTCAAACGGGCGACATCCATGGGCGTTGCGGCACCAGCATTCAGAACGCAAATGGCCGCCACGCGGGCGACCCACGGTGGCGGCGGCTGGCGCCGGAGCGCCAAGGCTGAAACGAATCGGTGAAAGCCGGGCGCACAGGGCAACGCCGGGCCGCCCCAAGTGGCCCTGTCCCCCTCGGGGGGCGGGCTGGGCGCAGCCCGGCCCTGGGGGCACTGTCAGGCCGTGGCGACCAGGCGCTCCTTGAGCACCACGCTGCCGGTGTCCTGCGTCTCGATGAGACCGCGCTCTTCCAGATCCTTCATCACGCGGGACACCATCTCGCGCGAGGCGCCCACATGCTTGGCCAGGTCCTGGCGCGACACCTTGCCGCGGATCACCTTGGCGCCGTGGTCCTCGTCGGCCATGTCCAGCAGAGCACGGGCCACGCGGCCGTACACGTCCAGCAAAGCCAGGGATTCGATCTGGCGGTCGGCATTGCGCAGGCGCTGCACCAGACCACGCAAGATGGCGTAGGACAGCGACGAGTTCTCCGGCAGGCAGCGGGCGAACTCCTGGCGACCCAGCACCAGCACGTCGGTCTGCACCTCGGCGCGCACCGTGGCCGAATGCGGCTCGTTGTCGATCAAGCTCATTTCGCCGATGTAGTCACCGGCTTCCAGCACAGCCAGGATCACCTCGCGGCCACGCTCGTCGGCGGCGACCACGCGGGCACGGCCGGTCAGCAGGATGAACAGGGAGTTGGTCTTGCGCCCGCGTTCGACGATCAGCTCGCCCCGGCGGTAGCGGCGCTTGACCACGCTCTCGGCGATGGACTCCGCCTGCGCCTGGGTGAGCATGGAGAACAGCGGCACGCGCCGGATCAGATCGAGGTTGGACAACATGGCCATGGCAGCTCCTCTTTGGTGCCTTGCGGTTGCATATGCAATCGGGTTTGGGGTGGTTCGTCGACGCCCGCAGCACGGCCAAACCAGCCCGTGCGACGTGCAGTCCGTCACCAGTCCCTACAATTTTCGGCATCGGTGCCGGAATTTTTAGACATTTTTTCGTTTTGCGTGCGAAGACCATGTCCGAAGGTGCACCGACAAAGATGGCCATTAAAAGAATTGATGCCCTCACACCCCTTGCGAAACACGGCGCTGGCGCACAATTCGTGCCTGAAAGGCTCCTCTAGATCATGTCCGACACGACCCACAGCAACGTCCTGATCCTGGGCTCCGGCCCCGCCGGCTACACCGCCGCGATCTACGCCGCCCGCGCCAACCTCAAGCCCACCCTGGTGACCGGCCTGGCCCAGGGCGGCCAGTTGATGACCACCACCGAGGTGGACAACTGGCCCGCCGACGTCCACGGCGTGCAGGGCCCCGAGCTGATGCAACGCTTCCTGGAGCACGCCGAGCGCTTCCAGACGCAGATGGTGTTCGACCACGTCAACGAGGTCGACCTGTCCAAGCGCCCGTTCACGCTCAAGGGCGACTCCGGCACCTACACCACCGACACCCTGATCATCGCCACCGGCGCCTCGGCCAAGTACCTGGGCCTGCCCTCTGAAGAAGCCTTCATGGGCCGCGGCGTGAGCGGCTGCGCCACCTGTGACGGCTTCTTCTACCGCGACCAGGTGGTCTGCGTGGTCGGCGGCGGCAACACGGCCGTCGAGGAAGCGCTCTACCTGTCCAACATCGCCAGCAAGGTGCACCTGATCCATCGCCGCGACAAGTTCCGCGCCGAGGCCATCCTGATCGACAAGGTGGCCGAGAAGGTCAAGGCCGGCAAGATGGAGCTGCACCTGTTCCAGACGCTGGACGAAGTGCTGGGCGACCAGACCGGCGTGACCGGCGTGCGCCTCAAGAGCACTACCGACGGCTCCACCAAGGACTTGGAGGTCAAGGGCTGCTTCATCGCCATCGGCCACCAGCCCAACACCGACATCTTCAAGGGCCAGCTGGAGATGAAGGACGGTTATATCCTGACCAAGAGCGGCTCCGAGGGCTTCGCCACGATGACCAGCGTGCCCGGCGTGTTCGCCGCCGGCGACGTGCAGGACCACATCTACCGCCAAGCCATCACCAGCGCCGGCACGGGCTGCATGGCCGCGCTGGATGCCCAGCGTTTCCTGGAGCAGAACGGCGCTTGATCGCCGGGAAATGGGCCTTCCGGCGCATGCCGGCGGCGCCTGATTGGCCTGAAGTTGGCGAATGCGCTATTTCTGGCTATAATCTCGGTTTTCCCAAATTCGTCCCGGCTTTTGGGGCGGTTACTTTGGCTCTTTGAGCTTTGGTGCTGCTAGAAGCCGGAAGGGTGAGTTACCCAAGCACAGGTTTCGGTCTGTCCTTGCTCTGCCCACCGATCCGCAACATAACGCCTAATCAGCGAACGGAGAAGCGTCATGGCACGCGTCTGTCAAGTCACGGGCAAGGGCCCGATGGTGGGGAACAATGTTTCCCACGCCAACAACAAAACCAAGCGTCGTTTCCTGCCCAACCTGCAGTACCGCCGCTTCTGGGTCGAGAGCGAAAACCGTTGGGTGCGCCTGCGCATCAGCACGGCCGCTCTGCGTTTGATCGACAAGGTGGGCATCGACCAGGTCCTGACGGACCTGCGTGCCCGCGGCGAACTGTGATTGGAGAGGTGAACCATGGCTGCTAAAGGCGGACGCGAAAAGATCAAGCTGGAATCCACTGCGGGTACCGGCCACTTCTACACCACCACCAAGAACAAGAAGACCACGCCCGAAAAGCTGGAATTCAACAAGTTCGACCCCAAGGCTCGCAAGCACGTGGCCTACAAAGAAGTGAAGCTGAAGTAATCCTTCCGCTGCTTTCTCAAGAAACCGCCCAGGCCCACGCCTCGGCGGTTTTTGTTTTTTGCCCTCCGCTCATGGACAATCCAACGCCGGCTGGAGGCATGCAACGGCCTCAGCATGCCGCCCCCCCGAAGGGGCGAGGCTGCGCTGGGCAGGGCGACTGGGTGGCGTCGAGGAGCGCAGGCTTGGGCAGGTTGCCCCTGGCCTGTGGCCAGGGGATGGCGAGGATGTCTGAGGGCCCTCTGGGCCCGAGTTCCGCAGCCACCTGCCCAAGCCGAGCACCGCAGAGCAGTCCTGCCTGCGGCAGGACCGCCACCCGTGGAGCCATGCCCAGCGCAGCCTCGCCCCGGAGCCCCCACAAGGCATGCTCCGAATACAAAAAAGCCTCGCTAGAAACCAGCGAGGCTTTTTAGAGAGAGCGGCTTTAAAACTTAGGCGTGCGCAGCCCGCAGCTTCAGCGAGAACTCCTGCAGCGCCTTGATCCCGCTGCCCTCGGCCCGCTGACACCAGGCCTGCAGATCCACCACCAGTTGCTCCCCCGACACGTTCGTGCGCGTCCATACCTGGCGCAGTTCTTCACGCATCGTCAGCAGCTTGTCCAGGCTCGGGTGCTCCGCGCGCGCCTTCTCGATGTCGATGCGCAGCGAATGCGGCACCTTCTCGTCATCGCGGTGCATCCAGTGGCGCACCTTCTGCAGCTTGACCGCCGCCGCCTGCTGCCCATTGGACTTCAGGCGCGACAACTCGGCAGAGCACGCCGCACGCACCTCACGCGCATAGGAAGCCATCAACTCATAACGGTGGGCCGCCAGGGCCTCCAGCGTCTTGGCATCGGCCACGGGCTTGACCTCACCCAGCGTCAGGCGAGGCGGCACCTTGCGCACCTTGGCCAGCTTGAGCATCTCCAGGCCACGGATGTAGGTCCAGCCGATGTCGAACTCGTACGACTTGACGGACAGCTTGGCCGAGGTTGGGTAGGTGTGGTGGTTGTTGTGCAGCTCTTCGCCACCGATCAGGATGCCCCAGGGGCTGATGTTGGTGGAGGCATCGGCCGCCTCGAAGTTGCGGTAGCCCCACCAGTGGCCCAGGCCGTTGATGATGCCGGCGGCGGTGATCGGGATCCACAGCATCTGCACGGCCCACACGGTGATGCCGATGGCGCCGAACAGGGCGATGTCGATCAGGAACATCAGGAACACGCCCTTGGCCGAGAAGCGCGTATAGACATTGCGCTCCAGCCAGTCGTTGGGGGTGTTGTGGCCGTACTTGGCCAGGGTCTCTTTGCGGGCGGCCTCTTCGGCGTACAACTCGCGGCCGCGCAGCAGCACGGTCTTGATGCCGTGGGCGACGGGGCTGTGGGGGTCTTCTTCCGTCTCGCACTTGGCGTGGTGCTTGCGGTGCACGGCCACCCATTCCTTGGTGACGGTGGCGGTCGTGAGCCACAGCCAAAAGCGGAAGAAGTGCGAGGCGATCGGGTGCAGGTCCAGCGAACGGTGCGCCTGGCAACGGTGCAGGAAGATCGTGACGGACGCGATGGTGATGTGCGTCAGCACCAGGGTGTAGAGCACCACCTGCCACCAGGCGGCGTCCAGGAGTCCGTCGGACAGCCAGCTGACCACAGAATCCAGCAGAGCCGAGGACGTCAGGAAATCAAGCATCTAAAAGACCTCACAGAGAACGCGCGATTGTATTAGAGCCCCGACGTTCTTCCACTTGCTGCAACGCAAGATCACCTGAAGGAGTGGTGGTGGGGGCGCACCGCACTCCGTCGCCAGTGTGAGGCTGCAGGGATGGCGCAGTGTCAGGGTAAGACCCATCAAATGCGCGGTATTCACGAGACTGTCCGTTTTTGCCTCGTTCAGCAAGCGTTCACCTTGCAGACAGACCTGAAGTGGTGCTCAAAGTTCCGAAGACAAGGCTTCGGCGATCTCGTCGTGCAGGCGGGTGGCCAGGGCGCGGCGGTCGGCGTGGGTCACACGCTCGGGCGGCAGCACGGTCACGTTGACGGTAAGGTTTTCCGCGCAGGCGATCCACCACAGGGACTGGACCAGCGAGGTGTCGCCCACGTAGGCCGCCGCCGGGCTGACGGCGTTGTGCGCATCGCTGTAGCGGATGGCGATCGGCTGCACGGGCACGTCGGCGTCGATGGCCGATTGCAGCAGGTTCGCGTGGAAGTGCAGCAGGCGGTGGCCGTCGCCGGTGGTGCCTTCGGGGAAGACGGCGGCGGTGTGGCCATCGCGCAGGGTCTGGGTGAGCAGGCCCATGGCGCGCATGGCGTCACGGCGGCGGGCGCGCTCCAGGTAGATGGTGCCGGCCAGGGTCACCATGCGGCCGACGATGGGCCACTGCCCGACTTCGGCCTTGGAGACGAAGCGGCTGGGATCGGTGGCGTTGATGGCCATGATGTCCATCCAGGACACGTGGTTGCCGACGATCAACTTGGCACTGGGATGCGGCGTGCCCCTGACAAGCAGCTTGGCGCCCAGGCAATGGAACACGGCGGCCGACCAGAGGCGCACATTGGCTTGCTGAGTGGCATGGTCCATGGCCTCGAAGCGCCAGCGCATGATCAGCGAGACACGCCACAGGTAGACGGCCATGTGCAGGATGCGTTTGATCGCGCGCAGCCGCCGTGCCCAGCCGATGTCGGCGTCGGGCCGGATCAGCGCGCTGGCGTCGGTGGCGGAGCGGTCGGACATAGCGGTACTGCCAGGCTCTGGGCGATCAGGCGCCTGCGGTCTCGGCTTCGTGCGCGATCTGGCCGGCCACCAGCGTGGCGCGCACGCGCCCCGGCAGCTCGAACCCGGTCGATTCGTAGGCGAAGGGCGTGTGACAGCCCTGGCTGACCAGCTGGCTGCCGTCGACCTTCCAGCTCACGGTGGGGTCGAAAATGCAGACATCGGCCACGCCGCCCTGCACCAGGCGGCCGGCGCTGGAGGCCAGCGAGCCGATGGCCTCGCCCAGCACCTTGACCGGGCCGCTGGTGACGGTGGCCAGGGCGGCGGCCAGGCGCTTGCCATCCAGCGATGCGGCCGGGCCGGCTTCCAGGCCCGCGCCCTTGAGGGCCAGGCTGAGCAGCAGCTCCAGGCCGGTGGCGCCGGGCTCGGCTTCGCCGAAGGGCAGCATCTTCTCGTCTTCGCTGACGGGGGTGTGGTCGGACACGAGGGCGTCGAGCGTGCCATCCTTGAGGGCGGCCTGCAGGGCGTCGCGGTCACGGCCCTGGCGCAGCGGCGGCACCACGCGCATGGCGGAGTTGAAGAAGCCGATGTCCATGTCGGTCAGCATCAGCGAGTTGATGCTCACATCCGCCGTGATGGGCAGGCCCTCGGCCTTGGCGCGGCGCACGATCTCGACGCCAGCGGCGCTGGACAGGCGGCACAGGTGCACGCGCGCGCCGGTGACGCGCACCAGCTCGACGATGGTGTGCAGCGCGATGGTCTCGGCGGCCACGGGCACGCCCGACAGGCCCAGGCGCGTGGCGATGGCGCCGCTGGCGGCCACGCCCTTGCCCAGCCAGGCATCCTGCGGACGCAGCCAGACGGTGTAGCCGAAGGTGGCGGCGTATTGCAGCGCGCGTTGCAGCACCTGGGTGTCGCGAACGGGGGCTTCGGCCTGTGAATAGCCCACGCAGCCGGCTTCATGCAGCTCAGCCATCTCGGTGAGGGTTTCGCCCTTCAGGCCGCGCGTGAGCGCGCCCAGCGGGAACAGGCGGCAGCGGCTGAGCTTGCGGGCACGCAGCTTGAGCATCTCGACCAGGCCGGGCTCGTCGAGCGTCGGGTCGGTGTCGGGCAGGCAGACCACGCTGGTCACGCCACCGGCAGCGGCGGCGGCCAGCTCGGATTCGAGCATGCCTTCGTGTTCGTGGCCGGGCTCGCGCAGGCGCACGGCCAGGTCCACCAGGCCGGGGGCGACGATGCAACCGGTCGCGTCGATCACGCGGTCGGCATCGAAATCGGCGTTGACCTGGCCGATGCTGACGATGCGGCCGGTGGCCAGGGCCAGGTCACCAACGGTGTCGAGGCCACCCACGGGGTCGATCAGGCGACCGTTCTTGATCAGGACTTTCATACGCGTGCTCAGGCGTCGTTGCCGGCGATGATGGACATGACCGCCATGCGGACGGCGATGCCGAAGGTGACCTGCGGCAGGATCACGCTCTGCGTGCCATCGGCCACGGCGGAGTCGATCTCCACGCCGCGGTTGATGGGGCCGGGGTGCATGACGATGGCGTCCGGCTTGGCCAGCGCCAGCTTCTCGGGCGTGAGGCCGAACTCCTTGAAGAACTCGCCGGCGCTGGGCAGCATGCCGCCGGACATGCGCTCGTTCTGCAGGCGCAGCATGATCACGACGTCGGCATCGCGGATGCCTTCGGCCATGTCGTGGCACACGCGCACGCCCATCTCGCGCAGGTCGCCGGGCACCAGCGTGCGCGGGCCGACCACGCGCACCTCGGGCACGCCCAGGGTGGTCAGCGCGTGGATGTTGGAGCGGGCCACGCGCGAGTGCACGATGTCGCCCACGATGGCCACGGTCAGCTTGGTGAAGTCCTGCTTGTAGTGCCGGATCGTGTACATGTCCAGCAGCGCCTGCGTGGGATGCGCGTGGCGGCCGTCACCGGCGTTGACCACGTGCACATGCGGCGCCACATGCTGGGCGATCAGGTAGGGCGCGCCGGATTCGGCGTGGCGCACCACGAACATGTCGGCGTGCATCGCGCTCAGGTTGGCGATGGTGTCGAGCAGGCTTTCGCCCTTGGAGGCCGACGAGCGCGCGATGTCCAGGTTGATCACGTCGGCGCTCAGGCGCTTGGCCGCGATCTCGAAGGTGGTGCGCGTGCGCGTGCTGTTCTCGAAGAACAGGTTGAAGACGCTCTTGCCGCGCAGCAGCGGGATCTTCTTGACCTCGCGGTCGTTGACGCTCACGAAGGTGCCGGCCGTGTCCAGGATCTGGTGGATCACGTCGCGGGGCAGGCCCTCGGTGCTCAGCAGGTGGATCAGCTCGCCGTGCTTGTTGAGCTGGGGGTTGCGTCGTTGCATCAAACCCTCTCGAAATGGAATGTGAACTGGCCGGTGGCGTCATCGCGGCCCAGGGACACGCGCTCTTCGGCCGGCAGGGTGATGCGCGCGGCCGAGAAGGCCGGCTCGATGGGCAGCTCGCGCCCGCCACGGTCCACCAGCACCACCAGGGTGACGCTGGCCGGGCGGCCGAAGTCGAACAGCTCGTTGATCACGGCGCGCGTGATGCGGCCGGTGTAGAGCACGTCGTCGATCAGCAGGATGTGGCGGCCTTCGATCTCGAAGGGGAGTTGGGTGGCATCACGCGAGACGGCCATGCCGCGGCGGCTGAAATCGTCGCGGTGCAGGGCCGACGAGATGGTGCCGTGCGGCTCGCTGCGGCCCAGGTCCTTGCTGAGGCGTTCGGCCAGCCAGGCGCCGCCGGACCACACGCCCACGAGGGCCGTGTCCTGGTCCAGCAGCTTGCGCACGCCCTTGAGCAGGACGTCGTACAGCTGCTCGGCGTCAAGCCTCAGCGAGGGTTGGGAGGTGCTGCTCATGGGGCGGGATCCTCCGATGAAGATGATGATGATGATGGAGCGAGGCCGCGCGCGGCAGTCTCGTCGAAATACTGTTGCAGGATGATGGCGGCCGAGGCCGAATCCAGGTCATCCGGGTCGTCGCGCTCGGCCTCGACGCTGGAGTAGCGCTCGTCGACCTCGTGCACGGGGAGGTGGAAGCGGCCGTTGAGCTGGCGGGCGAAGCGGCGGGCGCGCTGCGTGATCTCGTGCTCGGCGCCGTCGGGGTGGAGGGGCACGCCCACCACCAGCGCGTCGGGGCGCCACTCGTCGATCAACTTCTTGATCTGGTTGAAGCGGGCATCGCCCTCGGCCGCGATGGTGCGCAGGGGCTGGGCCTGGCGCATCAGATCATTGCCGCAGGCCACGCCCACGCGCTTGAGGCCATAGTCGAAGGCCAGCAGAGTACTGGTCACAGACGAGCCTCCACCCCGCGGGCTGCGGCCTGAGCGCCTTCGGGCGGCCGTGCGGCGCTCATGCGTGCCCGGCCTCGGACGACAGGAACCCCCGGTCGATGCCCAGCAGGGACAAGGCGCGGTCGTAGCGTTCTTCCACCGGCGTGTCGAAGATGATCTCGCGGTCGGCCGGCACGCTCAGCCAGCCATTGCGGCTGAGTTCTTCTTCGAGTTGGCCGGCGCTCCAGCCCGAGTAGCCCAGGGTGATCAGCACCTTGCGCGGGCCGGCGCCGTTGGCCATGGCTTCGAGCACGTCACGCGAGGTGGTCATCTCCAGGCCGCCGTCGATCTTGAGGGTGGAGTTGTAGTGGCCGCCCTCTTCGTCGAGCTGCTCGTGCAGCACGAAGCCGCGCTCGGTCTGCACCGGGCCGCCCAGGTAGACAGGCGTGGCCAGCAGGTCGTCGCGCTCGAGCACCAGATCGACCTTCTCGAACAGCTGCTGCACGCCGATCTCGATCGGACGGTTGATGATCAGCCCCAACGCGCCGCGTTCGGTATGCTCACACATGTACACCACCGCGCCCGCGAAATTGCCATCGGTCATGCCCGGCATGGCAATCAGGAACTGGTTGGTGAGGTTGATCGGGGGGCTGTCGGACATGGGCGGGATTTTAAGTCCTGCGCGATCCCCTCCGCTGACGATGGAACACGATGAGTGAACAGATCGACGCCGCCCTGGTTTGGTTTCGCCGGGATTTGCGCCACACCGACCATGCGGCGCTGTACCACGCCCTGAAAAATGCCCGCAAGGTGTGGTGCGCCTTCGTGCTGGACACGGACATCCTGGCCCCCCTGCCCCGCCAGGACCGCCGGGTGGCCTTCATCCTGGACAGCCTGACGGAGCTGGACGAGGGCTTGAAGGCCCTCAAGCGCGGATCCGGCCTCATCGTGCGCCACGGCAGCGCGCTCAAGGAGCTGCCGCGCCTGGCGGCCGAGCTGGGGGTGCAGGCCGTCTACGCCAACCACGACGACGACCCGGCCGCCCTCGCCCGCGACGCCGCCGTGCGCGGCAAGCTCAGCGACCTGGGCGCGGCCCTGTACACCACCAAGGATTGCGTGATCTTCGAGCGCAACGAGGTGCTGACCGGCAACGACACGCCCTATGGCGTCTTCACGCCCTACAAGAACGCCTGGCTGCGCAAGCTGGAACCGTTCTATGTGAAGCCCTACCCCGTGGACCGCCACGCCGGGCATCTGGCCGCCATCCCGGACAAGATCGCCCCCCAACCCCACGTGCCCTCGCTGGCCGACATCGGTTTCGAGCCCTGCGACGACCTGAAGGTGCCCGCCGGCATGAGCGGCGCCGAAGCCCTGCTGGACGACTTCCTGCCCCGGCTGGACCGCTACGACGAGACGCGTGATTTCCCGGCCGTGAAGGGCCCCAGCTACCTGTCGACCCACCTGCGCTTCGGCACCGTCAGCATCCGCCGCCTCGCTGGCATCGCCTGGGAGCACGCGCAAAAAGGCTCGCGCGGCGCGCAGGTCTGGCTATCGGAGCTGGTCTGGCGCGATTTCTACCACCAGATCCTCTTTCACCACCCGCACGTGGTGGGCCACGCCTACAAGCGCGACTACGAGCGCATCAAGTGGCGGCGCGGCAAGGAGGCCGAGGCCGATTTCCTGGCCTGGTGCGAGGGCCGCACCGGCTACCCGCTGGTGGACGCGGCCATGCGCCAGATCAACCAGACGGGCTACATGCACAACCGCCTGCGCATGGTGGTGGCCAGCTTCCTGGTGAAGGATCTGGGCATCGACTGGCGCCGGGGCGAGGCCTACTTCGCCGAGAAACTGCTGGATTTCGACCTGGCGGCCAACAACGGCGGCTGGCAGTGGGCGGCCTCGACCGGCTGCGATGCGCAACCCTGGTTCCGCATCTTCAACCCGGTCAACCAGAGCGAGAAGTTCGATCCGCAGGGCAAGTTCATCCGGCGCTATGTGCCGGAACTGGACGCGCTGCCCGAACGCGCCCTGCATGCGCCCTGGCAGGCCAGGCCGGCGGATCTGCCGGAGGGCTTCAAGCTCGGGCGGGACTACCCCAAGCCCATCGTGGACCACGACAAGGCCCGGCAGGAAACGCTGGACCGCTACGGCGTTCTCAAGAGCGACGACAAACCCGCCGCCAAGCCACGCCGCTAGCGCTCAGAACAGCTCGACGTCGCCCTCGTGCCTGGCCTCTTCGACGGCCCCGGCAGCCACCAGGGCCTCGTGGTTGAGCACGCGGTTGCGCCCCTGGTGCTTGGCCTCGTAGACCGCATCGTCGGCCCGCGCGAACGCCGCGCTGGGCGTGTCCGAGCCCAGCACCTGCGTCATGCCGATGCTGACCGTCACCTGCCCGACCTGCGGGAACACATAGTGCGCCATGTTGTGGCGCATGCGCTCGAAGGCGGCGAAGGCACCGTCTTTCTCATTGCAGCGCAGCATCACCACGAACTCTTCGCCCCCGAAGCGGAACAGGCGGTCGTAGTGGCGGAAGGTCTGGCGCATGATGCGCGCCACCAGCACCAGCACCTCGTCGCCGATGAGGTGGCCGAAGCGGTCGTTGACCTGCTTGAAGTGGTCGATGTCGATCACGCCCAGCCACCAGGTGTCGCCCACCTGCCGACGGCGGTCTTCGTGCTCTTCGGAGATGCCCACCGTGCGGGGCAAGGAGGCCGCCATGAAGGTGGTGTCGAAGGTCTGGCGATTGAGCAGCGCCGTGAGCGCATCGCGCTGACTGGAGTCGAGCAGGCGCTGGAAGTTGTCGAACACCTTCAGCAGGGTCTCGATCTGGCGGATCTCGCTGGGCGTGAGGGGGTGGGCGGTCTCGATCTCGATGACGCCAGGCTGGTGGGAGTCGCCCATCAGCGGCAGCAGGGTCAGCCAGCCCTCGAGTTCGGGTGGCTGGGTGGGCACCTGCAGCACGGCCTGCAACTCCAACGCTTCCTGGCGCATGGGGAACGCGTCGATCTCGGGCAGATCCTGCGGATCGATCCAGCTCGGGTCGGCCGAGAGCAGACTGCCCGGGCGCGACACGCCGCAAGACAACCAGCGGGGCAAGGCATCCTTGTCCAGCACCACGCGGTGGACGCCGGCGGCGCGCGCCTGCATCATCGACCCCAGGGCCTGGGCCAGGGAGAGGTCAAGTTGCTCGCGGTCACGCAGCGCGGTCAGGGAGACCAGATGCTCTATCGCGCTGTTCATACCACTCCATCCAAAGGCCGGAGGGCACCCTGCGCGCGGGCGCCCCTGCGTTCACTGCTCAGCCTTCGGCGCCCTGCTGCGACAAAGCCGCATGGGTGTAGCGCGCCACCAGGCTCACCAATTCTTCCTCACTGTACGGCTTGCCCAGGTAATGGTTCACACCCAACTCGGCGGCGTAATCACGATGTTTCTGCGCAATCCGTGACGTAATCATCACGATGGGCACATCTTTCCAGCGTTCGTCACCGCGCAGGTTGCGCACCAGGTCGAAGCCGTCCATGCGCGGCATTTCGATGTCCGAGAGCACGACCAGCGGGATTTCCTCGGCCATTTTCTCCAGCGCGTCCAACCCGTCTTTGGCCAGGGTTACCCGGTAGCCTTCACGCGTCAGCAGGCGCTGGGTGACGCGGCGCACGGTGAGCGAATCATCGACCACCAGCACGAGCGGCGCGGCCGGGGCTTCCAGAGGTGCCGGGGCACGCACAATCGAGGCGGCCTGTTCGCCTTCGGCAGCAGCAGCCTCATCGGACAGGCGCGCCTGACGCGCCCAGGCCTGCGCCTGGTTGCCATACACGGTGGCCAGGGCCACGGGGTTGTAGATCAGGGCCACGGCGCCGGAGGCCAGCAAGGTCATGCCGGCCAGGCCGGGCACGCGCGACAGCTGCGGCCCCAGGTTCTTGACCACCACGTCCTGGTTGCCCAGCACTTCATCGACGTGCAGCGCCACGCGCTGCTGGGCCGAGCGCACCACCACCACGGGCAGCGAGCGGCCTTCGGCCGTGCCGCGCGGGCTGTGCTGCAGCAGCGCGCCGAACCAGAAGAAGGGCAGCGTCAGGTCCGCGTAGGGCATGGTGCCACTGGCGTAGGCCTGCTCGATCTCTTCGGCACGGGCGCGGCGCACCAGTTCGACCAGGTTGGTCGGGATGGAGACGACCAGGTCTCCGCAGCGCACCATCACCACCTTGGTCACGGCGGTGGTGAGCGGCAGGATCAGCTTGAAGCTGGTGCCCTGCCCGGCTGCCGTGGCGGTCTCGATGCGGCCGCCCATGGCATTGACGTCGGCACGGACCACGTCCATGCCAATACCCCGGCCGGCGAGCTCGGTCACCGTTTCAGCGGTCGAGAAGCCCGGGGTGAAGATCAGTTGGGCCAGCTCGGCCTCCGAAGCCTCGGCGCCGGGGGCCAACAGGTTCTGCGCTTCAGCCTTGCGGCGGATGCGGTCCAGGTCGAGGCCGGCGCCGTCGTCACGGAACTCGATGGCGACTTCGTTGCCCTCTTGATGCACGGCCACGATGATCGTGCCCATGGGCTCCTTGCCCTGGGCCTGGCGCGTGGCCGGGGCCTCCACGCCGTGGGTGACACTGTTGCGCAGCAGGTGCTCGAAGGCACCGGCCATGCGGTCCAGCACGCCACGATCGACCTCGGTGTGCCCGCCGACCAGGTCCAGGCGCACCTGCTTGCCGGTTTCCTTGGCGGCCTGGCGCACGACGCGGTACAGGCGGTCGGACAGGCCTTCGAACTCCACCATGCGCGTGCGCAGCAGGTCGTCCTGCAGGTCACGCGTCAGGCGGGATTGGGCGGCCAGCTGGTCTTCCGCCGATTCAAGGTTGCGGATCAGGCCACGCTGCACGGTGGCCACGTCGTTCACCGACTCGGCCATCATGCGGGTGAGTTCCTGGAAGCGCGTGTAGCGGTCGAACTCCAGCGGATCGAAGTTCTGCTGCTGGGCCCGAGCCGCTTCCATGCGGGTGCTCAGTTGCGTCTCGGCTTGCAGTTCGATGTCGCGCAGTTGCTGGCGCAGGCGGTCGAGGTTGTCGGTCAGGTCGCCCACGGAGCCACGCATCTGCTGCATCTGAGCCGACAGGCGGGTGCGCGCGATGGAGACCTCGCCGGCATGGTTGACCAGGCGATCAAGGAGACGGGGCCGCACGCGCACGGCGGCGATGCTGGACGCGGTGGCCGCATCGGCGCCGGCCTGGGCACCGCCCGGCTGGAAGTCCGTGCGCACGCTGGACCAGTCGATGGGTGCCACGGCCGATGCCGGCGTGCCTTCGGTCGGCAGCGACTGGACGTGGGCCACCTGGCTGGACGGCAGGTCGGCGAAATCGCTGTCGCTCGGCAGCGCACCGGTGTCCAATGCGTCCGCGGATGCGGGCGATGCGTCGGCCACGTGATCGGCCATCAGCGAGGCCGGGCGTTGGGCCAGGTCCTGCTGGGCCGACAGATCGCGGCGCTGCAGCGATTCGAAGACCTCGGCCAGCACGTCGCTGCGGGCCTCCAGCGGCTCCAGGTCGACCGCAGTGATCTGCTCGCCGGCGATCAGGCGTTCGATGGCCGACTCCATGCGGTGGGCCAGCTCGCCCAGGCGCATGGCACCCGCCAGGCGCGCGCCCCCCTTGAAGGTGTGCAGCGTGCGCATGCAGGCATCGGCCAGATCGCGACGTTGCGGCTGCTGCACCCACTGGCGCATGTCGGCGGCCAACTGGGGCAACAGTTCCAGCGCCTCTTCTTCGAAGATGGGGAACAGGTCGGCGTCGATGGCATCGACGGCCTCGATGTCGGCATCGGGGCCCAGGTCCACATCGGTGCCGACGGCGCGCACCACGTGCTGGTCGGTGGGCTCGGCCTGCAGTGGCTCGAAAGGCTTGATCTCGGGCAGGCCAAGCGCCATGGTCTGGGCGGCAGGCTCATCGGTGGGCAGGGGCTGAACGTCCGGCAGCGATGGCTCGGGCAGCGGCTCAAGCGCGGGCTCGATCAATGGCTCGGCCAATGACCCGGTGTCGACCACGAGGTCGGCGATGGGTTCGGCGAGAGGCTCAGCGTCCACGATGACATCGGCCACCGGCAGCGCATCGTCGCCCTCCTCATCGTCATCGTTGCGAACCAGGCGGAGGTGCTGGCGCGCGGCCACTTCCTGGCGCAACGCCTCGGACGGCTCGAAATGCTCCAGTTGCTGCAGCAGGTCGTCGTTGGGCGACTTCAGGAAGCCGGCGGCGAACTGGTGCAGCAGGCGGCGGATCTCCTCGGCCGCGTCGTTGAACAGGGCCGCAGAGACCTCATCGCCACGCCCCGCACCTTGCGAACGGGTCAGCGCATGCTCCAGCGCGCGCGCCAGGCGCGACAGCTCGGTATAGCCGACGGTGCCGGAGTTGCCGGCGAGCGAATGCGCCAGGGCCACCGCTTCGTCACTGATGGGCTGGTGCCACTCCAGCGCCCATTCGCCCAGCTGCATGCTCAGGCGGCGGGATTGCTCGTCGGCCTCATTGAGGTAGATGTTGAACAGCGGGATGCTGATGCGCAGCGGACCGATCACCTTGACCTGATCGTCGTCGTTCAGGCCTGGCTCGACGAGCGGTTCGGGCTCGGCGGTGACGGGCACGGGCTCAGGCGCCACGTCCGGGGACAGGTCCAGCAGCACGTCCGGTTCGGGCTGGGGCTGGAACGCGGGCTCAAGCATTGTTTCGGCTTGAGGCTCCGCAGCTTGCGGCGTTGGCGTCAGGTCCAGATCGCCGAAGCCGGACACCACCACCGGCTCACCACCTTCGAGCACCTGGATGTCCAGCGGGGCTTCGGCCAGTTCGGTGAGTTCAGGCAGGGCTTCGGGCGACAAGGCCTCGTCGGCGGGATCACCAGCCACCTCGCTCACTTCAGGCAGCGCGTCCAGGGCAGCTGGCTCCGACGGGAGCGTGTCGGAGAACGCCGGCGGTTCGGTATCGGCGAACACGGGGGTCGCATCGAGGGCGTCTGCCTCGCGCGCCACCTCATCGGTCTTGAGGTCGAGCACGATGCGGTCCACGGCCTCGTCCAGGCCCGGCGGCACTTGCAGGGGCTCCCCCGGTTGCACGGGGATCTCCAGTTCGGGGGCGGACAGCACGTCAGCCACGGTGTCGAGCAAAGGCGCGGGCTCGGCGGCTGCGGCCGCGGCCGCCAGGGCCTGCGCTTCGGCTTCGCGCGCCACGGCGTCGTCATCGACCAGCGACACCTCGATCAGCTCCACCTCGGGGGGCAGCTCGGGCACGTCCAGCAACGCAGCCGGCGCCGACGAGGAGTCCAACGGCTCGTCATGAGGCACGAGGTCGGTGGCGCGGAACGCATCGGCGTCCGCGTCGGTGTCGAGCACCGGCGCCTCCAGGGTCGACACCTCCAAAGTCGGCACATCCACCAATGGCAGGTCCGCGGCAGGCTGCTCGTGCACAGGCAGGTCCAGCACCACGGGCGCGGCGGGCACTTCGTCAGGCCCCACCACCGTTTCGCGGCGGCCATGCAGGCGCAAGGCCTCGGCCGCGGCCACCAGGCCGGCGGGCGACCAGCCACGGGCCTGGCGCGCCTCGATGGCGTTCACCCAGCGCTCCAGGTGGCTCAGCGCCTCGATGCTCAGACCCATCAGCTCGTCGCTGGCGGGGTTCTGCGTGGCCAGCCAGGCGTTGTAGAGCTGCTCGAAACCCCAGGCCGCATCGCCGAAATCGCCCAGGCCCACCATGCGCGAGCTGCCCTTGAGCGTGTGGAAGGCACGGCGCACCGTGGTCAGCAGGGTCACGTCGTCCGGCTGGCGCGACAGGCCGGCCAGGGCCGCGCGGGCCTCGCCGATCACTTCGCGCGCCTCCTCGATGAAGATGTCGCGCATCTCATCGTCTTCTTCCAGGCCGGTGGCTTCGGGCACCACGGGCTTTTCGGGCACCAAAGGCGCCTGGGGCACGGGCTCGGGCAGCACATCGATGGGCTCATCGACGCCGACCGGCTCGGTCACGGACTGCACGAAATCGTTCAGCGCGGCCACGGCTTCGTCGCGGGCCTGCTGCTGCTCGGCGTGGTCGTCGGTGGCGGCGGCACGGTCCAGCGCGGCCTGGGCGTTGGCCAGGCTGGCGGCCAGCGAGGGCTGCTCCTGCACCAGCGGCGTGTCGGCCAGGTGCTGGATCTCGTCGGACAGGTCGGCCAGGGGCACGTCGGCGCGCACCACAGACTCGGCCAGGGTTTCGGCCACCTCTTGCGTGTGCACGCGCTCGACCTGCTCGGCCGGCCGTGCCATCACCTCGATGGGATCGACGTCGGGCTGGGGCTGCGGTGCACGGCCCATGATGGGCGAGAGCACGCCGGCATCGGCATTGAACACGAACAGGTTCTTGGCCAGGCCAGGCTGCACGGCCAGCATGTCCACCAGAAAGCCGACAGCCCCCAGGTTGGAGGCCAGGCGATCATGCACACCGCCTTGCGCAGCCTGCAGCAGGTCCGCACCCGGCAGCAGCAGGGATTCGACATCGCTGCGCATGCGCGACACGGCCTGCGCGGCGGCGTCCAGGCCCAGCACGGCCAGCACACCCTTCATGGCCTGCAGCTGCGAGGGCACCTCGACCAGCGGCGTCACGTTCTCATGGTCACGGAAGAACTGGTCGATGCGCTTTTCGCACTCGCCCAGGGCCGTGCGCAGCTCCTGCACCACACTGCCGATGGTCTGGCGATCAGACACCTGGCGGTACAAGGCCTCCATCCAGGCTTCAAGCGGCTCGGCCGGCTGGCCTGAGGACACGGCCTGCAGGCGTTCGGCCAGGCGCTGGACACGCTGGCGCTCTTCCGGGTGCTCGAACTCGGCCTCGTCCAGCGAGGCCTCCAGGTACAGCAGGCTGGTGGCCACTTCCATGGCCAGCGCGGCATCGGGGGCCGCACCGGACTTCACCGTGGCGTCCACGGCGTCGACCAGGGCATGGCCCAGGGCCTCGCCATCGGGATAAAGGCGACGGATCGAATCGGACACCAGCGAGAAAGGCTCATGCAGGCCATTGAGGCGCAGCAGTTCGCCACCGGCCACGGACGACCAGGCCTCCTTGGCCGACGAAACGCGCTTGACGGCCTGGGCCACCCAGGCGGGATCGAAACGGCCCAGCGCGGATTGCACCAGGTCCACGGGCTGGTGGGTGCGCAGGCGGAAGGCCTCGCGCAAGCGGTCGAGCACGCCGTGGCTGGACGCGGCGGCGGCGCCAGCGTCATTCGCAGGTTCGGCCTGCGCGCAGAAGAACAGCAGCTCGTGCGCCAGCCGATCGGACGGCATGCCGGGCTGGCGCGCCAGGGTGCGCAACTGGCTCAGCAGGGCCGAGAGCACGCGCTTGACGTGCAGGCTCAGCGGCAGGCGCTCTTGCGCCAGGGCCTCCAGGAAGCCGCAGGCCAGCACCCAGGTGGCGGCCTCGCGGTGGGCCTGACGGGCTTGCGCATCGGCGGCCAGTTGGCCACACAGCTCCACCAGACGCTGGGCCTTCGACACCGGCGCGCCCTTGAGCAGTTGCAGCAAGGTGGTCTCGAACTCGGACACGGCCTGTTCGTCGACCCGGCGTGGGGTGGCATCGGCCGGGGCGGCCAGGGGCACGTCCAGCGACACGGACGGCCACTCCTGCACCCACAGATCGGAAGGCCGGGCCAGCTCGGAGCCGGACAGCGCCATCAGCGCTTCGTATTGAGGGAACAACGCCAGCGAGGACACCTGCTTGCCCGCCAGGCGGCGGCGCATCAGGTCCAGCAGCGCGAACGACGCAGCCTCGACCGCCTTGACGGCCTGTTCATTGATGGACTGCGGCCGCGCCACGATGCGTTGCACCACGGCTTCGCTCGCGCGCAGCAGCATGGCGCCGGCGGGCAGACCGGCCAGCTCCAGCGCGCCCACCCCCTGGTGGATCTGCTGGCGGGCCGAGCGCAGCACGGCCGGGTCCAGGGCATCGACATCGGAAAAGCCCGTGGCCTCCGCCTCTTTGAGGCAGCGGTGCAGCGCCTTGTGGGCCGCCTCCAGGGACTTGCGCACTTCCTCGTGCACCCACGCGAGTGCACTGAGGTCGTCCGACATGGGCGTGGCTTGCGAGCTGTCCATCAGGTCGTCCTCAGGCGATCTTGAAACGCGCCACCGACTGCTGCAGTTCGTCGGCCGTCTTGGACAGCTCACGCACCAACTGCGCGGTCGAGCGCGTGCCGTCACCGGTCTGCTCGGTCACCGCGAAGATGTGCTGGATGTTGGCCACCACCACGTTGGCGGATTCGGCTTCGCGCAGCGCCTGCGACGAGATCTCCTGAATCAGCTCGGCCAGCTGGCGCGACACGCGGTCGATGTCGTTCAGGGCGGTACCGGCGGCGTCTGACAGCCGGGCCCCTTCCACCACCTTCTGCGTGGAGCGCTCCATGGCGCCCACGGCATCCTGCGTGTCGGTCTGAATGGTGCGCACCAGCGCCGCGATCTGCCGGGTCGCATCGCCCGAGCGTTCGGCCAGCCGCTGCACTTCTTCGGCCACCACGGAGAAGCCGCGGCCCGCTTCACCGGCGGAGGCCGCCTGGATGGCGGCGTTCAGCGCCAGCACGTTGGTCTGCTCGGTAATGTCCGAGATCAGCTCGGTGATTTCGCCGATCTCCTGCGACGATTCGCCCAGGCGCTTGATGCGCTTGGAGGTTTCCTGGATCTGCTCGCGGATGGTGTTCATACCGCCGATGGCATCCTGCACGGCCTTGAGGCCCGAATCCGCCGCGTTCAGCGATTGGCGCGCCACCTCGGCGGAGTGCTGGGCCTGGGCCGACACTTCGTTGATTCGGCCCGCCATGTTCAGCACGGATTCGCCGGTTTCGCGGATCTCGCGCAGTTGCTCGTCGGAGGCGGCCAGCAGCTCGGTCGATGTGGCTTCCACCTGGCCAGTGGTGTCCGACACCCGCGACACCGTGCCCTGCACCTGGGCCACCAGGGTGCGCAGCTCTTCCACCGTGAAGTTCACCGAGTCGGCGATGGCGCCCGTGATGTCTTCCGTCACCGTGGCCTGTTGCGTCAGATCGCCTTCGGCCACCATCTGCAATTCGTTCATCAAACGCAGAATGGCCGCCTGGTTGGCGTCGTTCACGCGCTTGGCTTCATGCTCTTGCCGTTCGGCCTGTTGGCGCTGGAATTCAGCGACCTGCGCACGGTGGCGCTGCTCGGCCAGGTAGACGTTGACCAGCCCGTAGCCCGCCGCACCGGCCAGCGCCAGGAACACCAGCAGCAGCGCCACGTTGACACCACCAATGCCGGCGCCTTCGGCCAGTTGCTTCTGGGCCTGCTCCAGCCCCTTGCGCAGCGGTTCGCTGTCATCGACGATGCTGACCTGCGCGTCACGCGCGGCCACCAGGCCCTGCAGCGAGCCCAGGATGTAGCTGGACTGCGTGCGCATCTCTTCGAACAGCTTGAGCAGCGCTTCGAGCTGTTCGCGCACTTCCGGGTCGCGCGTGCCGGGCAGGCGCAGTTCGGGGTTGCCGTTGGTCAGGCCTTCGGCCAGTTCCTTGAAGGCGTTCAAGTCCTTGCCCAGCAGGAACACGGCCTCGGTGGACACGCCTTCCACGGTCAGGAACTCGTTGGCCGACTTGCCGATCCGCTGCGTCAACATCACCAGCTGGTTCAGGGCCTGCAGTTCGGCGGGCGACACGCCGCCCTTCTCGATCTTGGTCGTGGCGATGCCTTCGGCCAGGTCCAGCAGGTCGGACGAATGGCCGTTCACCTCGCGCAGCGAGCTGCTCACCTTGGTCAGCACGTCCTTCTGCTTGAGCACGAAGCCGGCGTTCTTCTCGGCGCGGTCCACCAGGGGCAGCAGCGGCTTGAGCACGCCCTGCACCCCCGTCGGCGCCGCGGAGATGCCCAGAGCGGCATCGCCCTGCGTCAGGCCGCGCACGTTGGCGGCCAGCACCTTGGACGAATCCGCCACCTCATCGAACGACTGAGCCCGGCCCACCAGGGCCTGCGACACCGACTTGGCCAAGCGTTGCGACTGCATCAGCGCCTGGCCGGTGGCGCCGGCCTGCGTGGCGCGGCGGTCGGCGGCGTTCACCGCGAAGATGGCGCTGGCCACCAGACCGACCACGCCCAGAATCACCCCGCCCACCAGCAGGCGCTGCTGGCGCTCCAGCCCCAGGTTGCCGATCAGCGGCAGGTTGGTCTTGGGCTCGGGCGGGAGCTGGTCACCCAGGTCCAGGTCGGGCTTGAGACGGGTGTCGTGGTAATCCGCCGGAAATTCGGACGGAGCCGCTTCGGAGATGATGGATTCCTCCTGCACCGAGGTGGTCGGCAGGCCCGAATGCGCGGTCTGCGTGTCCACCGTCTGGGCGCCGTCGGCCGTGACCAGCCCTTCAGCCACCAGGGCTTCGGATTGGACCTCGTCTTCGTCGCGCGACTTGCCCAGGTCCTTGATACGGCTCAGAAAGCTCATTGCTAGGTGCTCCAGTGATGCTTCTTCAAATCCTGCGGGTGCGGCTGGCCGTGAGGCCCCTCAAGCCGCCACCCTCAGGAAGGCCTCGTCCGAGGCCAGTGCGGCGAGATTGAGTTCGTACCAGGGACGTCCCTGGGCATCGGCCAACTCGGCCGTCACGAAATGCGGGCGCGCGCCGGAGGTGGCCGGCGCTTCGCTCATGTCCTGCGGGCGTCGCAGCCCCAGCAGTCGGTCGATGAGCAGCGCGGAGTTCAGTTGCAGCGCGGCATTGAAGGCCACCAGCCGGCCCGCGTCCTTGCTGGCCAGATCAAGGGGGGACACCGGCCGCGCGGGCAGCCCCATGAAGGCGGCCAGGTCGATCACGCCGTGCAACTGGCCGCGCAGGTTGGCCACGCCCAGGAACCAGGCCTGGCTGTGCGGCACGGGTTGCAGGCCCGTCAGCGAGAAGATCTCGCCGGCCTGCTCCAGCGGCAGCAGGAAGCCATGGCCGCCCGCCTCCACCGCGAGCCAACTGCGCGTGGGCGCGCTCTCGCGCACCAGGCGGAGCCGTTCCGCCAGGCGTTGCTGCAATTCCCTCAGTGCTTCCTTGTTGGCCATGTCGCGATGCCCCTCCCGTGGCGCGGCGCTCAGCCGAAGGCTTTGATCTTGGACAGCAGTTCTTCAGGATTGACCGGCTTGACCACGTAGTCCTTGGCGCCCTGGCGCAGGCCCCACACGCGGTCGGTCTCCTGGTTCTTGCTGGAACAGATGATCACGGGGATGTCGGCATAGGCCGGATCGCGCGTGATGGCGCGCGTGAGCTGGAAGCCGTTCTGGCCGGGCATCACCACGTCCATCAGGATCAGGTCGGCGCGGTCTTCCTGCAGGCGCTTGAGGGCGTCTTCGCCGTTCTCGGCGGTTCGCACCTGGTAGCCGCGCTTGGTCAGCAGCTCGGACAGCACGTGCAGTTCGGTCTTGGAATCGTCGACCAACAAAATCTTCTGAATCGGCATGTTCACATCCTTGGAGTTCTACGGGGCCTGCGCGCCAATGCGCATCAGGCGCCGGGGGATTCGGTCGTGGCGCGGGCGGTGAAGGTGGCCACCGCCTGCAGCAACTGATCCTTGGTGAAGGGCTTGGTCAGATAGTCCTGCGAGCCCACCATGCGGCCGCGCGCCTTGTCGAACAGCCCGTCCTTGGACGACAGCATGATCACCGGCGTGGCGGCGAACTTGGGGTTGCGCTTGATGATGGCGCAGGTCTGGTAACCGTCGAGCCGCGGCATCAGGATGTCGCAGAAGATGATGTCCGGCAGGTGGTCGTTGACCTTGGAGAGCGCGTCGAAACCGTCCTCGGCCAGCAGCACTTCGTAGCCACCCTGCTTGAGGAAGATCTCGGCACTGCGCCGGATGGTGTTGCTGTCATCGATGACAAGCACCTTGGTGGGTACGCGATCCCCTGCGTCAGATCCCATGTCGCTCACGAAACGAATCCTCCAGCGATCGCCCCGGGTGTCAGGCCCCGGCAACAGGCCAGGCAGACACCGGCACGGCGCTTCAAATCTGCACCATCTCGAAATCGTCCTTGCGGGCCCCGCATTCCGGGCAGACCCAGTTCATCGGCACGTCTTCCCAGGCCGTGCCGGGCGCGATGCCTTCTTCGGGCAGCCCTGCCGCCTCGTCGTAGATCCATCCACAAATCAGACACATCCAGGTACGGGAAGCTTTCACGTTTTCAGGGCCGGCATGAATACAATCGACCCATTGTAGCCACGCCAACCCTCACGAAACGCAGGGTTTCTGGGCACTTCTACCCACGGGCTCCCTGGTGTAACGATTCAATACAACTCTCTTTTGCACCCAGGGCCTTCCATCACGGAAACACACCGGCAGACTACATGACGCCCATCTCCGCATCCCCTCAGGACCCTGGCCTTCCCGACGAACAGGCGCTGGAGCCCAGCACGCCGGCGTGCGTGCTCACCTTCAACGTGAACGACCCGAGCGGCGCCTCCGGCATCTCGGCCGACATCACCACCGTGGCCTCCATGGGGGCGCACGCGCTGCCCGTGGTCACCGGCGTGCTGGTGCGCGACACCGCCGAGGTGTTGGACAGCTACGACATCGACGCCGATGCCGTGGTCGAACAGGCCCGCACCATCCTGGAAGACACGCCCATTTCCGCCTGGAAGGTCGGCTTCCTGGGCAGCGCCGAGAACGTCAGCGCTGTCGCCGAGATCCTGGCCGACTACTCCGACGTGCCGCTGGTGGTCTACCTGAGCAACGTGTCCTGGCTCGATGAAGAGCGCCAGTCCTCCTACCTGGACGCCTTCAAGGAACTGATCCTCCCCTCGGCCACCGTGCTGGTGGGCAACCACCAGACGCTGACCGACCTGCTGCTGCCCGATTGGGAATCCGAGCGCACGCCCTCGGCGCGCGAACTGGCCGTGGCCGCCAACGCGCTGGGCACCCAGTTCGTGCTGGTCACCGGCATCCAGTTGCCCGACCAGTTCATCGACAACGTGCTGGCCTCGCCGCAAGGCGCCCTGGCCGGCGAGCGCTTCGAGCGCTTCGAGACCAGCTTCGTGGGCGCTGGCGAGACCCTGTCGGCCGCGCTCACCGCCATCCTGGCCACCACCGAGGCGGTGGACCAGGCCGTGTCCGAGGCCCTGAGCTTCCTGGACCAGTCGCTCGACTCGGGCTTCCGCCCCGGCATGGGCGGCGTCATCCCCGACCGCTTCTTCTGGGCACTGCCGCCCGAAGGGCCAGGCGAAGGCGATCCCGACGGTGGTGAAGGCCACGGAGCCGACGAGCCCAACACCCCGCCCAACCCCCGCCATGTCCACTGATTCCCGCGCCCAAGCCACCAACCAGTCCCTGTTCGAACGCGCCCAGGCCGTCATCCCCGGCGGCGTGAACTCGCCCGTGCGCGCTTTTCGGGCCGTGGGCGGCACGCCACGCTTCATCGCCCGGGCGCAGGGCGCCTACATGTGGGATGCCGAAGGGCAGCGCTACATCGACTACATCGGCTCCTGGGGCCCGATGATCCTGGGCCATGGCCACCCCGAGGTGCTCGACGCCGTGCGCAAGGCCGTGGAGGAAGGCTTCTCCTATGGCGCGCCTACCGAGCGCGAGATCGAGCTGGCCGAGGAGATCCTGAAGCTGGTGCCCAGCGCCGAGCAAGTGCGCCTGGTCAGCTCGGGCACCGAGGCCGCCATGAGCGCCATCCGCCTGGCGCGCGGCGCCACGGGTCGCGCCAAGCTGGTCAAGTTCGAAGGCTGCTACCACGGCCACGCCGATGCCCTGCTGGTCAAGGCCGGCTCGGGCCTGGCCACCTTCGGCCACCCCACCAGCGCGGGCGTGCCCCCCGAGGTGGTGCAGCACACGCTGGTGCTCGAATACAACAACGTCGCGCAGCTTGAAGAAGCCTTTGCCGAACAAGGCAGCGAGATCGCCTGCGTGATGATCGAGCCCATCGCCGGCAACATGAACTTCGTGCGCGCCAGCGTACCGTTCATGACCCGCCTGCGCGAGCTGTGTACCCAGCATGGTGCGCTGCTGGTGCTCGACGAGGTGATGACGGGTTTCCGCGTGGGCCTGCACAGCGCCCAAGGCCTGTACGCGCAGCTGATCCCCGGCTTCAAGCCCGACCTGTCGGTGTTCGGCAAGGTGATCGGCGGGGGCATGCCACTGGCGGCCTTCGCCGGGCCGCGCGCCATCATGGAACAGCTGGCACCGCTCGGTCCGGTCTACCAGGCCGGCACGCTGTCGGGCAACCCGGTGGCCACGGCCTGTGGGCTGGCCACGCTCAAGCTGATCCAGCGTCCTGGCTTCTTCGAGGCCCTGGGCCAGCGCACCCGCGACCTGACCGACGGCCTGCTCGCCGTGGCGCGCGAAGCCGGCGTGCCCATGGCGGGTGACTGCCAGGGCGGCATGTTCGGCTTCTTCTTCGGCCCCGAGCTGCCGCAGAACTACCCCGCCGTGCTGGCCACCGACAAGGACCGCTTCAACCGGTTCTTCCACCAGATGCTGGACGGCGGTGTCTACCTGGCGCCGGCGCTGTACGAGGCTGGCTTCGTCAGCGCCGCGCACACGGCGGACGACATCGCGGCCACGCTGGACGCGGCACGCCGCGCCCTGACGGCGGGTTGAGCCGGCCGCGTGCGCGCAAACCGCACGCGAACAGCATCACAACCACCCGATCAGGCGCGTGGCAGTGTCACGGGGGCGGCTTAAAATCCGCCCCATGCACATTCACATCCTCGGCATCTGCGGGACGTTCATGGGCGGCGTCGCCGCCCTGGCACGCGAGGCAGGCCACAAGGTCACGGGTTGCGATGCGGGTGTCTACCCGCCGATGAGCGACCAGTTGCGGGCACTGGGCATCGACCTGATCGAAGGTTATGGCCCCGAACAGATCGAGTTGAAACCCGACCTGTTCGTGGTGGGCAACGTGGTGTCACGCGGCAATCCCCTGATGGAAGCCATCCTCGATGCCGGCCTGCCCTACACGAGCGGACCGCAGTGGCTCAGCGAGAACGTGCTGCGCGGCCGCCATGTGCTGGCCGTGGCCGGCACGCACGGCAAGACCACCACCACCTCGATGCTGGCCTGGATCCTGGAAGACACGGGCCACCAGCCAGGCTTCCTGGTCGGCGGCGTGCCCGAGAACTTCGGCGTGTCGGCCCGCCTGGGCCGCGTCGATGACGCCAGCCGCCCCGGCACCGGCCACCCCTTCGTGATCGAGGCCGACGAGTACGACACCGCCTTCTTCGACAAGCGCAGCAAGTTCGTGCACTACCGTCCGCGCACGGCCGTGCTCAACAACCTCGAGTTCGACCACGCCGACATCTTCCCGGACCTGGCCGCCATCGAGACGCAGTTCCACCACCTGGTGCGCACCGTGCCGCGCGGCGGGCGCCTGGTCGTCAACGCGCGTGAAGAC
>DXIO01000092.1 GCA_019112875.1 Candidatus Aquabacterium excrementipullorum
CCTTGGACTGGAAGAACTCCAGGAAGGTCTTGCGGATCTCTGCGGCTTTCATTCGGGGCGGCTTTCTGAGCAATGCACATGCCCTGGTCGGGTGTGCGGGCCTGGGGCGGAACCGTCGATTATAGATTTGAGGGGCCTATCATCAGGGGGTCAATACCCCTTGTCAGACTCTCTTGTCAGCCGCCGACCACGAAGCGGCACGCACCGCGCGGGTGCACCCCGCTTTCGCTGTCCAGAGGCTCGGAACCCCAGGATCCCTCATGAGCATCCCCCAGACATCCCCCTTGTCCGCGCTGCAGGACCCCTCCCTGCTCAAGATCCAAGCCCTGATCGACGGCCAATGGGTGGACGACGCCGAGCGCTTCGATGTGACCGACCCGGCCACCGGCGCCGTGCTGGCCAGCGTGCCCAACCTGGGCGCCGCGCAGACGCAAAATGCCATCCACGCCGCCGACAAGGCCTGGCCGGCCTGGTGCAAGCTCACGGCCAAGGCGCGGGCCAATGTGCTGATGAAGTGGTTCCACCTGCTGCACCAGCACGCCGACGACCTGGCCCGCATCATGACGGCCGAGCAGGGCAAGCCCCTGGCCGAGGCCAAGGGCGAGGTGGCCTATGGCGCCAGCTTCATCGAATGGTTCGCAGAAGAAGCCCGCCGCGCCTACGGCGAGACCGTGCCCACCACCGACCCCAGCAAGCGCTTCCTGGTGATCCGGCAGGCGATCGGCGTGTGCGCCGCCATCACGCCCTGGAACTTTCCGATCGCGATGATCACGCGCAAGGTGGCCCCTGCCCTGGCCGCCGGCTGCCCGGTGGTGATCAAGCCGGCCGAGGCCACGCCCCTGTCGGCGCTGGCCGTGGCCGAGCTGGCGCTGCGCGCCGGCATGCCCGCCGGGGTGCTCAACGTGATCACGGCCGACAGCGAACGCTCCATCGAGGTCGGCCAGATTCTGTGCGCCAGCGACACCGTGCGTCACCTGTCCTTCACGGGCTCGACCGAGGTCGGCCGCATCCTGATGAAGCAGAGCGCGCCCACCGTCAAGAAGCTGTCGCTGGAGCTGGGCGGCAACGCGCCCTTCATCGTGTTCGACGATGCCGATCTGGACGCTGCCGTCGAGGGTGCGATCGCCAGCAAGTACCGCAACGCCGGCCAGACCTGCGTGTGCGCGAACCGGCTGCTGGTGCAGGACAGCGTCTACGACAGCTTCGTCGAAAAGCTCGTCACCAAGGTGGCCACCATGAAGGTGGGCAATGGTTTCGACGATGGCGTGGTGCAAGGCCCGCTGATCGACGCCCAGGCCCTGGCCAAGGTGGAAGAGCTGATGCAGGACGCTACAGCCAAGGGCGCCAAGGTAGTAACCGGCGGCCAACGCGCCGCCCTGCCCGGCGGCGCCTTCTACACCCCCACCGTGCTGACCGAAGCCACGCCGGCCATGCGCCTGGCGCGCGAGGAGATCTTCGGCCCCGTGGCCCCGGTGTTCCGCTTCAAGACCGAGGAAGAAGCCATCGCCATGGCCAACGACACCGAATTCGGCCTGGCTAGCTACTTCTACAGCCGCGACGTCGGCCGCATCTTCCGCGTCGGCGAAGCGCTGGAACACGGCATGGTCGGCGTCAACACGGGGCTGATCTCCACCTGCGAGGTGCCGTTCGGCGGTGTGAAACAGTCGGGCCTGGGGCGCGAAGGCGCCCACCACGGCATGGACGACTACGTGGAGGTGAAATACCTCTGCCTGGGCGGCATCGACAGGTAAAACGGCGCAAAGATGCCGAAAGGACGCGCCGACGCGTGCGGACGGCCTGCGCTGGATCAGGCAGGCGTCAGGTGATTGGGCGACAATGGGCGGTTATCCCGCCTGGTGCCCGACCCATGACTTTCACGCACTATTTCTGGCCGCTCGAGACCCGTCATTGGGTCTTGCTCGTCTTCATCGCCGCCGCCCTGCACGCACATTTCCGCGGCAAGGTGCGCTTCGGCATGCTGCGCGCGCTCACCGACTTCACGGTGCTGATCGCCCCGTTCAACTCGCTGATGGTGCTGTTCTCCAAGGTGGGCTCCAAGCCCTACCTGGATCCGAAGGACTTTCCTGAGCTGAAGGTGCTCCAGGACAACTGGCAGGTCATGCGCGACGAGGCCCTTCGGCTCGACGGCCAAGGCAGCATCAAGGCGGCCGACGGCTACACCGACATCGGTTTCAACTCGTTCTTTCGCACCGGCTGGAAACGCTTCTACCTGAAGTGGTATGGCGACGATCTGCCATCCGCCCAGCAAATGTGCCCGAAGACCGTGGAACTGTTGCGCCAGATCCCGGGGGTGAAGGCCGCCATGTTCGCCTCGCTGCCGCCGGGCGCCACGCTGGTGAAGCACCGCGATCCGTACGCCGGCTCGCTGCGCTACCACCTGGGCCTGATCACCCCGAACGACCCAGGCTGCTTCATCGAGGTCGATGGCGGCCGCTACCACTGGAAGGACGGCGAAGTGGTGATGTTCGACGAGACCTACATCCACTACGCCGAAAACACCACCAACCACCCGCGCATCATCCTGTTCGCCGACATCGAGCGGCCGGTGTACACACCCGTGGTGCGCTGGATCAACAAGGTGTTCGCGTCATTGGTGATGACCGCCTCGGCCACGCAGAACGTCGAAGGCGAGCCCATCGGCGGGCTCAACAAGTTCTTCTATCACGCGTACCAGATCCGCCTGAAGGGCAAGGCCCTGAAGGCGAAGAACCGCACGGTCTACTACGTGGGCAAGTGGGTGCTGATAGGCCTGCTGGTGTGGGCGCTGTTTTTCTGACAGCGATGTCGCCAGCACGGCAAGACATCACCAAGGTGATCGCCCCAAAACAAAAAGCTCCCGAGTGGGAGCTTTTTTTCATTTGGAGCGGGTGATGGGAATCGAACCCACGTATCGAGCTTGGGAAGCTAGCGTTCTACCATTGAACTACACCCGCATTGAAGTGCGAGCCTCATTGTAGCGCCGACACCAGCCCCGACGCGCCCTGCCCGCTCACCGCGGGGGTGAACGCGGTGTTCAGCGTTGCTGGTATTTGCGCCGACTGACACTCGCGATGCCCACCAGCCCCATCGCCATCATCACGTAGGTCGATGTTTCAGGCACCATCACGGCGGCCGTCAAGGGATTGTCGGACACTGGCTTGCGCAGCCCCGTGTTGATGTCGATGGTGATGGTGCCGAAGTCCAGGCCCAGCATCACGCCCTTGAAGACATCGTCGATGCCCAGGACGGAAGCGAATGTGTTCGCCGCTTCGTTCGTGAGCTTGAGGGTGCCCAGCGTCTGGTTCATCGTCAGGCTCAGGCCCTTGAGCCCGATGTTCAGATCGGTCAGTTCGGTGAACGAGTACACGGCCATGTTGGTCGACTTGCCACCGGCGAGCACGTCCGCGTAGACCTTGTCCGTGGTGTAGTCGATGGAGAAGTTCGCCAGGCCCAGTTGCGCGTAGCCCCGCGTGAGCAGCAAGCCAGAGCCGGTGGCATCACCGGAATTCGGCGAGATCTTCAGGTTCCAGCCGATCGAGACATCGGCATTGGTGACGGGCAGCACGAAGGTGGGCACCGACACACCGTTGGTCGTCACGCTGCCGTTCTGGTAGGTATTTCCCAGCGAACTGAAAGAAATATTCAGCAGGTTGGTGGCGTTGTAGGCCGACGCCGAGAACTGCAGCGTGGAGGTGGCCTGCAGGAAGGTGGTGTCCAGGGACAGGGCAGAGGCTGAGCCACTGACACCCATGCCCACGGTCGCTACCAGCGCCACACAGCCATTTCGGAAGGACAGCATATTCATAAACATTCCCGCATGAAAACTTCGCAAGATGTAACGAATCATGCCCTGATCGATTCAGCTTGTGTCAGGCATTCCGGGTTCAATGCCCATGCAGCGGAGCGATTCGGCAATAAGTCTCGGCACGAGAACCAGGCCGGCGAATGACCACTGCTGACATCAGAAAACACCAGACAACAAAAAACCCGCGGGCTTTCGCCAGCGGGTTGCTGAACAGCGGAGTGTTCCGATTACGGCGTGGTGGTGGCCGGGATGTCAGCAGCGGTGAACGGCGTAGCGTTGGCCTTGGGGCTGCGCTTGTACGAAGTCACCAGCACGGCGATCGTGCCGAAGTCCAGGTTGGCCAGTTGAGGACGCAGCACGGCGTCGATGTACAGGCCGTCGCCCAGCAGGTCCTGAGCTTCTTGCGTCAGCTTCAGGTTGCCGATCTTCACGCTCTGGTTCAGCACCAGGTTCTTGAAGCTGATGGTCTGGGGCGTGACGACGTCGAAGCTGTACACGGTGGCCTTGGTCTTCGTCAGCTTGCCGTCGGTGAACACGTCGGCGTACACGATTTCCTTGTCGAAATCGATGGAGAAGTTACCCAGGGTCACGTTGACATAACCGCGGGTCAGTTGCAGCGCCGAACGCGACGATTGACCGCTGTTGGCGGTGACCTTCAGGTCCCAGCCGATCGAGA
The DNA here is from genome assembly GCA_019112875.1 of Candidatus Aquabacterium excrementipullorum. GTDB lineage: Bacteria > Pseudomonadota > Gammaproteobacteria > Burkholderiales > Burkholderiaceae_C > Aquabacterium > Aquabacterium excrementipullorum. The sequence continues at coordinate 4,482 of DXIO01000092.1, forward strand.
TCGTGGCCTTCGTGACGGGCATGTTGAAGCGCGGCACGTTGAAGGTCTGTTGCAGGATCGGATCGTATTCCGTGCCGTCGGCCAGGCGGGTCGTGTTGCCCAGAGCACCGAAGTTGATGTAGGTGGCCGTGGCAACGCTGTAGGCCGTGTTGGCCAGTTGCAGCACAGCATCAGCCTTCAGAGCCGACGTGTCCAGGGTGATGCCGGCAGAGGCAGCACCACTGAACGCCAGGCCAGCTGCCAGGACCGAACCAACCACAGCGCTCTTGATCGAAGAATTCATGGTGTTACTCCGTTGAGGAAAGTTTTGACTGAGTGTTATCAAACGACGCCCTCATCATGCCCTCCATCTCCTCCCCCCAGCATTAGGCGTTTGCCCGTAACCCATTGAACGGGGGGGCAGTTCGTGACTTTTGTTGCCCCCGCGAATGAGGGGGACCTATCAGGCGCAACCCTAGGCCAGGGCTTCACCCCGGATTGAGGGACAATCCGCAGCGCTTCGCAGTGTCCCGGGTTCGATGGTGACAGCAGAGGCTTTCTCATTTCATCATGCAAGACAAGCAACCCGATCCGTCCCTTGAGACGCCCGAAGGCGACAGCGCCTTTCCCCGCCGCACCATCCGCAGCTATGTGATGCGTGCTGGCCGCACCACCGAAGGACAGAACCGTGCGCTGGCCGATCTGGGCCCACGCTTCCTGTTGAACCACGCACCCGAGGCACTGGACTTCCCGAAGGTGTTCGAACGCACCGCCCCGGTGGTGCTGGAGATCGGCTTCGGGATGGGCGAGGCCTCGGCACAGATCGCCCAGGTCCTGCCCGACACGGACTTCATCGGCTGCGAAGTGCACGAGCCTGGTGTCGGTGCCTACCTCAAGCGCATCGGCGAGCAGGGGCTGAGCAACGTGCGCATCATTCGCCACGATGCGGTGGAGGTGCTGGAGCACATGATCGCGCCGGCTTCGCTCGCGGGCGTGCACATTTTCTTCCCTGATCCATGGCACAAGAAGCGCCACCACAAGCGTCGACTGATCCAGCCACCCCTGGTGGCTTTGCTGGCCTCACGCCTGGCGCCTGGCGGCTACCTGCATTGCGCCACCGATTGGGAACCGTACGCCCAGCAGATGCTGGAGGTGCTGTCCTCAGAGCCTGCACTGTCCAACACGGCTGAGGGTTACGCCCCCAAACCGCACTACCGCCCGCTGACCAAGTTCGAAAACCGCGGCCTGCGCCTGGGTCATGGCGTGTGGGACCTGGTGTTCCGCAAGCGCTGAGAGCGCTCGCACCCGAACCCGCCCGGACCGTGCACCGTTCATAGACGGCGCGCGCGGATTCGCGTTACGCTGAGGCCATCCCTTGCACGAGGAGGCCGTCACCCGTGACTCGCGCGCTGCCCGGCGAACGCCTGCCGCCACCCTGGCGAGATGAAGCCCAGGCCGTCACGGCCTTGCGGGAACAGGTCGCGGGACAACTGGATTGGTCGGCTGTTCGGGAACGCTGCGAGCCCTGGGTGCTCGGCGTGCGGCAGCATCCAGGCCCGCCTTGGGCCCTGGAATCCCTGCTCCATGACTTCCCCTTGAGCAGCCAGGAAGGGCTAGGGCTGATGCGCCTGGCCGAAGCCCTGCTGCGCGTGCCCGATGCGGAGACCGCCCTGGCCCTGACAGCCGATCAACTCAAAGGCCAGGGCGGGCCATGGACGCAGCGCCGTGATGTCGATGGCCACGAGCCGGGCCTGGTGGCCGCGCTCACCCACCGCGTGCTGGCCCTGGGCCAGGCTTTGCTGCCACCGGCCGACCACAGCCCGCAAGGCTGGCTGCAACGCCTGGGTGCGCCCACTGTCGTGGCCGCCACGGTGAGGGCCGTGGAACTGCTGGGGCAGCAGTTCGTGCTGGGCCAGGACATGCCCCGAGCCCTGCACCGCGCGCAGCGCCTGCAGCAGGCGGCGCCCAGCGCCGGCCTGGCCTTCAGCTTCGACATGCTGGGCGAAGGAGCACGCACCTGGGCAGACGCCGAACGCTATCACGAGGCTTACCGCGGTGCGCTGCTCGAACTGGCCCGGACACCACAGCGCCCCCAGAGCCCTGCCCCGGGGCTGTCGATCAAGCTGTCGGCGCTGCATCCACGGCTGGAGATCGCCCACATCGAGGCGGTCATGGCACACCTGATCCCTCGTCTGGCCGAACTGGCGTTGCTGGCCGCCCAGGCAGGGCTGCAACTCACCCTGGATGCCGAGGAATCATGGCGGCTGGAGTTGCAACTGCATGTGCTCGATGGCTTGCTCGCGCGGCTGGGTGACATGGACGATGGCGCATCATTGCGCACGTGGCAAGGCTTGGGGCTGGCGGTGCAGGCCTACCAGCACCGTGCGCTCGATGTCATCGAGGCGGTGGCGGCGATGTCGCGACAGCATGCCCGCCGCCTGACGGTACGCCTGGTCAAGGGCGCCTACTGGGATGGAGAGCTCAAGCGTGCGCAGGAACTGGGCCTGCCCGGTTTTCCGGTCTACACGCGCAAGGCGCACACCGATCTCAGCTACCTGGCCTGTGCCCAGCGCCTGCTGACCCACCACGAGCACCTGCATCCCCAATTCGCCACGCACAACGCCGCCACCGTGGCGGCCGTGATGCAACTGGCACGACGGCTGAACGTTCCAGCGTCTCAGCTGGAGTGGCAACGGCTGCACGGCATGGGCGAAGCCACCTGGCGGGAGATCCTCGCGGACACCACGGTGTCACCACCCCATGCGCCGATGACGCTGCGCCTCTATGCGCCGGTCGGCTCGCACCGCGATCTGCTGGCCTACCTGGTTCGACGTCTGCTTGAAAACGGCGCCAACGCGTCCTTTGTGCACCAACTGGCCGATTCGCAGGTGCCGTTGGCCCGGTTGCTGGCCTCGCCCCTGCTCGATGACACCGAGCCCGATGCACGGCCAGCGGTGAGCCCGCCGGGGGAACTCTTCGGGCCGGCCCGCCCCAATTCAGTCGGCCGCGACACGTCCCATGGCCCCCACAGGAACGACCTGGCAAGGGCATGGCCCGACGCCCACGCACGCGCCACGGCCCCATCCCAGGCGGACCAGCACATCGACGACATCGATGGACTCATGCGCCGCCTGCGCTCAGGCGTCGACGCCTGGGAAGCGCAAGGGCTGGCGCGCTGTCTGGTGCTGGAACGTGTGGCACAAGGCCTTGAAAAAGAACTGGACAGCTGGGCCGCCGACCTCGTGGCCGAGGCAGGCAAGACCTGGCTGGATGCCGTGGCCGAGGTGCGCGAGGCCATCGACTTCTCGCGTTACTACGCCAGCCAGGCCCGCGAGTGGCTGCCTGCGCGGCTCATGCCGGGCCCCACGGGCGAGCGCAACGAATGGCGCTTGCGCGCGCGCGGTGTCTGGGTGTGCATCGCGCCATGGAATTTCCCGCTGGCCATCTTTGGCGGCCAGGTGATGGCGGCCCTGGTCATGGGCAATGCCGTGGCAGCCAAGCCCGCGGAGCAGACGTCCCGCATCGCCCGCCGCTTCACGCAGGCACTGCTGCAGGCCGGCGTGCCGCGCGATGCCCTGGCATGCGTGTGCGGCCCAGGCGCCACCGTCGGGGCGGCGTTGGTACGGCATCCTGCCTGTGCGGGTGTGGCGTTCACCGGTTCGGTCGGCACGGGCCTGGCGCTGCAACGGCTGCTCACCGACAAGGCGCAGGCCCGGCCTCACGCCATCGTGCCCTTGATCGCTGAAACCGGCGGGCTGAACGCGCTGATCGCCGACAGCACCGCCCTGCCGGAACAACTGCTCGACAGCGTGCTCGGCAGCGCCTTCGGCAGCGCGGGCCAACGCTGCTCCGCGCTGCGGCTGCTGTGCGTGCACGCGGCCGTGGCCGACGCCTTCGAGCCCATGCTGGCCGGTGCCCTGCGCACGCTGGTGGTGGGCGCCCCCGACGACTGGCGCACCGACATCGGTCCGGTGATAGACCGCGCGGCAAAGCAGCGGCTGCAGCGGCATCTCGACACATTGGCCTCGCTGGCGCAGACACCCGAATCCGGCGTACGTTTGATCGGGCGGGCCGATGCGCCGGACGGTGCCCTGGCCGACAGGCATCCCTTCATCACGCCATCCGCCTGGGCCTTGCCGCGCGTCAGCGCCCTGACCGATGAGCACTTCGGCCCCGTGCTGCACGTCGTGCGCTGGGGGCCAGGCTGTGAGGCCGACACGCTGGATACGCTGATCGACCAGATCAACGCCACCGGCTACGGATTGACGCTGGGCGTGCACACACGCATCGACGCGCGTGTCGAGCACGTGGCGCGTCGCGCGCGGGTGGGCAATGTGTATGTGAACCGCGGCATGACCGGCGCGGTGGTCGGCTCGCAGCCCTTTGGCGGGCAGGGCCTGAGCGGCACCGGCCCGAAGGCGGGTGGGCCGCTCTACCTGCCTCGTTTCGCCACGGAGCAGGTGGTATGCATCAACACGGCAGCCGCCGGTGGCAACGCCGCGTTGATGACGGCGGCAGGACCTGTGGCGGCCCCGCCATCGACGATCACTCGTTAGGCCACTTGTAGTCGGTCTTGGCCTTGGTCTTCAGATCGTCGCGGTACTTGGCCAGCTTGGCCTGGGTGTTGCGCTGGATGATCTGGGCCTTGACTTCGTCGAAGGCCGGGAACTGCGTGGCGCGCTCGTCTTCCAGCTTGATGATGTGGTAGCCGAACTGCGACTTCACGGGCGTCTGCGTGTACTGGCCCTTCTGCAGCTTGGTCATGGCATCGGAGAACTCGGGCACGTAGTTGCCCGGGGCGGCCCAATCCAGATCGCCACCGTTCTCGGCCGAGCCAGGATCCTTGGAGTTCTTCTTGGCCAGGTCTTCGAAGCTGGCGCCCTTCTTGAGCTGTTCGATCAGCGACTTGGCCTGGTCTTCCGTCTCGACCAGGATGTGGCGGGCACGGTATTCCTTGTCACCGTTGGCGGCCTTGATCTTGTCGTACTCGGCGCGGGCTTCGGCCTCGGTCGAGGGGTTCTTCTTCTCGTAGTTGGCGAACAGGGTCTGGATCAGCACCGACTGGCGGGCGAACTCCATCTGATCGCGGTATTCCTTGCTGGCGGCGATGCCCTGCTTCTCGGCCTCTTGCGCGAAGATCTCGCGCAGCACCAGCTGTTCCTTGACCTTGGACTCGAGCTCCGGCGACTGGGCCTGGCCTTGCTTGGCCAATTGCGTCAGCATGGCGTCCAGACGGGCCTTGGGCACGGGCTTGCCGTTGACGATGGCGATGTTCTGGGCCAGCACCAGCGGGGCGGCCACGACCAGGGCGGCGGCGGCCGCGACCTTGGCGATACGGGAGGTGTTCATCAGCACAGGGCTTCCTTTGGATCGCGACACCATGTCGCGGGTGTTCGTTCTGGGCAGGCTCACAAGGCTTCGGCCTTGATGGCCAGGGCGTGAATCCCCTGAGGGATCACGTGGCGCAGGGCATCATACACAAGGCGATGGCGCTGGACGTGTGACAGTCCGTTGAAGCAGCTGCCGCGGATGTGCACCGAGAAATGGCGGCCTTCGCGAGCACCGGCGTGGCCCGCGTGCAGGTGGCTGTCGTCGGTGACTTCGATGGCTTCAGGGCTCAGGGCCTCGCGCAGGGTGGATTCGACCAGGGCGGCCGTGACGCCGCCCGCAGGTGCACCGCTCATTGCGAGACCCCGGCGTCGGCCTTGTCGTCTTTGGGTTTGGCTGGCGGCATGTGGCGAACCAGGTACATGCTTTGCGCGAAGGTAAACACCAGCATCAGACCG
>DXIO01000093.1 GCA_019112875.1 Candidatus Aquabacterium excrementipullorum
AACGGCATGGAAGTGACGCAGTTCACCTACTTCCAGCAGGTGGGCGGCATCGACTGCAAGCCCATCACCGGCGAGATCACCTATGGCCTGGAGCGCCTGGCCATGTACCTGCAGGGCGTCGAAAGCGTGTACGACCTGGTCTATTCGAAGGATCCGGCCGGCAAGGTCGTGAAATACGGCGACGTGTTCCACCAGAACGAAGTGGAGCAGTCCACCTACAACTTCGAGCACAGCAACGTCGAGTTCCTGCTCGGTGCCTTCACCAATTACGAGACGCAGGCCAAGTACCTGATGGAGCAGCAACTGGCGCTGCCCGCCTACGAGCAGGTGCTCAAGGCCGCACACACCTTCAACCTGCTGGACGCCCGGGGCGCCATCTCGGTGACCGAGCGTGCCGCCTACATCGGTCGCATCCGCAATCTGGCCCGCAGCGTGGCGGCCAGCTACCTCGACAGCCGGGCCCGCCTGGGCTTCCCGATGGCCCCCAAGGCCTGGGCCGACGAGGTGATCGAGCAACTGAACAACAAGAAGGCGGCTTGAGCATGACGTCCGTGGATACCAAGGCCAACCTGCTGGTCGAACTGTTCGTTGAAGAGCTGCCGCCCAAGGCGCTCAAGAAGCTGGGCGAGTCTTTCGCCACCGTGTTGGCCGACAGCCTGAAGGCACAGGGCCTGGCGGCTGCCGATGCGGCGGTGACATCGTTTGCCTCGCCGCGCCGTCTGGCCGTGCACGTGGCCGCGGTGGCCGGCAAGGCCGCCGACCAGGCGGTGCAGCAGAAGCTGATGCCCGCCAGCGTCGGCCTGGATGCCTCCGGCAACGCCACGCCGGCGCTGCTCAAGAAGCTGGCCGCGCTCGGTGCCGGCCCCGAAGCCGTGGCGGGCCTCAAGCGTGCCCCCGACGGCAAGGCCGAAGCCCTGTTCTACGACAGCGTCAAAGCGGGTGCCACGCTGGCCGAAGGCCTGCAGAAGGCCCTGGACGACGCCTTGGCCAAGCTGCCCATCCCCAAGGTGATGACCTACCAGTTGCAGCAAGGCGAGGGCGCCAGCTTCCAGCCCGGTTGGACCAGCGTGAACTTCGTGCGCCCGGCCCATGGTCTGGTGGCGCTGCACGGTGCTGCCGTGGTGCCCGTGTCGGCGCTGGGCCTGAAGGCCGGCAACAGCACGCAGGGCCACCGTTTCGAAGCCAAGGTCAGCCCCGTGGTGCTGCGCGATGCCGACAGCTACGCCGCCCAACTGCGCGACGACGGTGCCGTGATCGCCAGCTTCGCCGAACGCCGCGCCGAGATCGTGCGCCAGTTGCAGGCCGCTGCCGCCAAGGCCGGCAGCAACCTCAAGCCCATCGACGACGATGCCCTGCTGGACGAAGTCACCGCCCTGGTCGAGCGCCCCAACGTGCTGACCGGTCGCTTCGAGCAGGCCTTCCTGGAAGTGCCCCAGGAATGCCTGATCCTGACGATGAAGGCCAACCAGAAGTACTTCCCGCTGCTGGACGCCTCACCGGGCAAGGATGGCAAGCTGACCAACCAGTTCCTGATCGTCAGCAACATCAGCCCTGAGGACGCCAGCTTCGTGGTCGGCGGCAACGAGCGCGTGGTGCGCCCCCGCCTGGCCGACGCCAAGTTCTTCTTCGATCAAGACCGCAAGAAGACGCTGGAATCCCGCGTGGCTGGCCTCGCCAAGGTGGTCTACCACGGCAAGCTGGGCACCCAGGGCGAGCGCACCGAGCGCGTGCGCGCCATCGCCCACGAGATCGTCAAGCAGTGGAGCCTGGGCACCGTGCCCATCACGGTCGATGATCAGGACCACTTCGCCGCGCTCGACAGCAAGGCGCAGGAAGCCGCCCGCCTGGCCAAGACCGACCTGCTGACCGACATGGTCGGTGAGTTCCCTGAGCTGCAGGGCATCATGGGCGGCTACTACGCCCGCCATGAAAACCTGCGCGACGGCGTGGCCATCGCCATCGAGGACCACTACAAGCCGCGTTTCGCCGGCGACAGCCTGCCGCGCAACCACACGGGCACCGTGGTGGCCCTGGCCGACAAGCTCGAAACCCTGATCGGCCTGTTCGGCATCGGCCAGTTGCCCACGGGCGACAAGGATCCGTTCGCGCTGCGCCGCCACGCCCTGGGGGTGATCCGCATCCTGGTCGAGAAGCACCTGCCGCTGGCGCTGCCCGCGCTGGTCGAGGCCGCGCTGCCGGCTTTCGGCGAGCTGATCCAGAATCCCACCGAGCCGTTGCTGACCTTCTTCGCGGACCGCCTGGCCGTGTCCCTGCGCGAGCAGGGCTACAGCGCGCAGGAGGTGGACGCCGTGCTGGCGCTCAAACCAGCCCGCCTGGGCGACGTGCCGCGCCGCCTGGAGGCCGTGCGCGCCTTCGCCGCGCTGCCCGAGGCCGAGGCCCTGGCCGCAGCCAACAAGCGCGTGGGCAACATCCTCAAGAAGGCCGAGGGCGAGACCCGGGCCCGTGTGGACGCGTCCTTGCTGAAGGAGTCGGCCGAAGCCGCGCTGTACGAGGCGCTGCAATCCGTGGCACCCCAGGCCCAGCAAGCCTTCGAGGCGGGCGACTACACCGGCTCGCTCAAGGCCCTGGCGGCGCTCAAGGCGCCGGTCGATGCCTTCTTTGCCGATGTCATGGTCAATGCGGACGATGCGGCCCTCAAGGCCAACCGCCTGGGCCTGCTGGCCACGCTGCACGGTGCCATGAACCAGGTGGCGGACCTCTCCCGTCTGGCGGCCTGAACCACGGTGAACGGGTGCCCCGTGTACGGCGGGGCCCCGACTGCGTCATACTCGCACCATGAAGCTGGTCATCCTCGATCGCGACGGCACGATCAACCACGAACGTGACGACTACATCAAGTCGCCCGAGGAGTGGGTGCCGCTGCCCGGCGCCATCGAGGCCATCGCGCGGCTCAACCACGCAGGCTGGCACGTCGTGGTGGCCACCAATCAGTCGGGCATCGGGCGTGGCCTGTTCGACATGGCCGCGATGAACGCCATGCACGCCAAGATGCACCAGATGCTGGCGCGCCATGGCGGCCGGGTGGATGCGGTGTTCTTCTGCCCGCACACCCCTGAGGATCAATGCACCTGCCGCAAGCCCCAGCCCGGCCTGTTCAAGATGATCGGCGAGCGCTTCAACGTCTCGCTCGACGAAGTGCCCATGGTGGGCGATCTGCCACGTGACGTGCTGGCGGCCCAGTCCGTGGGCTGCGAGCCGCACCTGGTGCGCACGGGCCAGGCGGCCTCCATGACGGATGTGGAACTGGTGGATCTGCGCCGCCAGGTGCCCGATCTCACGATTCACCCCGATTTGTCCGCCTTCGCCGACTTCCTGATCCTGCGTGACCGCAAGGCGCACGGCGAGGACGGCCCCGTGGCCACGCACATGGGCGAATTTTCATGACCCGATGTCAGGCCGCAGCCGCCTTGCGCTCGCTGGCCTTCGGCTTGTGGATGACGGTCACGGTGGTGCCTTATGCGGTGGCGCTGGTGCTGGCGTCGGTGGTGATCCGCGGGGCGCGCCTGTACTGGCTGGCCGTGGGCTGGAACCGGATGACGGTGTGGGGCGCCCGCGCCATCTGCGGCATCGAGCCCCGTGTGCAGGGCTGGCACCACGTTGAAGAAGCGCACGCCAAAGGCCAGCCCCTGGTCATTTGCCCCAAGCACCAGTCCGCCTGGGAAACCTTCTTCCTGAGCGTGACCATGCCGCGTCCGCTGTCTTACGTGTTCAAGCGCGAGTTGCTGTGGATCCCGTTCTTCGGCTGGGCGCTGGCCCGTCTCGACATGGTGCACATCGACCGTTCGCGCCGTACCCAGGCTGCCCGCAAGGTGGCTGGGCAGGGGCGTCGCATGCTGGACCGGGGCAACTGGATCATCCTGTTCCCTGAGGGTACGCGTGGCCCCAGAGGCGGGCAGCTGCCGTACAAGCTCGGGGCGGCCCGCCTGGCGGTGGACACGGGCACCCCGGTGCTGCCCATCGCGGTCGCTTCCGGGCGCTGCTGGCCCAAGTCGGGCTGGTTGCTGCGCCCCGGTGTGATCGATGTGTCCGTGGGCGCACCGATCCCGGTGGACGGGCGCACGCCGCAGGCGGTCATGGCGGATGTCGAGGCCTGGATCGAAGCCGAGATGCGGCGGCTGGATCCGCAGGCCTATGCCACGCGTTCCAAGGCCACGGGTGCGGTGCCGCAAGAGGCTGGGGGCTCGCACGCATGAGCGAGCACCAGCAGCTTTCCCTGCCATGGTGGGCGGACGATGCCGCCCAGCCCGATGCCGTGCCACCGGCTGGCGGCCTTGGCCAGAAGCCGGGCGATCGGCATAAGCCGGGAGCGGGCGCCGCGGGCCCTCCTGGCCGGATGCCGAAACAGCGTCCGCCAGCGGTGGTGGAGCAGGCGCCCTTGGACAGCCTGCCCGTGTTCCGCCACCCGCGTGCCCAGCATGAGATCCGCCTGGGCCACGCCCTGGTGGCCTTCGAGCTCAAGCGTGTGCGCCGCCGCAGCATCGGCATGGTGGTCGGCGTGGAAGGCCTGAGCGTGCGCGCGCCCCGCTGGGTGGGCTGGACCGAAATCGAGACCGCCCTGACGGAAAAGGCCCGCTGGATCTGCACCAAGCTGGCCGAGCAGCGCGCGCGCGAACGCGAGCAGGCCGCTGCCCGCATCGACTGGCGCGAAGGCGCGGTGGTGCCCGTGCTGGGTGAGTCCGTGATCTTGGTGCTGGATGCTCGGCACCCTGGCGCCCAACTGCATGACGAGGCCGAGGCCTTGCCCGGCGTGCCCCGCAAGACGCTGCATCTGGGTCTGCCGCAAAGCGCCACAGCCGAACAGATCCGCGATGCTGTCACTGCCTGGCTGCAGCGCCATGCTCTGCAGCATTTCGAGCAACGTGTGCGGCACTATGCCGCGCAGTTGGGTGTGACGGTGTCCAGCCTGCGCCTGTCATCGGCGCGCACGCGCTGGGGCAGTGCCAGCGTGGACGGCTCCATCCGCCTGCACTGGCGGCTGATCCATTTCGGGCCGGCGATCGTCGACTACGTGGTGGCCCACGAACTGGCGCACCTCAAGGAGATGAACCACAGCCCGCGCTTCTGGGGCGTGGTGCGCTCCGTGCTGCCCGAGTACGACCACGCACGCGAGCAGTTGCGCCACGCCGTCATCCCGGACTGAAGCGCCACACGCCTTTCTCGTCGGCCTGGCGACGCAACTCGCCGCGGTGCCAGAGGTAGTTCAGGTGCGCCACGGCTTCGCCCATGGCGAAGGTGGTCTGGTGCATGTCCAGTGTGCGCTTGAACAGCACGGGCAGTAGCTCCGCGGCGGTGCTGGGTTGCTGCGCGCAGACCTTGCGGATGTCGTCCAGCCGCTCCGCATGGTGCGTGCGCAAGGCATCCACACGGGCGTGGATGCCGGTGAAGGGATGGCCGTGCGAGGGCAGCACCAGCGTGTCCGGCGGCAGCTCCTCGTAGCGGCTCAGCGAATCCAGGAACAGGCCCAGCGAATCCGCCTCGGGCTCGGTGTCCGTCACGCTCACGTTGGTCGAGATCTTGGGCAGCAGCATGTCGCCCGAGATCAGCACGCCCTGGGCCTCGCTGTACAGCGCGATGTGCTCGGGCGCATGGCCGAAGCCGGCGATGCAGCGCCAGTCGTGACCGCCGATCGACACCGTCATGCCGTCGCGCAGGCGGCGGTAGCTGGCCGGCACCGAGGGCACCATGGACGAGTAATAGCCCCCGCGCTGGCGGATCAGCGGCAGGCCCTGGCCGTCGTCCAGGCCGTGCGAGGCGAAGTAGTCCGCCGCGCGGTCCCCGCCGTAGCCGGTGGTCGATTGGCACGCGATGGTGGCCGCCAGGAAATCCGTGGCGCTGATCCACAGCCGGGCAGGGTGCCCAGCGGGGCTGAACTGCTCGATCAGCCATTGGGCATTGCCGATGTGGTCCGGGTGCATGTGCGTGACCAGCATGCGCCCCAGCGGCTTGCCGGCCATCGGGCCGGCCCACAGCGTGCGCCAGGCCTCGTGGATGGCGTCGATCGACACGCCGGCATCGATCACGGTCCAGCATGGCTGCCCGTCCAGCGCATCGTCGAGCACCCACAGGTTGATGTGGTTCAGGGCGAAGGGCAGGGGCATGCGCACCCAGTGCAGGCCGGGGCGCAGCGTCATCCACTCGCCCGCGGCGGGCTGGGTGCTGTCCCACGGGTACTGCAGGGCGGGATGCGGCGAAGCGGTAGACGACGGCATCGGAATCAGGCATGAATGAAGAACGCCCTGATTGTGCCCGCCAAGGTGGCCAAGCGCGAACGGCGGGCTTTGCCGGTCGATCGGACACGACGCGGGTGTCGGGCGAAGGCGGAACTTGTCTACACTTGGGCGCATGAAGATGGATCACCTGTTCGACAACAACCGCGCGTGGGCCCGAGACATCGAGCAGCGCACGCCCGGCTTTTTCACCCGCCTGCAACAGCAGCAATCGCCACAGTACCTGTGGATCGGCTGCAGCGACAGCCGCGTGCCCGCCAATGAGATCGTCGGCCTGCTGCCCGGCGAGCTGTTCGTGCACCGCAATGTGGCCAACGTGGTGGTGCACTCCGACCTGAACTGTCTGTCGGTGATGGAGTTCGCCATCGACTCGCTCAAGGTCAAGCACGTGATCGTCGTCGGCCACTACGGCTGCAGCGGCGTCAACGCCGCCATGAAGAACCTGCGCGTGGGCCTGGCCGACAACTGGCTGCGCCATGTGCAGGACGTGCGCAACGACCACCAGGCGTGGCTCAATGCCTTGCCCGACGGCCCGGTGCGCCTGGACGCCCTGTGCGAACTCAACGTGCTGGAGCAGGCGCTCAACGTCTGCCACACCACCGTGGTGCAGAGCGCCTGGGAAAAGGGCCAGGAAGTAGCCGTCCACGGGTGGGTCTACGGCTTGCATAACGGTCTGATCAAGGACCTGCGCATGACCACGGGCAAGGCTGACGATGTGCCCGAGGCCTATGCCAAGGCCCTGGAGGCGCTCAAGGCGCGTTATGCGGGGCACCTGCCCGCCGCCGACCAGGCCTGACGCTGGGGCGCAGGCACCCACCACCTCTTCATTCACACAGGCGCAGCATGTTTCCCCAGCAACTCACCGACACGCGTGTCTTCGAGATCGCCCAGGCCCTGCTCGACGGCTTCGACAAGCACTACAAGATCTTCCGCGCCACCAGCGCCAAGGCCAAGCAGCGCTTCGAGCAGGCCGACTGGCATGCCCAGCAGGACGCCCAGCGCGCGCGCATCGAGTTCTACGACCTGCGTGTCGACGAGACCGTGGCCAGCCTGGAGGCCGATTACGCCGCCAGCAAGCTGCCCATGGAGGTGTGGCAGCAGATCAAGCTGTTCTACATCGGCCTGCTGACCGGCCACCGCCAGCCCGAACTGGCCGAGACCTTCTTCAACTCGGCCACCATCCAGATCCTGCACCGCAAGTACTACCGCAACGATTTCATCTTCGTGCGGCCGGCGGTGTCCACCGAATACATCGACGACGACGACGCGGACGGCATGCCCAGCTTCCGCGCCTACTACCCCACGCGTGAGAACCTGCGCGAAACGCTCAAGGCCGTGGTGCAGAGCTACGGCCTGGACGTGCCCTTCGAGGATCTGGACCGCGACATCGGCTTCGTCTTCGATGCGCTGCAGGAGCAGGTGGGCAATGTGCGCCTGCGCACCAACTTCCAGATCCAGGTGCTGTCCTCGCTGTTCTTCCGCAACAAGGGCGCCTACATCGTCGGCAAGGTCATCAATGGATTTCGCAGCCTGCCGTTCGCGATTCCCATCCTGCACAACTCCAAGAAGCGCCTGTACATCGACGCGGCGCTGTTCGGTGAAGACGACCTCTTGGCCCTGTTCAGTTTCGCGCGGGCCTACTTCATGGTCGACATGCTGGTGCCCTCGGCCTATGTGCAGTTCCTGCGCACACTGATGCCGCGCAAGCCCCGCGCCGAGCTTTACAGCGCGCTGGGGTTGCAGAAGCACGGAAAGAACCTGTTCTACCGCGATTTCCTGTTCCACCTGCGCCACTCCACCGACAAGTTCCGCATCGCGCCCGGCATCAAGGGCATGGTGATGCTGGTGTTCGACCTGCCGTCCTATCCCTTCGTGTTCAAGGTGATCAAGGACTACTACCCGCCGCAGAAGGAAACGACTCGCGAGCTCATCATGAGCAAGTACCTGCTCGTGAAGCAGCACGACCGCGTGGGCCGCATGGCCGACTCGCTCGAGTTCACCAACGTGGCGTTCCCGCGCCACCGCTTCGACGACGAGCTGATCGAGGAGTTGAAAAAGTTTTCGCCCAGCCTGATGGAAGAAGAGGGCGACGTCCTCGTGCTCAAGCACCTGTATATCGAGCGCCGCATGGTGCCGCTCAACATCTACATCCAGGAGGCCGAGGGCGAAAGCCTGGAGCACGCCGTGATCGAGTACGGCAACGCCATCAAGGACCTGGTGGCCGCCAACATCTTCCCGGGCGACATGCTCTGGAAGAACTTCGGCGTCACGCGCAACGGCAAGGTCGTGTTCTACGACTACGACGAGATCGAGTACGTCACCGACTGCAACTTCCGCAAGGTGCCCGAGCCGCGCAACGAGGAAGAAGAGATGTCCGGCGAGATCTGGTACAGCGTGGGCAAGTACGATGTCTTCCCCGAGACCTTCGGCCCCTTCCTGCTGGGCGATCCGCGCGTGCGCCAGATCTTCATGCAGCACCATGGCGATCTGCTCGACGTGGAGTACTGGCAGACCCACAAGGAACGCATCCAGGCGGGCTACGTGCACGACGTGTTCCCTTACGACCGCTCCAAGCGCTTCAAGAACCTGCTGGGCGCGCCGGCCGACCGCGATGCCGACGCCGACGAGTTCGCGCCGGTCGACGAGCCGGTGGACGTGCAGCCCATGGGGGCCAAAGTGCACGATCAGGGGCGCCTGACGGGTTTCGCCACCGGCGGCACCGAGGGTGACTGAGAAGCGAGAAGCCGCCCTGAAATGAACAACGGCCCCATCGAGGGCCGTTGTCGCGTCAGGCGGGCGTGTGGATCACCACAGCTTCCACCACTTCTTCTCGATGGTGGTGTCGCCCTGGCTCAGGTAGGCGCTCTCGGGGAAGCTGGTCTTCAGCACCCGCAGGGCATCGTCGCGCAGCTGGGGCAGGGCCAGGCGGTCGTAGCTGCGGGCCATGATGAACAGCGCTTCTTCCACGGCGGGCGAGTTGCGGTACTCGCTCACGGCCGTCTGGGCACGGTTGGCGGCGGCCAGGTAGGCGCCACGGCGGTAGTAGAAGCGGGCCACGTGCACTTCGCCGGCAGCCAGCGAGTTCACGACGTGGTTCATGCGCAGGCGGGCATCGGGTGCGTATTTCGAGGCCGGGAAACGCTCCACCAGTTGCTTGAACGACTCGTAGGCATCGCGCGAGGCCTGCTGGTCACGCTCGCTCAGGTCCTGCTTGGACAGCCAGCCGAACAGGCCCAGGTCGTCGTTGAAGTTGATCAGGCCCTGCAGGTAGTAGGCGTAGTCCAGCGCCGGGCTGGTCGGGTGCAGGCGGATGAAGCGCTCGATCTTGGCCAGGGCCTGGGCGCGCTCGCCAGTTTTGTAGTAGGCGTAGGCCAGTTCCAGTTGCGCCTGCTGCGCCATGAGCGTGCCGGAGGCGCGGGCCTCGACCTTTTCATAGCGCTTGATGGCGTTCTCGTAGTTGCCTTCAGAGGCCTCTTCCCGGGCATCCGCATACAATTGATCGACGCTGGTGCCGGAGAACTCGTCCTCGGGCGTCGAGCCGCAGCCCGACAGGCCGGCCGTCAAGCTCACCAGCACAACGGCTGCCATGCCGGCCTTCAGGCTCTTGCTTAGCACCTGCGTCAGGCTGCTCAGGGGATGCTTGGAAACTTTCACTTGAATCGTATGCGGGGACCCGCCAGAAGTGCGAAACACCCCGCAGTATAGAAGCCCTGCCACATGTCCAAGCGGCCCGACCATCAGAACCGTTCACGAACCGGGTCGCCACCGCCTTCCGGCACCCTCGCCGAGACGCTCCCAGACCCATCTGCGGACTGGGCGGACGACGAGGATCCCCCGGATCACGGCACCGCCCTGAGCGATGGATTGCAGCCCTCGGCGTTCATGCCGCCGCGCACCGAAGTCCTGAGTGATACGGTGGTGTCAGCGGCGCACGGCCGCCGGCTGGACCAGTGGCTGGCAACGTTGGCTCCGACCTTTTCTCGCAGCCACCTGCAGCACCTGGTGGAGCAGGGCTGCGTCGCGGTCGATGGCAAGGTGGTGACGACGCCTTCCCGCAAGCTGCAGGCCGGCCAGGCCGTGGTGGCCGAGTTGCGGCCCACGCCACAGAGCCAGGCCTTCGTGCCCGAGTCCATGGACCTGCCCATCGTCTTCGAGGACGAGCACCTGATCGTCGTCAACAAGCCCGTGGGCCTGGTGGTGCACCCGGCAGCCGGCCACTGGCAGGGCACGCTGATGAACGGCCTGCTGGCCCACCATGCCGGGGCTGTGCTGCTGCCGCGCGCCGGCATCGTGCACCGGCTGGACAAGGACACCAGCGGGCTGATGGTGGTGGGCAAGACGCTGCAGGCCTGCACGGCCTTGACGCGCGCGATCGCTGCCCGGGAGGTGCACCGCCAGTACAGGGCGCTGGCCTGGGGACAGCCGCCCGAGGCACTGCGCATCGAGGCGCCCATCGGACGTGATCTCGTGTCGCGCGTGCGCATGGCCGTGTCGGCCTCGGGCAAGCCTGCCATGACCGACGTGCGGTGCCTGGGCAGCCTGGAGGCGGTCGTGGCGGATGCAGGCAAAACACCGGCCGGGGGCGTGGTCAGTGCTGTCGAATGCACGCTGCATACCGGTCGCACCCACCAGATCCGGGTGCACCTGGCCTCCAGGGGCTGGCCCTTGCTGGCCGATGCCCTGTATGGCGGTACGCCCGCCCTCGGGCTGACCCGCCAGGCGTTGCACGCGGCACGCCTCAAGCTGGTGCATCCTGTCCTGGGACAAGAACTTGCATTTGAAGCACCTTTGCCGCCGGATATGGCCACCGCCTGGGCCCAAGTCGTGCATAATGGGCTTTCAAGCGTGTGACACGCTGATGGCGCAAGCCGAGGCGGCCTGTCCTCACCGAGGGAGATGGCCGGGCCGCGACTGCTGAGCGCCGGGTATCGAAGCATCTGCCCGAACGCTTTTGCGCGGCCAGCGGCTTCGACAGGGACGGGGGCCCTCACCAATGCCTCCAAAAGATCCGACAGATGCTGCCTTTTCGCCGGGCCCGGCGCATGCCAGGCTGATCCGCCAGACCGGATGGTTGTCCGGCTGAGGCGCGGGGTTTCGGCTCGAAGTGACTGGAGAGATGGACATTCTCGATCGCCAGGATGCTCAGTGCATCCTCGAAGCGGCGCTGCTGTGCGCCCACCAACCCATGACCATCCGTGAACTGCGGGTGCTGTTCGACGATGCCTTGAGCGCCGACGAGGTGAAGGGTTTGCTGAACGAACTCGCCGAGCGCTGGCAAGGGCGGGGTGCCGAGTTGCGCGAAACCGGTTCCGGCTGGCGCTTCCAGACCCGCGCGGAAGTGCAGGAGTACCTGGACCGCCTGCACCCCGAAAAGCCACCCAAGTACTCGCGTGCCACCATGGAGACCCTGGCCATCATTGCCTACCGACAGCCGGTGACGCGTGGCGACATCGAGGACATCCGCGGTGTCACCGTCAGCACGCAGATCGTCAAGCAGCTCGAAGACCGTGGCTGGATCGAGGTGATCGGCCACCGTGATGCGCCCGGGCGGCCCGGCCTGTACGCCACCACCCGTCAGTTCCTGGACGATCTGGGCCTGAGCTCCCTGGAGCAACTGCCCGAACTCGACCACATGGGTGCCGTGCAGGCCCTGCTGCCCGAGTTGAAGGACGGCGAGGGCGGCGAGGCGGCCCCCCAGAACGATGAATCCCAGGCGTCGCCCGAAGATGCGGGCGCGCCAGGAGAGGGAACCTCTCCACTGAATTTCGAATCGCCTGAAGGGGCGTCGGCCGACATCGCCGAGCAACTCGCCCCCCCGCAGCAGGCTGCTGAGCCCGCAGAGGCCCTTGCCACGCAAGCCGCCGACGCCTTGGCGCCAGCCGAGCCGGCATCCGCCGGGCCCGCCATTGAACCCGTCGCCGAATCCCCGATGGGATCCGGCCCTGATACCGCCGAAGACGCCCCGCCGGCGCCGGCGCCCTGAACTCTTTCTCCTGTCCGACGATGACCGACACGCCCATGCAAGAGCCCCAAGACACGACACCGCCTCAGGATGAGGGTGTCGATGCAGCCGCCAAGCCCAAGCGCACCCGCCGTGCCAAGGCGCCTGAAGCCGTGGAGGCGGTGGCTGCGCCCGCGGATGCCGACACCGATGGCGCGCCCGTGGCCCGCAAGACGCCCCGCCGCCGCACCAAGGCTGCTGATGAGGCGGTGACGCCTCAAGCCGAGGCCGCTGAAGCGTCGTCGCAGGGCGCCGCCGCCGAGGATGCACCTGCCAAGCCCAAGCGTGCGCCCCGTCGCAAGGCTGCGGCCCCTGAGCAGGGCGATCTGCTGGCGGAGGCCGAGGCGCCGCAAGCCGAGCCCGCTGATGCCGAGCCGGTGGATGCATCCGCCCCCGTGATCCGCGAATCTGCCGGCCACGGCTTTTTCCAGCTGGCACCAGCGGATCAGGCCGAAGGTGATGCCGGGGTCGAGGTCGCCCCCGCGGAAGAAGGAGGTGACCGCGCCCAGGGGCAGGATCGCCCACGCCGTGACCGTCATGATCGCCAGGAGCGTCGTGAACGCCGTGAAGCCCGCCAGACGGAAGGCGGCGAGGGCGAGGCCCAGCCGCCGTCTTCCGACGATGAGCCGCGTCCATCCCGTCGCGCCGCCATCGCCGCAGAGCAGGCCTCGGTGGTGTTCGCCGGCCTGCTGACCGGTGATTTCGACAAGGTCCACGAGGAAGAGGCCGAGGCCGAAGGCGAAGATGCCGAAGCCGCCCAGACCAAGCGCGTGCTGCGCCCCGAGCCGGATGCCCCCAAGCTGCAGAAGGTGCTGGCCCAATCGGGCGTCGGTTCGCGCCGCGACATCGAGCAGATGATCGAAGATGGCCGCATCTCCGTGAACGGCGAGGTGGCCCACATCGGCCAGCGCGTCTCCTTTGGCGACAAGATCGCCGTGGGTGGCAAGCAGATCCGCGTGCGCATCTCCCCGCCGCCGGCCCGCATCCTGGCCTACCACAAGCCTGTCGGCGAAGTCGTCACGCATGATGATCCGCAGGATCGCCCGACCGTGTTCCGCCGCCTGCCTCGCCTGCAGCATGGCAAGTGGCAGTCCGTCGGCCGCCTGGACCTGAATACCGAAGGCCTGCTGCTGTTCACCAACTCGGGTGATCTGGCCAACCAGTTGATGCACCCGCGCTTCGGCGTGGAACGCGAGTACGCCGTTCGCGTGCTCGGCTCGCTGGCTGCTGATGCCAAGGCCAAGCTGCTCGAAGGCGTGGACATCGAAGGCCAGACGGCCTCGTTCAAGTCCATCGAAGAGGGCGGCGGCGAAGGCGTGAACCGCTGGTACCGCGTCGTCATCACCGAAGGCCGCAACCGCGAAGTGCGCAAGCTGTTCGATGCGGTCGGCCTGACGGTCAGCCGCCTGATCCGTGTGCGCTACGGCTCCATCGTGCTGCCGCTGGGCCTCAAGCGCGGTGTCTGGGTCGAACTGGGTGAGTCCGACGTGCGCGCGGTCAAGTTCCTGGCCGGTGGCGACCGCCAGGAGCAAGGACAGGGGCAAGGCCAAGGGCAGGGTCGTCGTGACGACCGCCAGGGCCGCAACGGCGGCAACAACAACCAGCGTGGTGGCCAGGGCAAGTTTGGCAAGGACAAGTTCGGCGGCCAGGGTAACGGCCAGAATCAGCAGCGTGGTCAGGGCCAAGGCGGCCAGGGGCCTCGCGGCAATGGCAACCAGCAGGGCGGCAACCGCGGCCCGGACCGCCAGGACCGCCAGCAGCACGGCCAAGGCCGCCCCCCGCGTGACGACCGCCCCATGGACCGCCGTCCCGAGGGTGATGATGACCACGACCACATCGGGCCGATCCCCAACCCCCTGGAGCAGACCTTCGACCGTCGCTTCGCCAAGGGTTCCAAGCGCATCACCTCCGGTTTCGGCCGGCCTGACCAGCACGAGCAGCAGGGCCAGCGTGGCGGCGGCAAGAAGGGCGGCCCGCGTGAGCCGGATCCTTTGCAGACCTCGGTCGGCTACATCGGCGCCGATGCCTTCTTTGGCAACAAGGGCGGCGGTGGTGGCGGCAACCGTGGCGGTGGCGGACGCCGTCGCTGATCTCCCCACCTTCACCATCTTGATACTTACCCGCAGTACAATGCCGGGTTTTGTCAAATAACCGAATTTCGGAGCACATTTCCATGGCCATCGAACGCACCCTCTCGATCATCAAGCCCGACGCCGTCGCCAAGAACGTGATCGGCCAGATCGTCGCCCGCTTTGAAGGCGCCGGCCTGAAGGTCGCCGCCGCCAAGCTGGTGCAGCTGTCGCGTCAAGAAGCCGAAACCTTCTACGGCGTGCACAAGGAGCGCGGCTTCTTCAAGGACCTGGTGGACTTCATGGTCTCCGGCCCCGTGTTCGTGCAAGTGCTCGAAGGCGAAGGCGCCATCGCCAAGAACCGCGACCTGATGGGCGCCACCGACCCGAAGAAGGCTGAGAAGGGCACCATCCGCGCCGATTTCGCCGACAGCATCGACGCCAACGCCGTGCACGGCTCTGACGCCGCTGAGACCGCTGCTCAGGAAATCGCCTTCTTCTTCCCCGGCCTGAACGTCTACAGCCGCTGATCGCGGGCTGGAGGTATGTGCCATGAGCGCCGTCAACCTGCTCGACTTCGATCTTGAAGGCTTGACGGCGTTTTGCGAGCAACTGGGCGAAAAGCGCTTCCGCGCTGTCCAGTTGTTCCGCTGGATCCATCAAAAGGGCGCCACCGACTTCGACCAGATGTCGGACCTGGCCAAATCCCTGCGCGGCAAGCTGCAGGGCGTGGCCACGCTGGAGCGCCTGAAGGTCATCAGCGAACATGTGTCCGCCGATGGCACCATCAAGTGGCTGTTCGACGTGGGCGGCGGCAATGCTGTCGAGAGCGTCTACATCCCCGAGGACGACCGCGCCACGCTGTGCATCTCCTCGCAGGCAGGCTGCGCCGTCGGCTGCCGTTTCTGCTCCACCGGCCACCAGGGCTTCTCGCGCAACCTGAGCACGGGCGAGATCATCGCCCAGCTCTGGCATGCCGAGCACACGCTGCGCGAGCGCTTCAAGCGCGACGACCGCATTGTCAGCAATGTCGTGATGATGGGCATGGGCGAGCCGCTGCAGAACTACAGCGCGCTGGTGCCCGCGCTGCGCACCATGCTCGACGACCATGGCTATGGCCTGTCTCGCCGCCGCGTCACGGTGTCCACCTCGGGCGTCGTGCCGATGATCGAGCGGCTCCAGAAAGATTGCCCGGTGGCCCTGGCGGTGTCGCTGCACGCGCCCAACGATCCGCTGCGCGACGAGCTGGTGCCGCTGAACCGCAAGTATCCTATCGCCGAGTTGCTGGCCAGCTGCGTGGATTACCTCAGTGCCGCGCCGCGCGATTTCATCACCTTCGAATACTGCATGCTCGACGGTGTGAACGACACCGACGAGCACGCACGGGAACTGATTGCACTGGTGCGCAACAAAGTGCCATGCAAGTTCAATCTGATCCCTTTCAACCCTTTCCCGCAATCCGGGCTCAAGCGCTCGAACAATCCACGGGTGCAGGCCTTCGCCCGCATCCTGGCCGACGCTGGTATCGTGACCACCATCCGCAAGACGCGGGGTGACGACATCGATGCCGCGTGCGGCCAACTGGCCGGTGAGGTGCAGGACCGCACCCGTGCCAATGAGCGCATGCTGCGCCAGCCCATCGTGATCCAGCCCGCCGCCCTGGCGGGTCGCAAGGCCTGATGCGGACCGTTTCCCGCGGTCCTGTCCTGTGGGCCATCTTTCAACGTCGAGTTCGAGGAGTGCTTGGGATGCCGTACACCCCGTGGATGCAGGGGGCCTGGGCCCGGTTGATGTTGGCCATTGCCGGTGGCACCGCGCTGGCCGCGCTGGTCGGCTGTGCAGGCGCGGGTGTTGGGATCGGGCACTCGCAATCGCCGGTGTCGCGCCAGACCATGACGAGCAGCGCGGCGGGGCGCGACATCGTCACCGCCTCCGATGAGACCGAGGGGCGTCGGCGGGCTCGCATCCGGTTGGAACTGGCCGGCGCCTACTTCGGCCGCGGCCAGCTGAGCACCGCGCTCGATGAGGTCAAGCAGGCCATTGCACTGGACGGCAGCATGAGCCCGGCATTCGAGCTGCGGGCATTGATCTACAGCGCCATGAACGAGTCGGGGCTGTCCGAGGAAAGCTTTCGCCGAGCCATCCAGCTCGACGAACGCAACGGCAGTGCCATGCACAACTACGCCTGGTTCCTGTGCCAGAAGCAGCAATATGCCCAGGCCGACGCCTACTTTGCCCGCGCCATCGAATTGCCCATGACAGTGTCGATCCCTCGCGCGCTCATGGCCCGAGGCGTGTGCCAGATGCGAGCGGGGCTGCTGCCGGCGGCCCAGGATTCCCTCAAGCGCTCCTACGACATCGATCCGGGCAACCCTGTCACGGCATTCAACCTGGCCTGGGTGTTCTACCAGACGGGTGACCTTGACCGCGCGCGCTTCTATATCCGGCGCGTCAACAACATGCCTGAGCAGGCCAATGCGGAGTCCCTGTGGTTGGGCATCCGCATCGAGCACAAGCTCAACAACCAGCAGGCCAAGGACGAACTGGCCACCCAGCTGCGCAGCCGATTCCCCAATGCGCGCGAAACCACCGCACTGGAACTGGGGCGTTTCGATGAGTGACCCTACGCAGGCTTCGGGCTCGAGCCCGGAAAACGCCTCTTCTGCCTTCTCGTCGCTGCGGCAGGCCAGGCTGGACCGAGGCCTCACCCTGGAGGGGCTGGCCACGATGATCAAGGTCACTCCGGCGAAGCTGGATGCCCTGGAGTCCGGTCGCTACCAGGATTTGCCTGACGCTGCCTTCACGCGCGCCCTGGCCATGGCCGTGTGCCGCGTGCTCAAGATCGACCCCGCCCCCGTGCTGTCCGGGCTGCCCGCCGCCCAGCCCATCAGCCTGGCTGCCAGCGCGCCCAAGCCCGTGCCCTTCGACGCGTCACGAGCCAGCCTCAAGCTCAACCTGGACATGTCGGCGCCCGGCCTTCGCTGGTCGGCCATCCTGGCGCCACGCTACCTGGCGCCCATCGGCGTGCTGCTGGCCGCGGCGCTCCTTTACGTGTTTCCCTCTGACGTCGACTGGTCGGCCTGGCTGCCCAAGCGCAATGCCGCCGCGGTGGCGGCGGAGCAGGGCGGACATGCCGAGGCGGTGGCCCTGGGGGCATCGCAGGTCGTGGCGGAAGAGGTGGTGCCCAGCATGGCGGTCGTGGCGTCCGGCGCCTCGGCACCTGATCTCGCCGCGTCGCAGCTCCTGGCGCAGGTGGCCGAGGTGGTCGATCCATCAGCCTCGGCGCCCATCGCGCCGGCCGAGGCCGCCTCCATGCCCGCGGTCACGGTCGAGCGCTCTCGCCAGCCGGGGGCGATGCGCTCGGGCAGTGCCCTGGTCATGGTCTCCTTTGCGGATTCCTGGGTCGAGGTGCGCAATGCCAAGGGCGAGCGCCTGCTGTCGCGCACGGTCACCTCGGGCGAGACCGTGGGCATCGACGGCGATGCGCCTCTGTACGTCAAGATCGGCAATGCCTCCGGCATGCAGGTCAGCTACCTGGGCCATGCCATCGGGCTGGATCCCTACACCCGCAACAACGTGGCCCGGCTGGAGCTGAAGTCAACGCCATGAGCGACACGTCCTCCTCCTCCTCCTCCTCCTCCTTCCTCCCGTGTGCCGGGCAGCCCATCGAGGCCGCCAGTCCCGCGCCGCGCCGCAGCCGCCAGGCTCGCGTGGTCTGGGGCCAACGCGTGGTCACCATCGGTGGCGATGCGCCGGTGCGGGTGCAGTCCATGACCAACACCGACACGGTGGACGTCATCGGCACCGCCATCCAGGTCAAGGAACTGGCCCTGGCCGGCTCCGAGATGGTGCGCATCACGGTGAACACGCCCGAGGCCGCGCAGGCCGTGCCGCACATTCGCGAACAGCTTGACCGCATGGGCATCGACGTGCCGCTGGTGGGCGATTTCCACTACAACGGCCATCGCCTGCTCACCGAGTACCCCGATTGCGCCAAGACGCTGTCCAAATACCGCATCAACCCTGGCAATGTGGGCAAGGGAGACAAGAAGGACAAGCAGTTTGGCCAGATGATCGAGGCCGCGCTCAAGTACGACAAGGTCGTGCGCATCGGTGTGAACTGGGGCAGCCTGGATCAGGAGCTGATGGCCCAGCTGATGGACGAAAACGGTCGCCGGGCTCAACCCTGGGAAGCCCGTCAGGTCATGTACGAAGCGCTCGTCAGTTCGGCGCTGCAGTCGGCCAGCCTGGCGCAGGAGCTGGGCATGGCGCCCGAGCAGATCATCCTGTCGTGCAAGGTCAGCGGTGTGCAGGACCTGATCAGCGTCTACCGCGCCCTGGCGCAGCGCTGTGACTACCCGCTGCACCTCGGCCTGACCGAAGCGGGCATGGGCACCAAGGGCACGGTGGCGTCCGCCACGGCCCTGTCCATCCTGCTGCAGGAGGGCATTGGCGACACCATCCGCGTGTCGCTCACGCCCCAGCCCGGGGAGGCCCGCACGCAAGAGGTCGTGGTCGCCTCCGAGATCCTGCAGGCCCTGGGCCTGCGCGTCTTCGTGCCCAGCGTCACGGCCTGCCCAGGCTGCGGCCGCACCACCAGCACCACCTTCCAGGAGCTGGCCAAGCAGATCGACGATTTCCTGCGTGCGCAGATGCCTGTCTGGCGTGCCAAATACCCCGGCGTCGAAGGCATGAAGGTGGCCGTGATGGGCTGCATCGTCAATGGTCCGGGCGAGAGCAAACATGCCGACATCGGCATCAGCCTGCCGGGCACTGGCGAAGCCCCTGCGGCGCCTGTGTTCATCGATGGCGAGAAGGCCCTGACCCTGCGTGGCGAGGGCA
>DXIO01000094.1 GCA_019112875.1 Candidatus Aquabacterium excrementipullorum
GCGCTTAGTTCCGATCCAGTCAATGAAACCATTGATCTTGTGCAAGATCTTATTCGTCGGAATATTCCCGCTGGCTATTACGACATGGGATGGTATCTAGAGCATGGATATGGCGTGCGAGTGGATCAAGACTTGGCATTCAAGTACTACCGACGTTCTGCAGACATGGGAAGCCCAAACGGACAATTTCTCGTTGGGCACAAGCTTGCGGATGAGCGAAAGAATGGAACAGAGATCGCCGCGATTGGCTGGTCCATGTACCGCTGTGCCGCAGACCAAGGCCATGTCAAGGCGGCAGAGGGATTTGGCGACTATCTTCAGCAAGAAGGCAGATTCGCCGAGGCATTGAAGTACTTCCAAAAGGCTGTCTCTTCTGGAAGCCCTGTGGCTAGTTTGTCGCTGGCGCGCGCGTTTGATAGCAAGGGCGGTACTGATCCAATCTTCGCCTTGGGGCAAGCTGCTGATGGGGAGCGAGAGCAGCGGTATTCAAAGATTGAAGACTTCTTGACCCGCTACGACTATCTGAACCCCACAGTTGCCGAAATCGACGAGATTGTTCCACTGCCTCCCGTCAAGCTCCCTTTGTGGGATGGCAAGTTCAAGTGGTTAGAGGAGTATAAGGCTGACAAAGTGCCGGTTCTGCCGGCGGGGGATCGCATCAATGAAATGGCAAAAGCCAAAGGCTTGGATCCACGAAATGGTCATGCATTGAGTTCAAAATGATGTGGGTTTTTGGTGGCGAAAAAATAGCATTCCGCTGGCGGTGCATTAAGCACACATCTCTTCCGGTAGCATTGATTCCCGTCTTCTTTGGGTGCCTCCCTGTTAACGTGTCGGCGTCAGAAAATCCTTTTTTTCATGGGCTGCTGGGGCGATGCTTTGCGAATTTTGCGGAAGCGATGAGAGTGGCGGTGGGGCAAGATTCTGAGCAAGATGAAAATTTTTCGATATTAGAAGAATCGGTCCTTCCAAAATGGAAGTGGATAGTCGACAAAACTTCAGGGCACAATTATCAGTGGTATTTGGTCGAGCCTAGAAAAAGCGGTGCTGAGCAATGCATTGCGCTTTATATTCCTTTTGCATCCACTGTGAAGGTTGAGCGGACGAATGTGGGTACAGCCTTGATCAAGGCAAGGACTCAGGCCTCCCCTGGGGGGGATGCGTTCATTATGAAATTTCGCCGCTCAGCTAAGCTCGAACGGTTCGTGCCTGTGGCTTGTATAAGGGAACGCTTTGCCGGCAGTGGCCGCAGGGTCAAGCAAGAGCCCGTTGATTGCCTTCAAGTCGGTGAGTAGTAGTGCGAAAGGCCATAAGGCCGAAGCTCGGGAAGTGTATCGGGGCAAGTGAGGGCGGTGTTGTAAGACTCGGAGGCTCTTGCGCGCTCGGGGTTCTTAACGCCCATCCTGTTCGCGATGCCGCGCCAGCACCACGTTCCGCCCCGTGAAGCGCTGCACCAATTGCTCCACGCAATACACCGACCGATGCTGCCCACCCGTGCAGCCTATGGCCACGGTCACATAGCTACGCTGATCGCTCTCCAGCGCGGGCAACCAGCGTAGCAAGAACGCCTCGATCTGCGCGATCAACTCGCCAGCCTCGGGCTGCTCGCGCAGGTAGTCGATCACCGGTTGATCACGCCCCGTCAAGGGCTTGAGCTCCTTGATGTAGTGCGGGTTGGGCAGCATGCGCGAATCGAACACGAAGTCCGCGTCCAGCGGCACGCCGTTCTTGTACGCGAACGACTGGAACACCAGCGTCAGCCGCGAGGGCAGGGCCTGCACGGTGTGGCGTACCCAGGTGCGCAGTTGCGCGGGGCGCAGCAAGGTGGTGTCGATGATGGCCGAGCGCTCGCGCAGCGGCTCCAGCAGCTCGCGCTCGCGCTCGATGGTGTCCAGCAGGGCCTGGGCGGAATCGTCGTCCAGCGGCATGGAGGCGGTGTCGCCATTGGCATTGCCTCGCTGCGATGCCTGTGGCGACAACGGGTGCGGGCGCCGCGTTTCCGAGAAGCGCCGCAGCAGCGCTTCGTTGCTCGCATCCAGGAACAGCGGACGCACCACCGTGCCTTCGGTGCGCAGGTTGTCCAGTACCGGTAGCAGGTGGTGCAGTGACTTGGCGCTGCGTGCGTCCACGGCCACGGCCAGCAGGCGTGTCGGGCCGGCATCGGCGGCGGCGCGCTGGCGCTCCAGCGTGAGCAGTTGCGTCAGCAGCTCGGGCGGCAGGTTGTCCACGCAGTAGTAGCCGGCGTCTTCCAGCGCGTTCAGCGCGATGGATTTGCCCGAGCCGGACATGCCGGTCAGCAGAACGATGTCAAGCGCGGCGCTCATGGGGTACTTCCAGGTGTTCGGTGCGGCAAGGGCTCATGCGGCTTCGCGGCGCTTGCCGCTGCCTTTGCCCGCGCGCGCGGTGCCCGCAGCGGCCTGATCGCTCACGGCTGCTTCATGCGCCTGCTTCAGCATGGCCTGCGCATGCGCGCGGCTGGTGTCAGTGATGCTGCCGCCCAGCATGCGGGCCACCTCGTGCACGCGGCTGTCGCCGTCCACGGGGCGGATGTCGCTGGTGGTGGTGCCGCCCTGCAGCGCCTTGCTCACCACCAGGTGGTGGTGGGCGCTGGCGGCCACCTGGGCCAGGTGGGTCACGGCCAGCACCTGGCGGCCTTCACCCAGCTGCTGCATCAGGCGGCCCACGGTGTCGGCGACCTGGCCACCCACGCCGGAATCGATCTCGTCGAAGATCAGCGTGTCGACCTGCTCGTCCGCGCCAGCCTGCTGTGAGGTGGTCACGGCGATGGCCAGCGCCAGGCGCGACAACTCACCACCCGATGCGACCTTGCCCAGTGGGCGCGGCGTGCTGCCCGCGTGGCCAGCCACGAGGAACTCGGCCGATTCAAGACCATAGGCCTGCGGCTCAGGCTGCGCAGTCAGGGCCACCTCGAAGCGGCCACCAGCCATGCCCAGCGATTGCATCGCCTGCGTGACGCTGGCGGCCAGTTGCGGCGCGGCCTTGGCACGCTGGCGCGACACGGCTTGTGCCACCTTCACCCAGGCGGCGTGGGCCTTGTCGGCCTCGCGGGCCAGGCCTTCCAGGTCGGCGGCAGCATCCAGCTCGGCCAGCTCGGCTTTCCAGGTCTGCAGGGTGGCGGGCAGTTCATCGGCCGTCTTGCGGAAACGGCGCGCCAGGCCCATCCAGGTCGAAAGGCGTGCATCCAGTTCGCCCAGGCGATCCGGGTCCAGCTCGGTGTGGCGCAGCGCGGCGTTCAGGCTGTGCGCGGCGTCCTGCAGTTGCGCCTGGGCGCTGCGCAGCACCTCCAGCGCGTTGCCCAGGTTGGGCTCCACGCCGGCCACGTCTTCCAACGCGTGGATGGCGCGGGATGTGAGGCTGTCGGCGCTGTCATCGGCGTCGGACACGGCATTCAAGGCCAGTTGCGCGGCATCGAGGATGGCCTGGCCATGCGCCAGACGCTGGTGCTCGGCGTTCAGTTCGGGCCACTCGGCGGCGCCGGGGTTGAGCTTGTCCAACTCGGTGATCTGCCATTGCAGGCGCTCGCGCTCGCTGTCCAGGCTGGCCTGGCGAGCCTTGGCTTCATCGAGGCGACGCTGGGCTTCGCGGCGGGTGGCCCACGCGGCTTGCAGCGCGGTGGTGTCCACGCCGGCCTGCGCATCCACCAGGGCACGCACCGAATCAGCACGGGTCAGGCTTTGCCAGGCGTGCTGGCCGTGGATGTCGACCAGGTGCTCGCCCAACTCGCGCAGTTGCGCCACGGTGGCGGTGCTGCCATTGATCCACGCGCGGCTCTTGCCCTGCGCATCGACCACGCGGCGCAGCAGCAGGGCGGGTTGCTCGTCGTCGATGGCGTCGAAGCCGGCTTCTTCCAGCCAGGGCGCCAGGCGTGCGATCAGGGGGGCGGAGGGCTCGAACTCGGCGGTGATGTCCGCACGCGCGGCGCCTTCGCGCACCACACCGGCATCGCCGCGGCTGCCCAGCGCCAGTTGCAAAGCGTCGATCAGGATGGACTTGCCCGCGCCGGTCTCGCCGGTCAGGGCCGTGAAGCCGGCGCCCAAATCCACTTCCAGGGCCGTGACGATCACGAAATCCCGCAGGGTCAGGCGGCGCAGCATCAGCTCACTCCTTCGTTCCAGCGCAGCTTTCGGCGCAAGGTGGCGTAATAGTTCCAGCCCTTGGGATGCAGGAAGCGCACCCGGTGGGTCGATCGGCGCACCGTCACGCGGTCGCCGGGCAGCAGGCTGGCCAGGCTCTGCATGTCGAAGTTCATGCTCGCGTCCTTGGCCGCCACGATCTCGATGGTGATCGTGCCCGAATCCGGCACCACGATGGGCCGGTTCGACAGCGTGTGCGAGGCGATGGGCACCACCACCCAGCCCGGCAGGCCCGGATGGATGATGGGGCCGCCGGCCGACAGCGAATACGCGGTGGAGCCGGTGGGCGAGGCCACGATCAGGCCGTCGGCGCGGTAGTTGGCCACGAACTGGCCATCGACCTCGGCGCGCAACTCCACCATGCTGGCGGTGGCGCCACGGCTCACGACCACTTCATTGATCGCGAAGCCTTCATAAATCGTATCGACGCCGCCATCACGGTTGGGGCGCAGCACGGCGCCGGCCAGCATGGCGCGCTTTTCTTCTTCGTACTGGCCGCTCAGCATCAGGGGCAGGGCGGTGGCCATTTCCTTGTGCTGGATGTCGGTGATGAAGCCCAGGCGGCCCTGGTTGATGCCGATCAGCGGGATGTCGAAAGGTGCCAGCTCGCGCGCGGTGGCCAGCATGGTGCCGTCGCCGCCCAGCACCACGGCCACGTCGCACTGCTTGCCGATGTCCTGCACCGACAGGGCGGGGTAGTCGGTCATGCCCGTGTTCTGCGCGGTTTCGAGCTCCAGCGACACGTCCAGGCCGGCGCGGGCCAGCAGGTGCGCCACGTCCTCCAGCACGGGCCGGATACCACGCGCGTGGTACTTGCCCACCAGGGCGGCGTGACGGAAGCGGCAGGGCAATTGGGGCATGTCTGGAATTACACCACAGGGGCATGACGGCACGGCGACGCTCTAGAATGAAACGACATGCTGGAAGACCGCGCCAAACTCCTCCTGAAAACCCTGGTCGAGCGCTACATCGCCGACGGGCAGCCCGTGGGCTCGCGCACGCTGTCGCGGGCGTCCGGATTGGACCTGTCCGCCGCCACCATCCGCAACGTGATGGCCGATCTGGAAGAGCTCGGGTTGATCGTCAGCCCGCACACCTCGGCCGGCCGCGTGCCCACCCCGCGCGGCTACCGCATGTTCGTGGACACCATGCTCACGCGCGGCCGTGGCTTCGACGACCTGGCCGGTGGCGCCCACCACCAGCAACTCCAGCCCGACCAGCCCCAGCGCGTGATCACCAACGCCGCGCAGATGCTGTCCAGCCTGTCGCAGTTCGTGGGTGTGGTCACGGCGCCGCGCAAGGCCAGCGCCTTCCGCCACGTCGAGTTCCTGCGCCTGGGTGATCGTCGCGTGCTGGTCATCCTGGTCTCGCCCGATGGCGATGTGCAGAACCGCGTCATCTTCACCGCGCAGGACGTCACGCAGAGCCAGCTGGTCGAGGCCAGCAACATCCTCAACACCCACTACTCGGGCCTGACCATCGAGCAGATGCGCGAGCGCCTGCGGCAAGAGGTGGATGCCCTGCGCGCCGACATCGCCTCGCTGATGAGCGCGGCCGTGCAGGCCGGCAGCGAGGCCATGGAAGAGAACACCGACCAGGTGGTGGTGTCCGGTGAGCGCAACCTGCTGCAGGTGCAGGATTTCAGCAACGACCTGGGCTCGCTGCGCCGCCTGTTCGACCTGTTCGAGCAGAAGACCCAGCTGATGCGCCTGCTCGATGGCTCCAGCCGCGCCGAGGGCGTGCAGATCTACATCGGCGGCGAGAGCCAGGTGGTGCCGTTCGAGGAGCTGTCCGTCGTGTCGGCGCCGTACCAGATCAACGGCCAGGTGGTCGGCACGCTGGGCGTGATCGGCCCCACCCGCATGGCCTACGACCGCATGATCGAGATCGTGGACATCACGTCCCGGCTGGTCAGCAACGTGCTCAGCCAGAAGTGAACGCTTTCATGGGGCCACCTTGGCCCCTGCACGCCGGCCCCAGCTTGTGTTTGGTATAGGTATTTCTTTAAAATAAACCAATAAAATACGATTTTACTTATCGATGACGCTTGCCTATCGTGCGGGCTGCTCACCCACCCGCACAAAGTTGCATCGATGACCGACACGACCCCAACCCCTCAACCCCGACGCCTGGCCAGGCGCATCGCCAAGACGGCGCTTGGCCTGGCCCTGCTGCTGGCCGTGGGCTGCGCCCTGATCAGCGCGGGCGACCACACCCTGCCCATCGGCCCCGAGCCCGCCGGCCTGGCCACCTTGCCCGCCGCGCAACCGCCCCAGGGCCTGGTCTTCACCACCTTGCAGACCTCGCAATCCAAGGGCGCGGCCGAGGCCCTGATCGTGGGCAGTGGCCGCTGGTGGGTGCACCGCCGGCCCGTGCAGGTGGCCGTGCTGGTGCGCCACCCCAAGGGCCAGTTGCTGTTCGACACCGGCCTGGGCCGCCAGGTGGACGCGCAGTTCGCCGTCAACAACCTGTTCCACCGCCAGGTGTTCGCCTATGAGCGTGGAGACCACCTGCCCGTGGCCGACCAGTTGCAGCGCCAGGGCTGGCCGATCAAAAGCGTCACCATGATCGTGCCCTCGCACATGCACTGGGACCACGTCAGCGGCCTGCCGGATTTTCCGGACGCCGAAGTGTGGGCCACGCCCGACGAACGCGAGGAAGCCGACCACGCCCACGCGCCCGCCTTCCTGCACAGCCAGTTCGACAGCGTGAAGCACTGGCGCGAGTTGCGCTTCGATGGCCCGCCGGTGCTGGGCTTCGCGCGCAGCCACGATGTGTTCGGCGATGGCAGCGTGCTGCTGCTGCCGCTGGGCGGCCACACGGCGGGGCAGGTGGGCATGCTGCTGAGCCTGCCCTCGGGCCAGCGCTACCTGTTCACGGGCGACGTGACCTGGGCGATCGAGGGCTTCCGCAAACCGGCCGACCGATCCTGGCTGCTGCGCCGCATCCTGCCGCTGGACCACGATCCCGCAGCCAACCAGGCCGCCATCGTGCACATCCACCAGCTGATGCAGCGTCACCCGGACATCACCGTGGTGCCCGCGCACGATGAGAACGTGCTCGAGACCCTGCCGCATTTCCCTGAACTGAGAGGCTGACCCACCGATGAACCTGCGCAACCTGCGTTATTTCTGCGCCGCCTACGAGGTGCGCACCACCGTGGGCGCGGCGCGGCAGTGCCATGTCACGCAGCCGGTGATCTCGAACGCCATCGCCCAGCTGGAAGAAGAGCTGGGCACGCAGCTGTTCACGCGCCAGCAGCGCGGCCTGTTGCCCACCGCCGCGGCGCAGCGCCTGTACCGCCTGGGCGGCAAGCTGCTGGCGGATGCCGAGGCGCTGGTGGAAACCTTCCAGGATGCGGCCAGCCACCCGCGCCTGAGCCTGCGCGTGCACCCGTCGATGAACATCGAGCACGTGGGGCGCCTGCTGCGCCACCTGCGGCGCGAGCTGACGCACCTGGAGGTGTCCGTGCACAGTGACGATGCGGGCGATGCTGCCATGCTGGGCCAGCCCGTGGACGCCGACCTGGTGGCCGACACCTGCGTGCCCACGGGCCATGCCTTCGTGCCGCTGTGGGAGGAGCAGTACGCCCTGGTGGTGCCGCCCGACCACTCGCTGGCCATCCGCGAGGCGGTGGCCTTGCAGGATCTGCACGGCGTGGCCTTCGTGGAACGCACGCACTGCGAGCTGGCGGCCAGCTGGCACGCCGGCATGGGCGCGCTGCAGGTGGTACCCGATGTGCGCGCCCGCGTGCGCAGCGAGGAATGGGCGCTGGGGCTGGTGGCCGCTGGCGTCGGCGTGACGATTGCGCCGCTGCACATGGCGCGCAAGCGTGATGACGTGGTGGTGCGGGCGGATGTGCCTGAATTGCAGGCGGCGAGGCGGCGGGTAGGGCTGGCTCATCCGGGCCGGGCCGGGGGCACGCTGGCGGAAGTGTTGCGTGTGTGCGAGGCCTGGGTGGCGGGTGGGGTGCTGGCCGGGGCTTGAGGGATTCTTGGCCAACGTAGAATGGCGGGCTGCATTCAGGGGGCCGTTAGCTCAGTTGGTTAGAGCAGAGGACTCATAAGCGTCTGCTCAGTTTGGAAAAAGTATTTAAAAACAATAAGTTAGAGTGTTTTCTAGGCTCTGCGGATTCGTAAGGCTACGCATAGGCTACAAACGCTGTAAAATCTAGTTCAAGGGGCCTGTAGCTCAGTTGGTC
>DXIO01000095.1 GCA_019112875.1 Candidatus Aquabacterium excrementipullorum
GGGCGGCACCTCCAGCTACGCGGCCGACATCAACGATGCGGGCCAGGTGGTGGGCCGTGCCGAGCGCGCCGATGGCGTGGTCCGCGCCTTCTCCACGGGCCCTGGCGGCAACGGCATGACCGACCTGGGCGTCCTGAGCGGCTGCACCACCAGCGCGGCCACCGGCATCAACAATTCGGGGCAGATCGTGGGCTACTCGACCACCTCCACGACCTCGGGCGCGGTGACGCGCGCATTCTCGGCCTCGTCGGCTGGCGCGGCCCTGGTCAACCTGGGCTCCTTCTCCAACCCTCGGCCTCCCTATGCGAGCTACAGCATGGCCCAGGGCCTGAATGACGCGGGCGTCGTCGTCGGCGTGGCTGTGGAGGGATGCAACTGCGCTGCTGCAGGCTTCACCAGCCAGGTGGGCTCTTCTTACATCAGCTACGTGGGGGCCTTGAACAGGGCGGGCAATGGCAGCAGCGCGACGGCGATCAGTGCTTCCGGCCAGATCGTCGGCTACACCAACGGCTTCGCCAGTGGCGCACCCTACCGTGCCTTCGTCACGGGAGCCAATGGCGTGGGGGTCACCGATCTGGGTGTCTTGCTGGGCTCGGGACAGAGCTATGCCAACGCGATCAACAGCCAAGGCCAGGTGGGCGGCTCCTTCATCCCGGACGGAGGGACGGGGCTGCATGGCTTCATCACGGGCTTGAACGGCCTGAACCCGGTGGACATCAACACCCTGGTGGCCCCGAGCGCCGACTACTACTTCACCAGCGTGGTCGGCGTGAACGACGCCGGCCAGGTGCTGGCGCTGGCCAGCAACAACCGCAGCTACCTGCTGAGCGTGGGCGTGGTGCCCGAGCCGGGCACCTGGGCGCTGATGGGGCTCGGCCTGATCGGTGTCGTTGCCGCCCGCCGCAAGCGCCAGGGCTGATCGCCGCTCGAGCCGGCTTCATTCAGACTTCAGGGCGCGGGCTTGCGCTCAAAGAAGTCGTCGGGCGACAGTTCGGTCGGGTAGACGTTCGGGTCGCTGTCCAGGGCGCTGGTGTACAGGCGCTGGCCATCGAGGTAGCGCAGTTCCTTGCTGGGCAGTTGCTCCACCGCCTTGTCCACGGGCAGGCCCTTGCCTTGGCCATTGCGGTGCAGCAGGAACTGCTTGGGGGTTTCGCTCAGCCAGCCAGCACGCGCATGGCTGGCCGTGAGCTGCCCGTTGCCCAGCGGTTTGGTCTGGATCTTGTCCACGGTGCGGCCCTGGTACTGCGTGGTGCCGTCGAAGGTCCATTGCACGGCAGGCAGGTGAAAGACCACGACCAGGCTGGCGGGCGTGCAGTCCTGTCCATCGTGGATCGCCTTGGCGTAGCGGGCCTCAAGCCCTGCGCCGGCCGGGCTGAGATCCACCAGATCGCGCGTGTAGAAGGCTTCGCCCAGCTGCTG
The DNA here is from genome assembly GCA_019112875.1 of Candidatus Aquabacterium excrementipullorum. Lineage (GTDB taxonomy): Bacteria > Pseudomonadota > Gammaproteobacteria > Burkholderiales > Burkholderiaceae_C > Aquabacterium > Aquabacterium excrementipullorum. The sequence goes on from DXIO01000095.1 coordinate 1,420, forward strand.
GCAGCCGGATTCATAGTGGCCTGCGTAAGCGGCGGCGTGCGCGGCGGCGTGCGCGTTGGCTGCGGCAGGCGCGTTGGCGCCCGGGGCCGCGGTGCCCTGCGAGGATGTCTGCGCACAGGCGGTCAGCATGATGCACAGCGCCGCGCCCATCCAGAGGGCGGCGTTCGGATGCTTCAGGCGGGCGGAATGGGTCATGGAGGATCGGTAGGTTGGTGCCGTCATGGTCGGATCAGCTTGGATGGGCAGTGTAGGCATGGGTTCCCGTCCATCCCATGGGTTCTATCCCCAGCCCGGATAATGGGCCCCGTTGTCACCCTTTCAGACCCGGGGATGAACCCGGGCACCGCCCGCCCATGATCCTGAACCGCCCGCTGCGGCAACTGGCCCGCACCTTCCTGACCGGCCTGCTGGCCGCCCTGCCGCTGCTGGCCACCATCGGGGTCTTCGTGTGGCTGGTGCGGCTGCTGTACTCGTGGCTGGGGCCGCACAGCTTCGTGGGGCAGCTGTTCGTGGGGCTCGGCCTCGGCCTGGGCGGCTCGGAACTGCTGGGCTATGTGCTGGGCGTGCTGTTTTTCGCGGCGGCCGTGTTCGCGCTGGGCGTGCTGGTGCAGGCCGAGTTGCAGCGCGGCCTGGAGGCGGCGGTCAACGCGCTGATCGGCCGGATCCCGCTGGTGCGCAATGTGTACGACCTGGTCCGCAAGTTCGTGGACCTGCTCAGCCAGCGCGACACCGATGGCCTGACCTCGATGAGCGCCGTGTGGTGCCGTTTCGGCGGCGAGGGCGGGGTGATGGTGCTGGGCTTGCTGTCCACACCCGAGCCGATCGAGCTGGGCGGGCATCTGTACATGGGCGTGCTGGTGCCCACGGCGCCGGTGCCGGTGGGCGGCGGCCTGCTCTACGTGCCCAAGGACTGGGTGATCCCGGCCGATGTGGGCATGGATGCGGTCACCAGCATCTACGTGTCGATGGGCGTGACCTCGGCGCAGCACCTGCGCCGCCCGCCAACGGTGCTGTGATCCCTCAGGCGCGACTTCAGGCGTAGACCCGGGTGCAGTCGCGCCCGTCGCTCTTGGCCTGGTAGAGCGCGCGGTCGGCCCGCTCGATGGCGGTGCGCACGTCGTCGCCGGGCTGGAACGCCATCATGCCGGCCGAGAAGGTGACGTGCAGCTCGGGCAGCTCCGGCACCAGCGGCGCGTGCATCAGCGACTTGCGGATGCGCTCGATGCTCAGCGAGCCGGCATCCGCCGGGGTGTCGGGCAGCATCAAGAGGAATTCCTCGCCGCCCCAGCGGGCCAGCACGTCGGTGTCGCGCAGCGTGTACAGCGAGATCTCGGCGAAGTGGCGCAGCACCTCGTCACCCGCGCCGTGGCCGTAGGTGTCGTTGATGCGCTTGAAGTGGTCCAGATCGAGCAGGCACAGGGTGAAAGGCTTGCCGGTGCGCTCCTGGCGCTTGATCTGCTGCTCCAGCACTTCCATCATGTGGCGGCGGTTGTACAGGCCGGTCAGCTCGTCGCGGATGGCCATGGCCTGGATGCGCTGCAACGCGCTTTCCAGTGCCTCTTTCTTGGCCTTGAGGTGGGCCCGCGTGGTGGCCATCTGCGCGCCCAGCACCGTCACCACGGGCAGGATGGTTGCCATCAGCACGAAGTGCACGATCTCCAGCGTGGCGCTGCCCGGGTAGATCTGCGTGGTCAGCAGCATCGCGGCGGTCATCAGCACGACGCTGTAGATGTTGCTCAGCCGCCTTTCCCGCGGCGTGAGGTTGAAGATGCCGAACACCAGCACCAGGGCCAGCAGCATCATCAGTGCGCCGCGGAAGGGGTGGCAGATCAGGTAGGCGGCGGCCACCCAGGTCTGCGCGCCCAGGATCTGCAGCAGGCTCAGGGCCGGGTCGTCGAAGCGGCGGTTCAGGCCGGAGCGCAGCACGCCGTAGATCAGCGCCACCCAGGCCACCAGCGTGGCCTGCAGCCAGCGCGCCGGGCCCTCGGCGATCACGCCCTGGTACTGGGCGTATTCGGTGGCGCCGATGCACACCGCGAACACCAGCATGGCCGTGAGCGAGCGGCTGATGCGCAGGCGCTGCAGCGGGTCACGGCTCAGGACCAGATCCCCCAGAGCCGCCCAGGGCGTGCGCGGCCCGCCTGAGGCCGCGGGGGGCATCGGGCTGGGCGCGTCGGCAGTGGGGGCGGGGGGTGGTGGGGTCCGTGACGGATCCATGGTGGTGACGATGCTCTTCAACTTGGGCGCGCGCAGGTTATCGGGGTTTCCCGGCTTGGCCTGCACGAAATCGCGCGGAGTCTGTCAAAAGTCTCGGTCAGGCGGGCGGCGCTTGCAAGGCCTGGGTTGGAGGGGTGTCGTCGCCACCGGGCCGGGCCGGGGCCGTGGCGGCCTTGGCGGCGGCCAGGCGCTGCTCGAACTCGGCCGCCTGCATCAGCTTGCCGCCCCACAGCATGTAGACCTCGTCGCCGGGGCTCAGGCTGTGCTGGCGGTGGGTGATGATGAAGCGGCCGCAGCCCAGCGCGTTGATCGATTGCTGCACGTGGTGCTCGGTGTCGAAATCCAGGTGGCTGGTGTATTCGTCCAGCAGCAAAAAGCGCGGTTTCTTGTACAGCGCGCGGGCCAGCAGCACGCGCTGCTTCTGCCCGCCCGACAGGGTGGCGCCCATGCCGCCCACCAGGGTCTGGTAGCCCATGGGCATGCGGGCGATGTCGTCGTGCACGCAGGCCAGCCGCGCGGCCTCGGCTACCTTTTCCGGGGTGGCCTCGGTGTCGTTCATCGCGATGTTGTCGTAGATAGAGCAAGAAAACAGCTGGTCGTCCTGGAACACCGTGCCCAGCACCGAGCGGAAGGCTTCCGATCCCAGGCGGGCCATGGGCACCCCATTGAGCAGCACTTCGCCGGTTTCGGGTTGCACTTGGCCCGACAGCACTTTCAACAAGGTGGATTTACCGCAGCCCGAGGGGCCCACCACGGCCACGGCCTGGCCGGTGCGCACCGTCAGGCTCACGTCGTCGAGCACGGGCTCTTCGCCAGCGGCATAACGGAAAGTGATGTTGCGCAGCTCCAGCGCCATGGGGCCGTCGCCATGCAGGCCGGCGGCGGCCTGGGCAGGCGAGGCGGCCTCGGGCTCGCTCAGCACGATGTCGGCCAGGCGCTCGCCCTGCAGCTTGAGCAGGCGCAGGCTGATCACGCGTTCGAGCAGTTCGCCCGTGCGCTGCAGGAACTGGCCCTTGTAGGCGATGAAGGCCACCATCATGCCGATGGAGAATTGCTCGTCGATGATCATGCTGGCGGCCAGGAACAGCACGAGGGCCTGCTCCACCGCGCTGACCACGCCGTTGACGCCCTGGTAGAGCATGCTCACGCGCTGCTGCTTCACGGTGGCGTTGACCAGCGCCACCTGCTGGTTCATCCAGCCGCCCACGCGCCAGTTGGGCTTGGCGAAGAACTTGATGGCGGCCACGCCCCGCAGGGTCTCCAGCAGATAGGTCTGCGCGGTGGCTTCGCGCACGATGGTTTCCTCGGCCGCCTGCCGGTAGGGCTTGAACACGGCGAAGCGCACGATGACCTGGATCACGGCCACGGCCAGCACGATCAGCGCGAGCATGGGGCTGTACAGGAACATCAGGCCCAGCGTGACGATGCTGACCACGCCATCGAGCACGGCCTCGATCAGGTGGTTGGTGATGGTGTCCTGGATCTGGTGCACCGAGCCGAAGCGCGAGAGCACATCGCCCGTGTGGCGCTTGTCGAAGTAGGACAGCGGCAGCTTGAGCATGTAGCGGAACACATTGGCGCTGGAGGACACGCGCCACGACAGGCTGGCGCCCAGCACCACCCAGGTGCGCAGCAGCTTGGTGCCCAGCGACATCGCGGCCAGCAAAAACGTGGCCAAAGCCAGCACCGCCAGCAGCGGCGCGTCGCGCGTCACGACCACGTCGTCGATGATCCACTGGCTGAGCATCGGCATCAGGATCGCGAAGATCTCCAGCACGATGGACAGCAGCGCCATCTGCCCGAAGGCGCGCCACAGGCCGCGCTGACCGGTGAAGAGCACGCGCAGGTCGAACGGGGTCTTGTCTTCCTTTTTCTGGAAGGCGGCACTGGGGCTGAGTTCCAGCGCCACGCCGGTGAAGTGCGGGCTCACCTCCTTCATGGTGAGCGTGCGCTCGCCCAGGGCCGGGTCATGGATGGTGATGCGCTGGGCATCGGCCTTCACGAGCACGACGAAGTGGTTCAGGTCCCAGTGCAGGATGCAGGGCACTTGCAGCTGCGGCAGCTCGTCGAGCTCCAGCCGCACGGCGCGGTTGGCGAAGCCCAGCTGCTCGGCGATCTCCATCAGGCGCGCCAGCGTGGCCCCGCGTGATGAGAGTTCGAAGCGGCGGCGCAGCGTGAGCAGGTCCGTGTCATGCCCGTGGGTGCTGGCGATCATGGCCAGGCAGGCCAGGCCGCACTCGGCCGCCTCGGACTGCAGGATCAGCGGCACGCGCTTGCGCGGCCACAGGGACAGCAGGTTGTGGGTGGCGGCCATGTCAGAGCTTCCCGGAGAAGGCGAAGAGCGGATCGAGCATCCAGCGGATCAGGCGCCGGCGGTCGATCTCGATGTCGGCCGTGAGCGTGTGGCCGGGGCGCAGCGCGATGTCGGTGTCGTAGGCGCGCACGCGGGGCTGTTCCAGGGCCACGCGCACCATGAAGATGGCGCGGCGGTCCGATGTGCCTTGCGCTGTCGTCGTGCTGGCGCTGCTGGGCACCGAACTGGTCACGTCCGTCTGCGAGATGGCGCGCACGGTGCCGCGGTATTGGCCGAAGCGCTGGTAGGGGAAGGCGTCGTAACTGATGCGCACGCCCTGGCCCGTCTTGATGAAGCCCATCGCGGTGCTGGGCACGTAGAGCACGGCCTCCATCTGCGTGCTGGCCGGCACGACCGAGGCCAGCACGTTGCCGGCGGCCACGCTCTGACCTGGCGTGGCCAGCAGGCCGGAGACGATGCCGTCCACCGGGGCCTTGAGCAGGGTGATGCGGGTGCCGCGGCGCTGCACGGCTTCTTGCTGCAGGTTGAGCAGGTCGCGGTCGAGTGTGGCGCGGTCCACGCGGTGCTGGGCGCGGATGCGGTTGCGTTCATCCTGCGCCTGGGCCAGTTCGGCCTCGGTGGCGCTGCGCTGGCGCTTGAGCGTCTGCAACTGGCCGGTCTGGCCCAGCAGGGTCTGGCGCTGCTGCTCGTACTGCAGCTCGGAGATGATGCGGTCGGCCAGCAGGGGCTTGAGCTGGTCCAGCAGCTTGGCCGATGACGCGATCTGTTGTTCCTGCAGGCGGATCTCTTCGCCGCTGGTGATCAGGTCGCGGCGGGCCTGGGCGATGCGCTGGTCCAGCGAGGCCAGCGAGGCGGTGTGGGCCTGGGCCTGCGCCTCGGTCTGCGCCACGACCTGCTCGCGCTGGCCTTCGAGGTTCTTTTCCAGCAGGGCCTGGGTGTTGCCCGCGTCGGTGTAGCGCTCGCTGCCGATCTCCGCGATCACGTCGCCCGCCTTGACGGTGTCGCCCTCGGCCACCAGCACGCGCTTGACGATGCCGGCCTCGGGCGGCACGACCATGGCCACGCCCTCGCGCGCCTGCACCACGCCCTGCACGCGCTCCTTCTTGGTGTACGAGCCGAAGACCAGCACGCCCAGCACCAGCAGCGCCAGGATCACGAAGAAGGCGGTGAGGCGGTTGGCGCCGACGGGGCGGATGTCCACCGAGGCGCCGGAGGCGGTGTCCGAGCGCGCGGCCAGCACCTCCTGGCGGAACAGCGATTGGGGATCGTCAGTGCTCATCGGTGTAGGCGTTCAAGGGGCATCGTCCATCAGGGGCACGAAAGGCGCGACGTGGGCCGCGTCCAGTTGATCGAGCAGCGCCAGGATGTTGACCTGCGCCGCCAGCCCGCTGATGCGCGCGGTGACCAGGCTCTGGCGGGCGGTGTAGATCTGCTGCTGGGCGTTGAGCAGATCGAGGTTGGTGCGCATGCCGGCCACGAAGGCCTTTCGCACGGCCTCGAAGGTGGCGCTGGCGCTGTGCTCGACCTCCTGCTGCACGGCGATCACGGCGTGGGCCTGGGCCAGGGTCTGGTAGGCATCGCGCAGGCTGGCCTCGACCTGGGCCTGGGCCTCGTCTTGCCGGGCCTGGGCCTGGGTGAGCAGCGCGGCGGCTTCGCGCACGCGGCCGTCTTGCTGGCCGCCGGTGAACAGCGGCCAGTTCAACTGCAGGCCCACGGTGCGCGAGGACGTGGTCTGCTCGTCGCTCAGGCCGTTGAACTGCTGCACCTGGCGGTTGTGTTCCAGCGTGGCCACGGCATCCACCGTGGGTTGCCAGCGCTCGGCCTGGCGGGCACGGGCGATCTCGGTGGCGGCGCGTGCTTGCGCATCGCTTTCCTGGCGCTGGGGGTTGCGGTTGGCGGCCATGGCCAGGGCTTCGGCCAGCGAGGGCACGGCTTCGGGCAGGGCCGCATCGCCGGGGCGCAGGCCCGTGGGCATCAGCGCGCCCTGGCCGGCCAGGCGCTCGACCACCAGGCGCTGCGAGGCCAGGCGGGTGGACAGATCCTGCACCGAGGCGCGGCTCTGGTCGACGCGGGTGCGGGTTTCGAGCAGGTCGAGCACGGTGCCGGCGCCGGCCTGCAGGCGGCGGTCGTTGATGCGCTGTTGTTCTTCCAGCAGCGATTGCTGCGCCTGCGTGAGGCGGCGTTGCTCGGCGGCCTCCACGGCGTTCAGGTAGGCCAGGCTCAGATCCTGGGCCACGCTGCTGCGGGTGATGCGGGCCTGCCATTGCGCCTGTTCGGCCTGCTCGGCCTGGGCGCGGGCGCTGGCGCGGTCGGCGGCGCGCCACAGTGGCACGGTGGCGGTGAGCGAGGCGGCACGGGTGGGCGTGCTCACGTTCACGTCGTTGACGGTCTGGCGCGTGCGCAGCGCCGAGGCGGCGGCATCGACCCGGGGCATCCAGGCGGTGGCGCGGGCCTGGTCGCTCAGCGCCTGGGCCGCCAGGGTGGCGGCGTCGGCGGCGCGGTTGCCGGCGGCCTGCTGGGCGCGTGTCAGCAGCTCGGGCCAGCCCGTGAGGACGCCCTCGCGTGGTGCCGGGCGCGTCAGGGTGGTGTCCCAGCGCAACAGGGCGGGCTCAGCCGCTGCCTGGCCTGGGACGCCGGGTGCCGCCGTGGTGCGTTCCGCGGCGTACGCTGCGCAGACCAGCGCAAGCTGCCCCGCCAGGGTGAGCGCCGCGCGCAGGCGCCTTCGTGCCGCATGCGGTGCGGCAGGCAGGGGCGTGGCGAAAGAGCTCGGGGCGCAGGTCACGTGCTTGAACCGGACATGGCAAAACAAAGGCCGCTTGCGCGGCCCTTGGATGCGGAGGTGGATGCCGCCGCGGTGGATGCGTGGTCCGCCGGGCGGATCAGTTGTCCTGGGGAGGGGTGGTGGTGCCACCGCCGTTGCCGCCGCAGCCGCAGCTGGTGCAGGTGTTGGTCGACTTCTGGCCGGTCAGGATCAGCTTGAACAGGCCACCGAAGAAGCCCAGCACGTAGGGGATCGGGGCGCAGGGGTTGGTCAGGTTGAAGGTGCCACCGCTGACGGCGGAGATTTCATGGGATGACAGTTGGCGCATGGGGCAGGTTCTCCTAGTTTGGGCGCCGTCACGAATTCACGCAGACGGCAACAAATCGTTTACAACGACGGCCATTCTTGCACCATTTTGTGTCACATACGTATCCCACGGACGAGGGTCTTTTGCCAGCTGGCGCCTGCCGTTCAGGAGGCTGAAGCCCTGAGGTGCCGTTCAGGAAGCGATGGTCAGCCCGATGGAGAGCGACTGCATCAAGGCCGGCATCGGCGCGGGCGGCAGGGCTTCGGTGAACACACGGTTCACCTGGCGCAGGTGGCCCCAGGCGGTGGGATGCGTCTCGGAGAACTTGCTGGCATCGACCACCAGCCAGCATTCGCGCGCCTGCGCCAGCATGGTGGCGACCACGGGCGATTCGCGGCCATCGCGGTCGAGCAACTGGCCTTCGCCGTCCACGCCCAGCGCGGAAACGATGGCGATGTCGGCCTTCTTGTCGCGCAGGCAGGCCACCGTGTCGGCACCTTCGAGCGCACTGTCGCGGGTGCGCATCAGCCCGGCAGGCACCTCGACCTTGCAGTCGGGGTGGTTCACCAGGGCCTGGGCCACGTGCAGGCTGTGGGTGATCACGTGCAGGCCCTTCTTGGAGCCCAGGGCCTGGGCGATGGCCTCGACCGTGGTGCCGATGCCCAGCATCAAGCGGGCGCCGTCTGGCACGGCGGCGGCCACCGAGCGGGCGATGCGGGCCTTGGCGTCGGCCTTGAGCGCCTGGCGTTCGCGCCAGGCCACGGCGGGCGTGGCGCGGGGGCTGGAGGGGGGCGGCAGGCTGACACCGCCGTTGAAGCGGTCGAGCAGGCCGGCTTCGGTCAGGCGCTGGATGTCGCGGCGCACCGTCTGCATGGTCACGTCCAGGCGCTGGGCCAGCCGTTCGACCGACACGGCGCCGCGGGCCCGCACCTCATCGAGCAGGTTCTTCTGGCGTGGGTTGGGCGCCCAGGCCTCGTTACGGGGCGACGGCATCGGGTGGTCTCCTAGCGGTATTGTTGTGGGGCGATGACATCTTGGCAAAGCGCCCCGCAAGCCTAAAGCAAAAGCAGGGGCCTTGTCAGCCGATACCATGTTCACATGAGTTCATCCGACCAAGCCGCCACGCCCTTCGATCCGGGCCCGCAGGACACCTCCGCCGACGTGTCCTGCGACGTGCTGGTGATCGGGGGCGGCATCAACGGGGCCGGCATCGCGCGTGACCTGGCCGGGCGCGGCTGGTCGGTGGTGCTGTGCGAGCAGCACGACCTGGCGCAGCACACCTCGTCGGCCTCGACCAAGCTGATCCATGGGGGCTTGCGCTATCTGGAATACGGCCAGCTGGGACTGGTGCGCAAGGCCCTGCAGGAGCGCGAGGGCCTGCTGCGCAGCGCCCCCCACATCATGGCGCCGCTGCGGTTCGTGCTGCCGCACGACGCGGACATGCGCCCGGCCTGGATGATCCGCGCCGGCCTGTGGCTGTACGACCACCTGGCGCACCGCGATTTCCTGCCCGGCAGTGGCCAGATCGGGCTGGAGGGCCATGTGCTCGGGCGCTCGCTCAAGCCGGCCTGGCGCCAGGCCTTCGTCTATTCCGACGGCTGGGTGGACGATGCCCGCCTGGTGGTGCTGTGCGCGCAGGACGCGCGCGAACGCGGCGCCTCCATCCTCACGCGCACGCGTTGCATGCAGCTGCGGCCGCTGGCCCAGGGCTGGGAGGCGCTGCTGGCCCACCACGATCCGCACACTGGCCGGCTCACGCACAACGTGGCCGTGCGGGCCAAGCTGGTCGTCAACGCGGCCGGTCCCTGGGCCGACCAGGTGCAGGCCCTGGTGACGGGCGAGCCGCGCGCCAGTGGCGGCTCGGCGCCGACACCGGTTCCGCACCTGCGCCTGGTCAAGGGCAGCCACCTCATCGTGCCGCGCCTGTTCGAGCACGACCATGCCTACCTCTTCCAGGGCCGGGACCGGCGCATCGTGTTCGCGATCCCGTACGAGCAGCGTTTCACCCTGATCGGCACCACCGATGTCGACCATGCAGCCGATCCGGCCCAGGCGGCCATCGACGAGGCCGAGGTCGACTACCTGTGCGAGGCCGTGAGCCGTTACTTCCGCCAGCCCGTGCGGCCCACCGACGTGGTCTGGGCCTATGCCGGCGTGCGGCCCCTGATGGACGGCGAGCGCGCCGGCAAGGCTTCGGCCGTGACGCGCGATTACCGCCTGCAGCGCCAGGCCGGCGCGTCGCCCTGGCTCACGGTGTGGGGCGGCAAGATCACCACCTTCCGCAAGCTGGCTGAACAAGCCGGCGACATGATCGGCGAGCTGCTCGAAGACCGCCGCGCCGCCTGGACGCGCGACGCCGTGCTGCCCGGGGGGCGCCTGCTGGATTTGATCGAAGCCGAGGTGGACCCGGTGACCGACATCGCCGAGTTCCAGCGCCGCCTGCGCCAGCGCCATCCATGGATGGACCTGGGCCTGGTGCGCCGCTGGAGCCGCCAGTATGGCGCCCAGGCCCTGCACCTGCTGGAGGGCGTGCAGCAGCGCTCGGACCTGGGGGCCGAGGTGGCGCCCGATGTCTACGAAGCCGAACTGTTCCACCTGCGCCGCCAGGAATGGGCCTTCACCGGCGAGGACGTGCTGTGGCGCCGCACCAAGCTGGGCTTGCACCTGGATGCGGCCCAGCGCGAGGCTGTGTCACGCTGGATGGCGGCGCAGCAGGGCTGAACGCCCGGGCAACAGGCTGGGAGAGGCTTCAGCCCTCGCGCGCCGGCAGCAGGCAATGGCTGCGCGCCGTGACGATGGGGCGGCTCGGATCATCTTGCCAGACCTGCACGTGCACCAGCGCCACGCGCGCGCCCTGGCGCACGGTGGTGCAGCGCGCCCAGGTGTCCACCGGGCGGGCGGGGCGCAGGTAATCCAGCGAGAAATCGACGCCGCGCGGCGCGTCTTCCGGCGGCAGGTCGCTGGTGTAGATCAGGTGCAGCAGCGCGGCTGTTTCGGCGAAGCCAGCCACCACGCCGCCGTGGAGCGCGGGCAGCACGGGATTGCCGATCAGCTCGGGCTTGAAGGGCATGCGGAACACGCCGGCGGCCGGGTCTTCCGGCGGGGCGCAGCGCTCCAGCGCCAGGAAGTCGACGTAGGGCGAGCGACCGGTGGGCGAGGCGGGGGTGCGCACCAGGCCAGGGGCGGCGCAGGCGTCGGAAATGGCGGCGGCGGTGGTGGCCGCCGCGAGGGCCGTGGCCGAGGGCTGGCTGGATGCCGGGGCCGGGGCCGGTGCCGTGGCAGCGCCGGCCGCGGAAGCCGCCGCAGTCGCCGCGCCATCGGCCTTCGGCTCCGAGCGTCGACGGTTGGCCGTGCCCAGCATGAAGGTCGCGCTCACCATCGCCACCGGTTCGTCGGTACCGGGCTGGAAGATCTCGCCACGCACGAAGGCCACGTTGCGCGACACGCGGTGGCAGTGCGCCTGGCAGCTCAGGCCCAGGCCGGCGCGCGCGGGGCGCAGGTAGTCCATGCGCAGGTCGAGCGTGGCGAAGGGCACCAGCGTGTCCAGCGCCGCGCCGACGGCCAGGCCGCAGGCGGTGTCGGCCAGCACGGTGGCGCAGCCGGGGTGCAACTGCTGCGTGATCGAATCACCCGTCCAGGCATCGCGCGCGGGCATGTCCACGGTGGCGTGGCCCTTTTGCACGCCCACGTCGCGGGCCGTCATGCCCGATTCGCGCGCATAGGGGATGCCCTGCAGGAAGGCGTTGGCCCAGGCGGGCACGGTGTCGGCGTTGAACAGGCTCATGGCGAAGGCAGGCTGAGGGCGTTGTCAGGACTTGGGCGCCAGCTTGATGGCCAGGCCGCGTTGGGTGATCTTGATGTCGGCCACTGTGAGGCCATGCTCATCGGCACGCTTGAGCTCTTCGGGCGTGAAGCGGTGCACCACGTAGTCCTGCAGGCGGTCCTCGGTCAGCCACGAGCCCAGCTTGGTCATCTGGCGCTGGTAGCTCTCGGGCAGACCCTGCACGCTGACCTTGTCGATGGTGACGTTGGCCAGGCGGATGGTCTGGTCGCGCGGCTCGTAGCGCAGGCCGAAGCTCAGCCACAGCGAGCCCTGGTACTGGCGCTTGAACCAGCGGTCGGTGGCGCTCAGGTCGATGTCGGCCAGCACGCGGTTGGCCTCGGGCTGCATGTTCAGCCGTGGCGCATTGGCCGTCACGTCGAACACGTCCATGATCTGGTTGCGCATCGGGAACTGCTGGCCGAGCTTCTTGAGCAGTTCTTCGCGCGAGATCTCGACGGTGCTGGGCGCCAGCATCGAGTTCAGGCCGGCGCAGGCGGCCAGCGTGGCGGCGGTACCGAGGATCAGGAGGCGGCCGGCGGCGCGGCGGGACAACTGGGAAGACATGGTGCGTGTTGGCGTGTGTGTGTCGTCAAAGCCGGGGGCCGGTGGCGGGCCTTCGGCGTCAGGCCGATGGTAGCGAAGGCGCCAAGGCCTTGGAGGCCACCCACTGCTGCAGGCTCAGCACCTGCGTGCCGCGCAGCCTGGCGCGCTTGGCCAGCTTGAGCAGGGCGGCGTCTTTCGTGAACAACCATTGGGCGTTCAGGTGCAGCGCCAAGTCGATGAAGACCTGGTCGTCCGGGTCCTTGCACTTCAGTGGGCCGCGCGGCGGCTCGTCCACCATGTGCGCGTGCTCGAACACGGTGGTGGTCATGGCCGGATCGGGCTGCCAGCGCTCGAACACCGGGCGCGGCCACACGTGGTGCCACTCGGTCTGCATCGACGGGCAGGCGATCCAGCGCATCGTGCCGGCGGCCAGCGCGGCGGCCAGCGGGTGCGCGGCCGGGTCCTTGAACACGCGCCAGTCGAGCAGGGCGTTGGTGTCGAGGATGACGATGGCGGGTTCGGTCATGCCGGCTGGCCCGAGCCGGTGATCACGCCACCGCCCAGGCACACGTCGCCGTCGTACATCACGACCGACTGGCCGGGCGTCACGGCCCACTGCGCCTGCGGGAAGCGCAGCTCGATGTGGTCGGGCGTGGCGCCGGTCACCTCGCAGGCCGCGTCTTCCTGGCGGTAGCGCGTCTTGGCGGCCAGCGCGGGCAGGTGGTTCACGGGCGGCTGCCCGGCCACCCAGCTCAAATCATCCGCGCCCAGCGTGTGCGATTGCAGCCAGGGGTGGTCGTGGCCCTGCACCACGTACAGGATGTTCCTGGCCATGTCCTTGCGGGCGACGAACCAGGGGTCGTGCTCGCCGCCGCCACGCGGGGCCTTCTTGTCCTTCACGCCGCCGATGCCGATGCCCTTGCGCTGGCCCAGCGTGTAAAAGCTCAGCCCCACGTGCTCGCCCAGCTTGCGGCCCTTGTCGTCGAGGATGGGGCCAGGCTGGTTCGACAGGTAGCGGTTGAGGAACTCGCGGAAGGGCCGCTCGCCGATGAAGCAGATCCCGGTGGAATCCTTCTTCTTGGCGTTGGGCAGGCCGATCTCGGCCGCGATGCGGCGCACCTCGGTCTTGGGCAGCTCGCCCACCGGGAACAGCGTCTTGGCCAGCTGCGCCTGGTTCAGGCGGTGCAGGAAGTAGCTTTGGTCCTTCAGCGGATCCAGGCCCTTGAGCAGCTCGAAGCGCGAACCATCCGCGAAAGACGCATCGGCCACCTCGCGCACCCGGGCGTAGTGGCCGGTCGCGATCTTCTCGGCGCCCAGGCGCATGGCATGGTCCAGAAACGCCTTGAACTTGATCTCGGCGTTGCACAGCACATCGGGGTTGGGCGTGCGCCCGGCCTGGTACTCGCGCAGGAACTCGGCGAAGACGCGGTCCTTGTAGTCGGCCGCGAAGTTCACGTGCTCGATCTCGATGCCCAGCACGTCGGCCACGCTGGCCGCATCCAGAAAATCCTGGCGTGACGAGCAGTACTCGCTGTCGTCGTCATCTTCCCAGTTCTTCATGAAGATGCCGACCACCTCGTGGCCTTGTTGCTTGAGCAGGTGCGCGCTGACAGCGGAATCGACGCCGCCGCTCAGGCCCACCACCACCCGGTACCGCTTCATGATGACAAGAGAAAGAGAGAAAGGCGCCGGGCGATCAGGCCACGCGTGCGGGCGGGACGGAAGGCGAGGCCGGCGCCGAGAACAGGCTGTCGTGCGCATTGACGATGCCCAGCGGATAGCGGTGCCCGGCCAGGTAGGCCTCGATGCACTCGAGCACCAGCGGGCTGCGCAGGCGCTCGGGCTGGGCGCGGATCTCGTCGGCCGTGAGCCACAGGGTGCGCACGATGCCTTCGTCCAGCTGCAGCGTGGGATCCGGCTCGGAGACGCTGCCGATGTAGGTCAAGCGCAAATAGGTGGTGTCTTCACCGGTGCGCGTGCGCCGAAAGCGCGACATGAACATGCCCAGGAAGCCTTCTGGCGTGAAGCGGCAGGCGGTTTCTTCCAGCGTCTCGCGCACCACGGCCTGCTCGGGCGTCTCGCCCGGGTCGAGGTGGCCGGCCGGATTGTTCAGCAAGAGGCCGTCGGAGGTGTCTTCCTCGACCAGCATGAAGCGACCGTCGCGCTCGACCACGGCGGCCACCGTCACGTTGGGTTTCCAACGTGCCTTGGGGGCTTGCAGTGGGACTGAAGACACTGTGGGGGACATCGGCTCGGCTCCCGGATGTCGAGGTCGACTGGTTTCAACAACCCAGCATTATCCGTCAACAGCGTGGATCCTGCATGACAAAGCAGTGAAGTGGCGTGTTTGCGCGCCATGGGAAACCCGGGCGCGGCAATTGTTGTTTATCGCGGCCATCTCCTCCGTTCGCCTCAAAACGGGCTTTACATCTGTTAACGTTCCGCGGCATTCGACCTGTCCATCGACAGGCTGCACCAAGGGAAAAGGATATTTCGTGCATTTCACATCCATGATCAAGGGCGGGGTCGCGGTGGTGGCCATCGCGGCACTGGCGGGTTGTGCGGGCGTGGCGCCCGCGTACCAGCCGTCGATCAGCAACGTTCAGAAGCTGCAATCCTCGGGTTCGACCAAGGTGAAGGTCGGCACGTTCAGCGCCAAGCCGGGCGCCGTGGGCGCGACCTCGATTTCGCTGCGCGCCGCGTCCATCAGCTCGCCCGTGGGCGCTGATTTCGGTGCCTACCTGGGCGAGGCGGTCAAGCAGGAGCTGAGCTTGGCGCAGCGTCTGGATTCGGCCGCGGCGGTCGAGGTCTCCGGCATCCTCCTGGGCAACGACATCGACACGGCCGTGGGCACCGCCAGTGGTTATGCGGAGGCGCAGTTCACCGTGTCCCGCGATGGCAAGGTGCAGTTCAGCAAGACCAAGCGCGGCACGCAGAGCTGGGAGTCCTCGTTCGCGGGCGCCGTGGCCATCCCGAAGGCCCAGCAGAGCTATCCCCTGATCATCCAGGACCTGCTCTCGACGCTGTACAGCGATCCTGAATTCATCAATGCACTGAAGTGATCCAAGGGGACGACATGACTTTCAAATCTGCTTTTTCGACCGTTCGCCGCGTGGCGATGATGGGCCTGGGCGCCCTGGCCGTGGTGATGGTGACCGGTTGCGCCCACCCGATCTCCATCGCGCCCGACATGAACCAGGTGCCGGCGGCATCGTCCAAGATCGCCAAGACGGCGGGCTACTACATCAGCACCGAGGATCTGAACCGTGAGGTCGAGACGCCCGGTGGCGGCGGCGACAAGGTGAAGTACGCGCCCTACCGCGAACTGGAAGCCGGCCTGTACAAGGCCTTCACCCAGGTGTTCGACAAGGTGGTCAAGCTCAAGAGCCCGTCCGATGCGGCCGAACTGGGCGCCCAGAGCGTCAACGTCGTGATCAAGCCGGTCATCAACACGCAGTCGTCGTCGGACAGCGCCTTCACCTGGCCGCCCACGCAGTTCACCGTGGACATCCTGTGCACCGTGACGGACCCGACCGGCAAGGTGCTGGTGAGCACGCAGAGCACCGGCCAGGGCGCCGCCACGTTCAGCGAGTTCAAGAGCGATTTCTCGCTCTCGGCCAAGCGTGCCGCGCAGGATGCGCTGAGCAAGGTCGTCAAGGACCTGTCCTCGGCCGAAGCGCTGCGCCGCTGAGCCGCAACGCCGTCGTGATGACGGTGCTCCTTTGACAGGCGGGGCCTTCGCGGGCCTCGCCTGTTGTCGTTTCAGGGGGCGCTGGACCAGTGGGCCAGGCCCTGGCGCAGGTCCTGCAGCATGAGCGCGCGCTGGGCCTGGGCCTCCTGCGGTGCCTGGTCGAGGATGCCGATGGCCATGTGCAGGAAGCCCATCGCCTTGTAGAGCGTCAGGGCGCGCATCTGCTGCGTGCGGGTGCGCGCGTGGGCCTGGGGCAGGTCGCTCAGGTGGGCCTGCAGAAGGGCGTCGAGCTGCTGGAAGTGCAGCTGCATGCCTTCGCGCTCGAACAGCTCGCGGCGCAGGCCGATGAAGTCCGTGCCTTGGGCATCGCTCAGGAAGATGAAGCGGAAGTAGTCCCGGTGCGCCAGCCAGTAGTCGGCGAAGGCGGCCACATAGGCCTCGAAGCGCTGTGGCGGGGCGTGCGTGCCGGCCTCGTCCGCGCAATGCCGGGCGCACTCCTGGACGATGCCGTCCCAGATCACGCACAGCAGCGCATCCTTGTTGCTGAAGTACCAGTAGAAGGCCATGGGCGTGACGCCCGCCACGGAGGTGACGCGCCGGATCGTGACCGCGGCATGGCCTTCGGTCAGGAAGATGTGGCGGGCGATGGCGATGAGTTCCAGGCGGAACGCTTCGCGGGCCTCTGGAGTGACGCGGCGCTTTCCCTTGTCTTCGGTGGGCATACGGATGTGGACGGCCGGCGGTGGCGCCCGTCGAACCACCGAGGGCGCTCCGTCCCGGTCAAGGCGGGCTCTGCGTGGGCGAGTGTAAGCAATGACGGGGCGTGAGGCCGTGTCCGTGGTGTGTCAGGCAAGGGCTGGGCGCGGTGGCAGCCTGGGCGGAAGGTCCAGCCTGAACAGGGAGCCTCGTCCCGGTCGGCTGCGCACCGACAGCGTCGCGCCCATCAGCGTCGCCATGCTGCGCGCCATCGCCAGGCCCATGCCCGTGCCGTCGCTCAGGCACAACTCCTTGCCCAGGCGCTCGAAGGGCAGGAACAGCCGGCCCTGCTGGGCGCGGCTCAAGCCCAGGCCGCTGTCCCACACGCGCAATTGCAGGCCGCCCAGGGCCGTGGCGCGGGCGCACACCAGCGCATGGCCGCCGGGCTGGTTGTAGCGGATCGCATTGGAGACCAGCGCGCGCACGGTGCGCGCCAGCAGCGAGGGATCGGCCCAGGTCATCAGCGAGGGGGGAGCGCGCAGGCCCAGGCGCACGCCGTTGCGGCAGGCCTCCGGGTGCAGCAGGGCCACGGCCTGCTGGCAGACCTGGGCGGCGTCCACCAGGCCGGGGCGGGTCGGCATCTGCGGGGAGGACAGGGCCAGCAGGCTCAGGAACTCGGCGCGCAGGGCGCTCAGCAACTCGACCGTGTCATGCAGGCGGCGCACCTGGGCATCGCAGTCGGCCAGCGTGGGCGCCCGCTGCAGCCGGGCGGTGGCCGCGCCCAGGTCGTCGAGCACCGTGCCGATGGCTTTCATGAAGCGGTACAGGTCGGGGGGCGCAAGGGCGGCGGGTGATGGCACGGCACGGTCCGTGGCGGGACGGTGCGGGCGGAGCGGTGTCGGGTTGTCCCCGGTCATGGCGCAGGTCTTCCTGACTTGTGAGTTACGTTCTTGTACATGTATAGTACATGTACAAGAACGTAACTGGCACAGCCTGCGGACCCCTCGGAAAAGGTGATGCGGGTGATCCTAGTGACGCCTGCGGTGCCTCCGCTTGCGTTGCGTCAACCGAGGTTCTGGGGTGGGGCCCCGCAAGTCAGGGACAGGGGAATGAGCGAGCAGTACAAGGACGCCGGCCTGCCGGACGTGCTGGAGCAGTTGCAGAAATTTCGCCTGGTGGTGGAGCACACCGGCAACATGGTGGTCATCACCGATGCGCAACGCCGCATCGAGTATGTGAACCCGGCCTACACCCTGGTGACTGGCTGGACGCTCGACGAGGTGCGCGGCTGCAAGCCCGGGCGCCTGCTGCAGGGGCCGCGCACCAAGGCCGAGACCGTGCGGGCCCTGTCCCGCGCGCTCGACCAGGGCGAAGCGGTGTGCGATGTGGAACTCGTCAACTACACCAAGCAGGGTGACGAGTACTGGGTGCGCCTGAACATCCAGCCGGTGCGCGATGCGCAAGGCGTGCTCACCCACTTCGTGGCCATCCAGGCCGATGTGACCGAGCAGCGCCGCGCCCGCGAGGAGTTGATGGCCAGCGAGCGGCGCCTGGCCGAAGCCCAGTACCTGGCGCGCATGGCCAGCTTCGAGTGCGACCTGGTCACGCACCGCCTGGTCTGGTCACGCGATTCCGCCCGCGTGCTGGCGCTGGCGCCGGCCGCGCTGGCCGGGCACTTCATGGAGCACGTGGCCTGCCTGCACCCGGACGACCGTGACCTGCTGATGGACGCCTACTGGGCCGCGGCCTCCGAAGGGCGCTCCTACGAGGTCGAATACCGCGTGCCAGGTGAAGACGGCGCTGTGCGCTGGCTGCGAGAGCGCGGCCATTGCCTGCCCGCCGACGAGCTGCTGCCCAACCGCCTCAGTGGCCTGATCCAGGACATCACCCTGACCAAGGCCGCGCAAGACCGCATCGAGTACCTGGCCCTGCACGACACCCTCACGGGCCTGGCCAACCGCGAGCAACTCAAGCAGCTGCTGCGCCAGCACATGCTGGGCGGCCCGCCCGGCCACGGCGAGCAGCAACTGGCCCTGCTGTTCATGGACCTGGACCGTTTCAAGACCATCAACGACAGCCTGGGCCACCACGTTGGCGACGAGGTGCTGCAGGCCCTGGGCGCGCGCCTACGCGAGGCCGTGCGCGCCAGCGACGTGGTGTGCCGCCTGGGTGGCGACGAGTTCGTGATCGTGCTGGTGGGCGTGGAGGATCCGCAGGTGGTCAGCCGCGTGGCGGGCAAGCTGCTGGGCCGTGTCGCGCAGCCGTTGATGGTGCAGGGCCGCGAGCTGCACGTCACCGGCAGCCTGGGCGTGAGCCTGTTCCCGCAGGACGGCACCACGGTGGAAGAACTCATGCGCCACGCCGATGCGGCCATGTACCAGGCCAAGGCGCGCGGCCGCAACACCGTGGCCTGGTTCAGCCCCGAGATCAACGCCCTGTCCGGCGAGCGCTTCGAGCTGGAAAGCCGATTGCGCCTGGCCTTGCAGCGCGGCGAACTGCAGCTGCACTACCAGCCGCAGTACCTGTCCGACGGCAGCACGCTGGTCGGCTTCGAGGCGCTGCTGCGCTGGCGCACCGCCGAAGGCCGCTGGGTACCGCCCGACACTTTCATCCCGCTGGCCGAAGAGGCAGGCCTGATCGACGGCATCGGTGCCTGGGTGCTGGCGCAGGCCTGCGCGCAATGGCGCCAGTGGCAGGACGCGCAGGGGCCTTACGCCGAGCCGGTGCGCCTGGCCGTCAACCTGTCCGCGCACCAGTTGCGCCGCCCCGGCCTGGTCGACCGCATCGCCGGCCTGATCGCGCAGTACGGCCTGCCGCCTCGCGTGCTGGAGCTCGAGCTTACCGAGACCGTGGCCATGCACGACCCGGCCGCCAGCATCGAGCTGATGCGGCAGTTGCGGGACCTGGGCGTGTGCCTGGCGGTCGACGATTTCGGCACGGGCTATTCCTCACTGGCCTACCTCAAGGCCCTGCCGCTGGACCGCCTCAAGCTGGACCGCTCCTTCGTCAAGGACATCGAGACCGACCCCGACGACCGGGCCATCTGCAGCGCCACCATCGTGCTGGCGCACAGCCTGGGCCTGGAGGTCGTGGCCGAAGGCGTCGAGACCGCTGCACAGCAGGCCTACCTGCGCGGCCAGGGCTGCGACCTGATGCAGGGCTTTCTGCTCGGGCGCCCCGTGCCGGCCGAGGAGGCTGGCCTGCTGCTCTCCGTCCCCACCTCTTCCTCTCCCACGCATCCACACGCGGAGCCTGAATGCGCCACAACCTGCCTGTCACACAGCGAGAGCATCCTCTGCCCGACGGGGTGTCTCTCCTGTCGACGACCGACCTGAACAGCCACGTCACCTACGCCAACGCGGCCTTCGTGCAGGTCAGCGGCTTCAGCCGCGACGAACTGATGGGCCAGCCGCACAATCAGGTGCGGCATCCCGACATGCCGCCGCAGGCCTTCGCCGACATGTGGGCCACGCTGCGGGCAGGCCAGTCGTGGACGGGCCTGGTCAAGAACCGCTGCAAGAACGGCGACCACTACTGGGTGCGTGCCAACGCCGCGCCGATGCGCCGCGATGGCCAGGTGATGGGCTACCTGTCGGTGCGCACCAAGCCCTCGGACCACGAGGTGGCCATGGCGGAAGGCCTGTACCAGCGCTTCCGCGAGGGCCGCGCCGGCGTGCTGGGCTTCCACAAGGGCCTGGTGGTGAGCCGGCGCTGGCATGCGGCCTGGCGATCGGCCCTGCAGCTGATGCCGGTGCGCTGGCGTGTGCGCCTGGCCTGTGGCGGCGTGGCCTTGGCCTGGGTGGCGGCGTCGGTCTTGACCGCTGCGCCCTCCAGCCAGCCCTGGCTTGAGGTGCTCATCGGCGTGCTGGCCAGCGGCGCCGCCTGTGCCTGGCTGGAGCACCAATTGGCGCGCCCGCTGCAGGCCGTGCTGCGCCAGGCCTTGTCCGTGGCCAGCGGCCAGCCGGGCGACAACGTCCACCTCGACCGTGTCGACGAGATCGGCCTGATCCTGCGCGCCGTCAACCAAGCCGGGCTCAACCTGCGCTCGCTGGTCGACGATGTCGGCGCGCAGATGGCCGACATGCGCCATGCCAGCGCCGAGATTGCCTCGGGCAACGCCGACCTCAGCACCCGCACCGAGCAGGCGGCCGCCAGCCTGCAGCAGGCCGCCGCCTCGATGGAGTCGCTCAGCACCACCGTGCGCCACAACGCCGAGGTGGCACAGGAGGCCACGGCGCTGGCCGCCGAAGCGCGCCTGGCCGCCGGCCGGGGTGGCGAGCTGGTCGGCGAGGTGGTGCAGGCCATGAAGGACATCAGCGCCGGTTCCAGCCGCATCACCGACATCGTCGGCGTGATCGATAGCCTGGCCTTCCAGACCAACCTGCTGGCGCTGAACGCGGCGGTCGAGGCGGCGCGGGCCGGCGAGCACGGCCGGGGTTTCGCCGTCGTGGCCGGTGAGGTGCGCGGCCTGGCCCAGCGCAGCGCGAACGCCTCGCGCGAGATCCGCAACCTGATCGGCGCCAGCACAGCGCGTGTGGAGGCCGGTGTGCAGCGCGTTCACGACGCTGGCGGCGCGATGGACGACATCGTCGCGCAGGTGCAGCGCATGAGCGGCCTGCTGCACGACATCAGCGAGGCCTCGGTCGGCCAGGCCGACGGCATCGGCCGGGTGGCCCAGGCCGTCTCTCGTCTGGACCAGATGACGCAGCAGAACGCCGCGCTGGTGGAGCAGTCCGCCGCCGCCGCAGGGCGCCTGCACGAACGCGCCGACCGCTTGGCCGACGCCGTGGAGGTCTACCGCGTTCAGGGGGGCCGCCAGCAGGCGTCGCCGAAAACCTGCCACGCCTCGGTTAACATCGGCAACTGACAACGTGGATTGTCAGGTTTTTGTCTGCCACGACGATGGACGGACCGCTTTCGCGCGTTCAAGCTGCGGAACGCGTCCCAAACTGTGTATGCTGGCGCGTTCCGCTCTGAATACCGCCCAATTCCTGCCGCTGGCTGGGAACAGGCACCACCCCTAGGAGACCCACGTATGCTCATCGGCATACCCCTGGAAACTGTCGCGGGCGAGACCCGTGTGGCGTTCACGCCCGAGACCGTCAAGAAGCTCAAAGCCCAGGGCCACACCATCCGTGTCCAATCCGGTGCCGGCCTGGCCGCCAGCGCCACCGATGAAGCCTACGTGGCCGCCGGTGCCGAGATCACCGACGCCGCCGGCGCACTCGGCGCCGATCTGGTGCTCAAGGTGCGCTCGCCGCAGGCGGCCGAGTTGGCCCAGATGAAGCCCGGCACCGCGCTGGTCGGCATCCTCAATCCGTTCGACAAGGAAGGGCTGCAGGCCCTGACCGACGCCAAGCTCACGGCTTTCGCGCTCGAAGCCGCGCCGCGCACCACCCGTGCGCAGAGCATGGACGTGCTGTCCTCGCAGGCCAACATCGCCGGCTACAAGGCCGTGATGATCGCCGCCGACAAGTACCAGCGCCTGTTCCCGATGCTCATGACAGCCGCCGGCACCATCAAGGCCGCGCGCGTCGTGATCCTGGGTGTGGGCGTGGCGGGTCTTCAAGCCATCGCCACGGCCAAGCGCCTGGGCGCGGTGATCGAAGCCTCCGACGTTCGCCCCTCCGTGAAGGAGCAGGTCGAATCGCTGGGCGCCAAGTTCATCGACGTGCCGTACGAGACGGCCGAAGAGAAGGAAGCCGCCGAAGGCGTGGGCGGTTACGCCCGCCCGATGCCGCAAAGCTGGCTCGACCGCCAGAAGATCGAGGTCGCCAAGCGCGTGGCCCAGGCCGACATCGTCATCACCACGGCCCTGATCCCCGGCCGCGCCGCGCCCGTGCTCGTCACGGAAGACATGGTCAAGGCCATGAAGCCCGGCTCGGTCGTCGTCGACCTGGCGGCCCCCGCCGGCGGCAACTGTCCGCTGACCGAGCCCGGCAAGACCGTCGTCAAGCACGGCGTGACCCTGGTCGGTGAAACCAACCTGCCCGCCCTCGTGGCGGCGGACTCGTCCTCGCTGTACGCGCGCAACGTGCTGGACTTCCTCAAGCTGGTCCTCAACAAGGAAGGCCAGTTCCATGTGGACCTGGAGGACGACATCGTCAAGGCTTGCCTGATGTGTCGCGACGGTCAGCTGCTGCGCGCCTGATCCTGGATTGAGAGAGATTGATATGCAACGCATGATGTTGCGGGCCAAGCTGCACCGCGCCACCGTGACCGAGGCCGACCTTCACTACGAAGGTTCGTGCGGCATCGACGAGGATTTGCTCGAAGCGGCCGACATGAAGGAGTTCGAGCAGATCGAGCTCTACAACATCAACAACGGCGAGCGCTTCTCGACCTACATCATCAAGGCGCCGCGCGGCTCGGGCGTGATCTCGCTCAACGGCGCGGCCGCCCGCCGGGCCCACGTCGGCGACCTGATGATCATTTGCACCTACGGCCCCTTCGACGAGGCCGAGGCCGGCAGCCACAAGCCCAAGGTGGTGCTGCTGGACGCCGAGAACCGCATCAAAGAGATCCGCAAGTTCTGACTTAATCTGGAGAAGACAACGATGGAAGCCATCTCCCACGTCGTCACCAACCTGACCATCTTCGTGCTGGCCATCTATGTGGGCTATCACGTGGTCTGGACGGTGACACCCGCCCTGCACACCCCGCTGATGGCCGTGACCAACGCGGTCTCGGCCATCGTCATCGTCGGCGCCATGCTGGCCGCCGCGCTCACCGTCACGCCCCTGGGCAAGACCATGGGCGTGCTGGCCGTGGCGCTGGCGGCGGTGAACGTGTTCGGCGGCTTCCTGGTCACCCGGCGCATGCTGGAGATGTTCAAGAAGAAAGAGAAGAAGGCGGAGGCCAAGTAAATGAGCATGAACCTCATCGCACTGCTGTACCTGGTCGCCTCGGTGTTCTTCATCCAGGCGCTCAAGGGCCTGAGCCACCCGACCACATCGATCCGCGGCAACGTCTTCGGCATGACCGGCATGGCGATCGCCGTGCTGACCACCATCGGACTGATCCATGGCCAGGCCCAGGCGCTGGGCGTCGATTTCGGCCAGGGCATCGCCTACGTGCTGGCGGCCGTGGTCGTCGGCGGTGGCGCTGGTGCCGTGATGGCCCAGCGCGTCGAGATGACGAAGATGCCCGAGCTGGTGGCCTTCATGCACAGCATGATCGGCCTGGCCGCGGTGTTCATCGCCGTGGCCGTGGTGGCCGAGCCGGCCGCCTTCGGCCTGATCCCCGCCATCGTCAAGGACGTGGTGGCCGTGGGTGACCCGGTCGCCGTGTCGGCCCACATCGGCAGCCTGCAGCTCGACGCCGTCGTGCCCTCGCCCGTGGCGGTCGAAACCACCGCCGTCGTGGCGCAGATCCCGGCCGGCAACCGCCTGGAGCTCTTCCTGGGCGCGGCCATCGGTGCGATCACCTTCAGCGGCTCGGTCATCGCCTTCGGCAAGCTCAGCGGCAAGTACAAGTTCCGCCTGTTCCAGGGCGCGCCGGTGCAGTTCAAGGGCCAGCACATCCTGAACCTGGTGCTGGCGCTGGCCACCATCGGCCTGGGCCTGGTCTTCATGGCCACCGAGCGCTGGGATGCCTTCTTCGCCATGCTGGCCCTGAGCTTCGTCCTGGGCGTGCTGATCATCATCCCGATCGGCGGGGCCGACATGCCGGTGGTGGTGTCCATGCTCAACAGCTACTCGGGCTGGGCAGCGGCGGGCATCGGCTTCTCGCTGAACAACAGCATGCTGATCATTGCCGGCTCGCTGGTGGGCAGCTCGGGCGCGATCCTGAGCTACATCATGTGCAAGGCCATGAACCGCTCGTTCTTCAACGTGATCCTGGGTGGCTTCGGTGGTGAGGCCGGCGCGGCCGCCGCCGGTGGCGCGCAGCAGCAGCGCCCCGTCAAGAGCGGCAGTGCCGATGATGCCGCCTTCGTGCTGGGCAACGCCGAGACCGTGATCATCGTGCCCGGCTACGGCCTGGCCGTGGCGCGCGCGCAGCACGCCGTGAAGGAACTGGCCGCCAAGCTCACCGAGAAGGGCGTGACCGTGAAGTACGCGATCCACCCGGTGGCGGGCCGCATGCCCGGCCACATGAACGTGCTGCTGGCCGAGGCCGAAGTGCCCTACGACCAGGTCTTCGAGATGGAAGACATCAACGGCGAGTTCGGCCAAGCTGACGTGGCCATCATCCTGGGCGCCAACGACGTGGTGAACCCGGCCGCGCACGTCAAGGGCAGCCCGATCTACGGCATGCCCATCCTGGAGGCCTACAAGGCCAAGACGGTGATCGTGAACAAGCGCTCCATGGCCTCGGGCTATGCCGGCCTGGACAACGAGCTGTTCTACATGGACAAGACGATGATGGTTTTCGGCGATGCCAAGAAGGTCGTCGAAGAGATGGTCAAGGCCGTCGAATAAGGACAGAGGGCGGGCCCCATGCGGTGGAGCCCGTGCCTGCTTGACCAAATAAAAAGGGGCCCTCAGGCCCCTTTTCCATGTCCGCTTCGATCTGTGATCAAGGGCGGCTGGCGTTGTTGGCGACAGCATTGCGCACCGCCAGGAAGGGCGCGACGTAGCGGCCGTTGGTGTAGCCCTGACCAGGCTGGACGACGCCCTGAGGGTTGGCGCGGCCCGCACTGACGGGTTGCTCCTGCTGCGTGGCCGGGCGCGTCTTGGTGATGTCGACCACACCGCCCGCAGCCGCGGCGTTGGCGCCGAAGAAGGCGCCCTGCACATAGCCCGAGACCGTGGCGCCGACGTCGTTCGTGCCGACGCTGGTGGAGGTGAAGTTCGAGCCCTGGATGGTGCCGACGGCGGTGAAGCCGACCTTGCCCGTCAGCAGGGTGCCGCCACTGGCTGCGGCCTGGGTGGCCACGGTGCCGTCCACACCACCGTTCCAGCTGCCGTTCCAGGTGGCATTGCCGAAGTTGACGTTCAGGGTCACCGGGGTGTCGTAGAAGTCCTTGCCACTGTAGGTGGCCTGGGCGTTGCTGGCGCGCAGGGCCGACATGTCCGCCGCGGGGGTGGTGTAGCCGATCACGCCCCACACGCTCTGGCTTTGCTTGCCTTCCACGTAGGTGGCCAGGTAGGCCTTGAAGTTGATGGCCTGGACCGCTTCCGGGTCGTAGCTGGACGAGCGGTACTGGTCCGGCAGGACCTCGTAGGTCAAGGTCTCTTCATACCTTGTGTAGCCGATCAGGCCGTCGCCGTTGGTCAGCGTCAGGGCGCCAGAGTTCGGCAGCAGGTAGGTGCCGGTGGCCAGCGTGGTGGCGTCGAGCTGGAGGGTCTGCGGCAGCAGGGGGGACGAGCCCTCACCCTGCGAAGCCTGCAGCACGGTGCCGTTCAGGCGGAAGGGGTGGATGTCCTGGGCGGTGTAGACCCGTGCTTCCGTTTCGTTGGGGTCGGAGATGGCCTGGAAGGCGCCGAAGCCGCAGATGGTGCCGCCGATGCAGCCGGTCTCGGCGGGCGGGTTGATCGGCGGCGTGGTGGTGCCACCACCCACCTGGGCCAGCGGCCGGTAGGGATCGGTGCGGGCGGTCGGTGCCGCCACGGGCTGGGTGTTGCCCGCGGCCGGGGCTTCGAATTCGGTCCAGGGGCCCCAGCTGGCGGTGGAGTCTTCCTGGATGCTGACATTGCCGTACAGCACGACGCCGCGCAGCTGTGATTCGGTGGCGGCGGCGTGGCTGGCCTGGTGCCAGCACAGGGTGGCGGCGGCAAGGGCCACGGCGGAGGTGCGCAAGGTGAGGGTCTTCATGGGAACTGCTCCTGGTTTGATCAGAATCCGCGGCCCAGCGTGATCAGCACGGTGTCGCGGTCGTAGCCATAGAGGCTCAGGTTGGCCTCGTTGTGGACATTGGTGACGGTGCCCGAGATCTGCCATTTCTGCAGCGGGCCGTCCTGGAATTCATGGCTCACGCCCAGCTCGACGCGGCGTTCGGTCTCGCGGCGGGCCTGGGCGTACAGCGGCTCGATGCCGTCGTAGCGGCTGCGGCGCCAGGCCGCGCGCGCGAACAGGTCACCGCCGTTCCAGGCGCGCACGCGCGTGCCGACGAAGTACTCGTAGCCGTCGTTGCTGAAGCGCGAGGCCTGGGCGGATTCATCGAACCAGCGGCCGCCGCCCTGCAGGGCGATCTGTCCGCGGTTGAAAAGGTGGCCGTACGAGAGGCCCACCGAGCGGTAGTTGCTGTCGCGGCCTTCGTCGATGCTGCGCTTGAAGTCGCGGTGCACCCACTGGACATCGGCGGAAAGTTCACCATCGGCGCCGATGCGCACGGCGGCCGAGGGGCTCAGCGAGGTGTACACGCCCAGCGTCTCGCCACCGAAAGTGAGGTGGTCGACCTGCAGGTTGAGGTTGCCGCGCCAGGCGTTGCCCACGATCAGCGTGGGGCCGGTGGCCAGCGTCACGACGCCCAGGTCGTAGTCGTTCTCGGTGTGGTAGCCCTTGTAGTACAGGCTGCCCTGGCTCACCCAGCCGAAGCGGGCGGTGGACTGGCCCAAGCGCACGGGCGCAGGGCTCAGCCAGGTGTGCGTCAGGCCGGCCTGGCCGACCACGCCCCAGTCGGAGGTGGACAGGCTGCCAGGCGTGAGCTGGAAGCCGCCGGGCAGCACGGCGCTGTCGGGGCCGGCGTTCACGTTGCTGTCGTAGAGCAGGCCCAGCGACACCGTGGGCTCGAACTTGTGGGGCTTTTCGAAGGCCGCCTTCTCTTCCAGCTCCAACTGCTTGAGGAAGGACAGCACCGACAGCTTGACGTTTTCCGGCGTCTGCGGATCGTCCAGCACGCGCTGCGATTCGGCCTTCGCGCGGGAGAAGTTCAAGGTGCGGTAGTAGGCCACCGCCAGCTCGAGCCGTGCCCGGTTGAGGGTGGGGTTGGCGGCCAGCAGGGTTTCCAGGCTCTCGATGGCCGTGTAAGGCTCACCGGTTTCGCGTTGGTAGATCGCCTGACGGTATTGCTCGTCGACGGCGCCGGTCTGGGCCTGGGCGCTGCTCAGGGGGGCGAGCAGGCCGGCGATGGCGGCGGTCCAGGCGAGGGTTTGGCGTCGGGCCGGCAGGTGCCGCTTCAGCGTGGCGGAGTTATGGGGCATCGGAAGTCCATATGGATCATGATTTGAGACCAATTGTGAAATACGACCGCTTGTACTGTCGAGCGCGGGCCGACGCTGATTTCGGGGGCCTGGATCCCTAGAAATAGGGGGGGTGAGGCCCTGTGTCATCATGTGGTGCCTGCCATGGAAAGGCTTGTTGCCATGCATGACCGTTTTGACCTGCGTTGCCGGCCCTGGTGGGGTGGTGTCCTGCTGGCCCTGTGGGGCGGCTGTGCGTTGGCCCAGCCCGCCTGTCCGGCGCTGCTGGACAAAACCTTCCCGCGCCTGCAGGACGAAAAACCCCAGTCCCTGTGCCAGTACACCGGCAAGGTCGTGCTGGTGGTGAACACCGCCAGCTACTGTGGCTTCACCCCGCAGTACAAGGGCCTGGAGGCCCTGTACGCCAAGTACAAGGACCGGGGCCTGGTGGTGCTGGGCTTTCCCTCCAACGATTTCGGCGGCCAGGAGCCGGGCAGCTCGCAGCAGATCGCCGAGCTCTGCCAGAACACCTTCGGTGTGAAGTTCCCCATGTTCGGCAAGAGCACCGTCAAGGGGGAAGGGGCCAACCCCCTGTACGCCGACCTGATCCGTATCAGCGGCACCACGCCCAAGTGGAACTTTTACAAATACCTCGTGTCTCGTGATGGCCGCACCGTGACGGCCTACAGCAGCCTGACCGGCCCCGAGGATGGCGATCTCGTGCAGGACATCGAAAAGCGCCTCGCCGCCCGCCCTTGAGCGCAGGGGCGTTGCGCCGTGCGAGGCGCAGGTTGCACGCTTGTTGTGCAATACACCACACCGCCGCCGAGCCCGCACTGGTCGGCCCTCAAGTCGGGGAGTGACGGGGCCGAATCTGGGGGCAATGATGGGCTTGAGAACGGGCGATACGGCCCCAACTCCCTGTCAGACCCAGACAGGACCCGGAGTACCGTCCATGCACATGCTCTACAACTCTGACAACTACGCCGTCGTTCAGATCGAGATGGCCGCCGAACAGGCTGGCCTGCACCTGGCACAGGCGCTGACGCGCGGTGGCTACGAGATCGTCGACAAGTTCGCCCGCAAGGAAATCTTCATCGAAGGCGCCCTGGCCGAATCTTTCAAGGAAGGCGTGGAGGCTTTGATCGAATCCTCGCCCAGCATCGAAGAGTTCGATGCCTACCTCGAACGCTACGCCGGCATGGCGCAGCAACCGGTCGTGATGCACTGACATCACCCGAGGCTGAGGCCAAAGGCCCGGTCGTGCGCACTCAGGGTGCGACGTCCGGGCTTTTTGCTTTCTGGGCGCAGGTGGACGTTTTCGCCGCTGCAGCGGCGCAGGCCGGCCCTTTGGCCGCGTTTCCGAATTCCGTCCCTTTTTCCGCTGAACCGCGCTTTTTCAGGGTTTCTTCCGCGCTCAAGTCGCGTTCTAAAAAGCCGAAACTCACACGGTCATGGCGTGACTTCGCGCCATTGGGAATGGGTATGGTGGGTGATGTGAATTTCATGCCGTCCAGCTACGAAACCTGGACCGTGGTGGCATCGGTCCTGCTGGCGATGTTCGCCTCCTTCGTGGCGCTGGATCTGGCAAAGCGTGTGCGCACAGCGGACCGCGCCATCGCGCGGGCCTGGCTGATCGGCGGCTCGGTGACGATGGGCATCGGCATCTGGGCCATGCACTTCGTGGGCATGATGGCCTTCAAGCTGCCCATCTCGGTCGGCTATGACGCGCTCTACACCTTGGTGTCGGCGATGGCGGCCGTGGGCGTGTCCTACATGGCGCTGTGGGTGGCCAGCCGCAACAAGCTGACCTGCCTGCGCCTGACGGGCGGCGCCACGGCGATGGGCGTGGGCATCTGCGCCATGCATTACCTGGGCATGCACGCCATGGAGATGGACCCGGGCATCGTCTGGGACTGGCGCCTGGTGGCGGCCTCGGCGGGCATCGCGGTGGGCGCCTCGGCCGTGGCCCTGCTGATCTTCTTCTGGCTGCGCAACCTGCAAGGCCTGCCGGCGCTGCTCTGGCAGATCACGGCGGCGATGGTGATGGGCGTGGCCATCGCGGGCATGCACTACACCGGCATGGCGGCGGCGGCCTTCCCGCTGGGCACCGTGTGCACCTCGTCGAGCGAACTGCGCGGCGATACGCTGGGCGTGATGGTGGGCGCGGCCTCGATGCTGCTGCTGTCGATGACGCTGCTGACGTCCATCATGGACGCGCGCACGCAATCGCGCACCAACAAGCTGGCTGCCTCGCTGCAAGTGGCCAACCAGGAACTCAAGCACATCGCCTTCAAGGATCCGCTGACAGGCCTGGCCAACCGCCTGGTCTTCGAGGACCAGCTCGACAGCGCCGTGCTGCGCGCGCAGGAGGGCAACAGGCGCCTGGGCATCCTGTTCATCGACCTGGACGGCTTCAAGCCCATCAACGACAGCTTCGGCCATGCCGTGGGCGACGAGGTGCTCAAGCAGGTGGGCCAGCGCCTGTCGCAGGTGGCCCGGCCGGGCGATGTCGTGGCCCGCGTGGGCGGCGACGAGTTCCTGATGCTGCTGGAAAACCACCCGGACCGCGCCACGGCCGCGGCGGTCGCGATGAGCGTGCGCGAGGCCCTGTCCAAGGCCTTCGAGGTCGATGGGCGCGGCATGCACCTGTCGTGCTCCATCGGCATCGTGATCCATCCGGACCACGGCCCGCGCGCGCGCCTGATCGCCAATGCCGACGCCGCGATGTACGCGGCCAAGCGGGCCGGTGGTGCGGTGCACTGCTTCTACGAAGCCGACATGGCCAACGACGCCGAGATGCAGATCGCGCTGCAGCGGGATCTGCGGCAGTCGCTGGACCAGGGCGGCAAGGGCCTGGAGCTGTACTACCAGCCCAAGATCCACGCCCAGAGCCGCCAGACCGCCGCGGTGGAGGCGCTGATCCGCTGGCACCATCCCACGCGCGGCACCGTGAGCCCCGCGCAGTTCATCCCCGTGGCCGAGCGCTTCGGCCTGATCGGCGCCTTGGGCGACTGGGTGATCAACGACGCCTTCCGGCAGATGCGGCAGTGGCAGAAGGAAGGCCTGCGGATGCGCGTGGCCGTGAACCTGTCCATGCACCAGCTGCGCCAGAACGACCTGGTCGAGCGCGTGGCCAAGGCCCTGCGCGAGCACAAGATCGAGCCGGACCTGGTGACCTTCGAAGTCACCGAATCGGCCGCGATGGAAGACACGCAGACCTCGCTGCGCATGTTCGACCAGCTCGCCGCGCTGGGCGTGCGACTGTCCATCGACGACTTCGGCACGGGCTATTCCAGCCTGAGCTACCTGCGCAAGCTGCCCGCGCGCCAACTCAAGATCGACCGCAGCTTCATCAACGATCTGAAGCCCGAGGGCGATGCCCGCGCCATCGTGAACGCGGTGGTGCAACTGGCCCACGCGCTGGGCCTGCACGTGGTGGCCGAAGGCGTGGAGACCGCCGAGCAGGAGCGCATCCTGATGGAGATCGGCTGCGATGCGCTGCAGGGCTTCCGCTATGCCAAGCCCATGCCGGCCAAGCGCCTGGCGATCTGGGCGGCCAGCGAGGAAGGCCCTGATCACGGCGCGCCGATGGGCTTCCGCGACTCGCTGATCGAGCCCGAGGTCTGAGCCTGTGGTGGGGGCCGGGCATGCTTTTGTCCGGGCTGCGCCAGCACGGACTTGACGGCCTTTTTACAATAGCGGCATGAGTTCCCCCGCTTCCACTGCCTCCCCCGTCCCCGCCGCGCTGCCGCCGGTGGTGCGCCGCCCCTACACCCGTGCCGTGGATCTGCCCGAGATCATGCGCCAGCGCATCGTGGTGCTCGACGGCGCCATGGGCACGATGATCCAGCAGTACAAGCTGGGCGAGGCCGATTACCGTGGCAGCCGCTTCGCCGAGCACCACAAGGACCTCAAGGGCAACAACGAGCTGCTGCAGCTCACGCGCCCCGACGTGATCCGCGAGATCCACGAGGGCTACCTCAAGGCTGGCGCCGACCTGATCGAGACCAACACCTTCGGCGCCACCACCGTGGCGCAGGAAGACTACGACCTGCCCGAGCTGGCCTACGAGATGAACGTCGAGGGCGCCCGCCTGGCCAAGGAAGTGGCGCTGAAGTACAGCACCCCTGACAAGCCCCGCTACGTGGCCGGCGCCATCGGCCCGACGCCCAAGACCGCCAGCATCAGCCCCGACGTGAACGACCCGGGCGCGCGCAACGTCGACTTCGACGCGCTGCAGCAGGCCTACTACGAGCAGGCCAAGGCCCTGCTGGAGGGCGGCAGCGACGTCTTCCTGATCGAGACCATCTTCGACACGCTCAACGCCAAGGCCGCCATCTTCGCGGTTGACCAGCTGTTCGAGGACACGGGCGAGCGCCTGCCCATCATCATTTCGGGCACGGTGACGGACGCCTCCGGCCGCATCCTCTCGGGCCAGACGGTCAGCGCCTTCTGGCATTCCGTGCGCCACGCCCACCCGATCGCTATCGGCCTGAACTGCGCCCTGGGCGCCGCGTTGATGCGGCCCTACATCGAGGAGCTGGCCAAGGTGGCGGGTGACACCTACATCAGCTGCTACCCCAACGCCGGCCTGCCCAACCCCATGAGCGACACCGGCTTCGACGAGACGCCGCCCGTGACGGGCGCGTTGGTAGAGGACTTCGCCAAGGCGGGTTTCCTCAACATCGCCGGGGGCTGCTGTGGCACCACGCCGGCGCACATCGCCGAAATCGCCAAGCGAGTGAGCGCTTACAAGCCCCGTTGCCTGCATGACGAGGGCGTGCACGGTTTCCTGAGCGGCTTGGCAGCCTGAATCTGGCGTCCCGCACCAATACGGGTGTCGTTTAACACTCATCCGAGGGGTCCTTCGGGTTACCCCAAGGCGTCGCCTTCCCGACGCTGCGCCATCATCGCTTCGCGCTGAAATAAACGTTCGTTCAAAACGGTCGTTTGAATGAGGCGCACATTGATTGATAACACGCACATAAGGAATGAGCATGAAAGTCTTGAGCAAGGAAGAAGTTTCGCAAGTCAGCGGCGGCGAGAGCCTGATCGACGCCATCCACCGCGCTGAGTGGAACGCCTACGGCGTGCCCCTGGCCAACGCGGCCATCTTCGCGTGGAACCTGTTCGCCACCACCAAGGTGCCGTACCTGCAGAAGAGCTGATCGAGCTCGCAGCCTGTGACAGGCTGCACGCCCCGGCCGCGCGTGAGCGTTCCGGCCGGGGCTGTCTCTCAAGCCGGCCCCCGGTCGGCCGATACAAGCGGCGAAACCCCCGGTCGCGCCAGCGAAGGTCTGGCGCCCCGCACCCTAGGAAGTTCGCCGTGCCCCCTGGTTTGCGCCGCCTGAGCACCGCCCTGTGGCAGGTTGGCCCCATGCTTGCCCCGCCTGCGCCCAGCCGGTCCGGCATGCCATGGCTGGACACCGGCATCGGCCCGGGTGCCGGCTTTCGCAGTGCCCACGGCGCACAGGCCAAGCACCAGCGGCGCATGCAGTTGATGCTGTCGCTGGGCAGCATCCTGCTGATGCTGATGCTGATCGCGGCGGGCTGGGGCGTGTTCTTCGCGATCAAGGGCCTGTGGACGGTGGTGGTGCTGGACCTGGGCATGGCCGCCACCGGCGCGGCGGCGCTGGTGATGAGCCGCCGCGGCAGCCTGCGCAATGCCTCCTTGCTGCTGCTGGGCAACCTGTTCGTGGCCATCGGTGCCATCTGCGTCTTCATGGACGTGCCCAGCGCCGAGGTGCCCCGGGCCACGCACCACTTCTACCTGTCGCTGGGCGCTTGCGCCTATCTGCTGTTCCGTGGCGAGCGGCCGCTGCTGCGCCATGGGGTGGCACTGCTGTTTTTCGCCGCCTTCGCGGTGTTCGCGAGCAGCGACGTGGCCATCGTCACCAGCTATGCCCTGCCGGACGAGTTCCGCGTCGGCGGCAACTGGGTCAACAACATCCTGGCTTTGCTGACGCTGTACCTGGTGCTGCACGTGATGCAGGCCGATGTGGCCGCGCGCAATGCGCTGGAAGACGAACTGCGCGCGGCGCTGGACGAGCAGCAACTGGTGCTGCACTACCAGCCGCAGATCGGCGCCGATGGCCAGGTGACCGGTGCCGAGGCCCTGGTGCGCTGGCAGCATCCGCAGCGCGGCATGGTGTCGCCGGGCGAGTTCATCCCGCTGGCCGAGCAGACCGGCCTGATCCTGCCCTTGGGCGCCTGGGTGATGCGCGAGGCCTGCGCCCAGTTGCTGCGCTGGTCGCAGGATCCGCGCACGGCATCGCTCACGCTGGCGGTCAACGTGAGCGCCCAGCAGTTCCGCCAGCCGGACGCCGTGGCGCGTGTGAGCGCCGCGCTGGACCGCCATGGCATCGACCCCTCGCGCCTGAAGATCGAGTTGACCGAGAGCATGCTGGTCAGCGACATCGAGGACAC
Organism: Candidatus Aquabacterium excrementipullorum; assembly: GCA_019112875.1. Classification (GTDB taxonomy): domain Bacteria; phylum Pseudomonadota; class Gammaproteobacteria; order Burkholderiales; family Burkholderiaceae_C; genus Aquabacterium; species Aquabacterium excrementipullorum. Next base: position 35,264 of record DXIO01000095.1, read on the forward strand.
CATCGCCAAGATGACGGCGCTCAAGGCCCGGGGCGTGGGCTTCTCGCTGGACGATTTCGGCACGGGATTCTCGTCGCTGAGCTACCTCAAGCGCCTGCCGCTGGACCAGCTCAAGATCGACCAGAGCTTCGTGCGGGATGTGCTGACGGATCCCAACGATGCGGCGATCGCGCGCACGGTGGTGAGCCTGGGGCAGACGCTGGGATTGTCGGTGATCGCCGAGGGCGTCGAGACGGAGGGGCAGCGGGCTTTTCTGGCGGGCATTGGGTGCCAGGCGTACCAGGGCTACCTGTTCAGCCGGCCGGTGCCGATCGAGGCGTTCGAGGCATTTGTCCGGGCCAAAGCCCGGTAGGGGCAAAAAAGGGGGGCCCGAAGGCCCCCAAACTCTTCACCCCTAGAGAAAACGATTCATCAACTCACCCCATCGTGGCCCGATGCCGAGCCACCGCCTTGCCGAAACTGGAGTCGGCCCACTGGTTGGCCAGGCGACGGCGCCAGCCGCTGCCTGAGCGTGAAGGCTTGAACAGCAGCTTGAGCACCTGCGGCGCGATCACCTGGAAGAAGGTGACCAGGTCGGCGCGGCCCACGCAGGGCAGTTCGGTGCCGCGCGCCCACTGCGGGTTGCGCCGCTCGAAGAAGGCGATGTCGGTTTCGGCGCGCTGCTCGGCGCTGATCGGCGTGACGTCGTTCTTCAGGCAGTTCGAGCCCTCGCCGAAATCCAGCACCATGGCATCACGGTCCAGCTTGCCCGGAAACAGCTTGTCGCAGTAGGCCTCCACGATGTGCTTCATGTGGGCGTTCTCGTGCTGCGGATGCGGGTAGTAATCCGGGAAATTGCGCGTCAGCAGCAGGAATGTCTTGTATCCCTTGGAAATCAGGAACCAGTACTGCGGCGTGAACGGGTCCTTGATCGCTTCCCAGACCAGTCTTTTCACGAACGCGGCATTCATCGCCCGGTTTCCCCAATATTCCTTTTCCAGGATGGTGTCGCCGCTGAATATCCCGCGGATCTTCTTGCCATCCACTTCCATGTGATAAATACCCATGGTGGAAAACCCGACGATGGCGTCGTCGATCTTGCGTCGGATGATGAAGGCGCCGGATTTCCGGCCCAGGTCGGATACGAACTGCTCCAGCGAGGTGTTCTCGTAGTAGCGGCAGAACACCTTGAACATCTCCCGGATGTCCTGCACGGAGATGTGTTCCAGCTGGTGATAACGGGTATAGATTTTTGATTTGTGAAGCGCGGACATCGAAACCTCTCGGATTTGGCATCGACATGCGTGGTCGATGGCTCCGATTGTTCTGATTTGCTCCGCCCCCCGAAACAGGGTGCCCCCTGAGGGCCCGCAAATAAGGGGGTGAAACCGCGTGATCAATTCACGGTTTGATGCGCGACATTATTTCCGGCCCGCGCGGCTTTATTTTCAAACAACTGTTCGTGTGTTATTTCCGCCCGGGGTATTCGGCCAGCGCGCTGAAAATGCCGGTCAGCCAGCGTAAGGATCGTCGAATCCCAAGGCGGCCAGGATCTCACGCTCCCGCGCTTCCATGGCTTCGGCCTCTTCGGGGTCCTCGTGGTCCCAGCCCTGGGCGTGCAGTGCCCCGTGCACCAGCATGTGCGCGTAGTGCGCCTCCAGCGTCTTGTGCTGCTCCTGGGCCTCGCGCTCGATCACGGGGGCGCAGATGATCAGGTCGGCCATCACTACCGGCTCGGTGGCGTAGTCGAAGGTCAGCACGTTGGTGGCGTAGTCCTTGTGGCGGTAGTCGCGGTTCAGGGCCTGGCCTTCGTCGGCGTCCACCAGGCGCACGGCGATCTCGGCGTCGGATTCGAGCGCGGCGCGGATCCATCGGGCCACCTTGTGGCGGGGCAGGTGCTCGCGGTGGCGTTTGTCAGCGAACTGCAGGCTGAGGGAAAGGGACGGCTTCATCGTGCTGGGGGCTTGGCGTGGCCGGCGTCGCGCGTGTCGATGGCCGCCGGCTCGGGGGTGTTCTGGAAACGGTCGTAGGCCTCGACGATGCGGGCCACCAGCGGGTGGCGCACCACGTCGCCCGCGCCGAATTGCGTGAAGGCCACGCCCTTGACGCGCTTGAGCACCTGGCCGGCCTCGATCAGGCCGCTCTTGCTGCCCTTGGGCAGGTCGATCTGGCTGACGTCGCCGGTGACCACGGCCTTGGCGCCGAAGCCGATGCGGGTCAGGAACATCTTCATCTGCTCGGGCGTGGTGTTCTGCGCCTCATCGAGGATGACGAAGGCGTGGTTCAGCGTGCGTCCGCGCATGAAGGCCAGCGGCGCGACCTCGATCAGGCCCTTCTCGAAGGCCTTGGTGACGCGGTCGAAGCCCATCAGGTCGTACAGCGCGTCGTACAGCGGGCGCAGATAGGGATCGACCTTCTGCGACAGGTCGCCCGGCAAAAAGCCCAGGCGCTCGCCGGCCTCGACGGCGGGGCGGGTCAGGATGATGCGCTGCACGGCGCTGCGCTCCAGCGCGTCGACGGCGCAGGCCACGGCCAGGAAGGTCTTGCCCGTGCCGGCCGGGCCGATGCCGAAGCTCAGGTCGTGGGCCATGATGTTGCGCAGGTACTGCACCTGGTTGGGCGTGCGGCCCTGCAGGTCGGCGCGGCGGGTGTGCAGGGTGGGCCCTTCGGCGCTGTCGTCTGGCGTGGCGGCGGCTTTGCGGGCACCGCTGCGTCGGGCCGTGCCCGCGCTGCCTTGCCCGCCCTGGGCCTGGGCGATGGCCAGTTGCACCGTCTCGGCCGAGATCGTGCGGCCGGCCTTGGCGTACAGCGCCTCCAGCAGGGTCAGCACCTGCTGCGCCTGCGCTTTGGGCCCGTCGATGCGGAAATCCTCGCCGCGGCGCGCCACCTTCACGTCGAAGGCGGCTTCGATGCTGCGAAGGTGCTCGTCCAGGGGGCCGCACAGGTGGGCCAGGCGGGTGTTGTCCGGAGGGGTGAAGCTGTGGCGCAGGGGCATCGGTGGGGGTATGGCAGGGCGAATCGTGCAAGATAGCCCCTAAATTGTCGCTTGCCCGGGGCTTTCGGGTGTGACATCTGCCTCAGAATCCAGCAGACATGCCCGGCCACCCTGGTTCAAGCGGGCTGAGATGTGTCTTCTTGCGAGCAGTCGTGAACATGGTTCAACAGTGGTGGCGGCAATGGTGGGCGAGGACCGGCGGGCGATGGGCCCCGACCGTCTCCCCGGGCGGTGTGCCCGACGAGGAGGTGGCGTCGTCGCGCCTGCTGGCGCTGGGCACGATGATGCTGGGCCTGTTGCTGGCCTGGATCGTGGCCTGGGCCGTGGTGGCGCTCAATCGCACGGCTGGTGGCGCGGAAGATGGGCGCGCCGATCCAGAACACCTGCACGGCGTGCCCCTGCGCGGCGCCTGGACGGCGGCCAGCGAGGCAGGCCGGGGGCAGGTCTTTCCCACGCAGGAGAGCGGCCAGGTCATCACCCTGCCGGATGAGTGGGCCCGCACGCGCCCAGGCTTTGGCGGCAGCGTCTGGTACCGCTTCCAGTTCGAGCGGCCGCAGCAGTTGTCGTCCGAGATCCTGCTGGCGGCCTATGTGGAGCGCGCCTGCTCGGCGGTGGAGGTGCAGCTCAATGGCCAGGTGCTCTACCGCGCCGGCCGCGTGGGCCAGCCCATCGCCAGCCAGTGTTACCAGTCGCACGTGATCCCGCTGCCAGGCTTCCTGCTGCGTGCCGGCGAGAACCAGTTGGACGTGCGCGTCTCCGGCCATCCGCTGGACAAGGTCACGGCCCGCCAGCGCGCCGGCGGCCTGGGCGCGGTGCGCATCGGCACCTGGAGCGACCTGAGCGATCTGCACGACGAGCAGACCTTCTGGTCCGTCACCGTCTCGCAGATCATCGGCGGCATCCTGGCGGTGTTGGGCGTGTTCGCGCTGGGCCTGGCCTGGGTGCGCCGCCTGGGCTACCTGGCGCACTTCGCGATGCTCACGCTCACCTGGGCGCTGCTCACCGGCCGCTTCTGGCTGACGGACGTGCCGCTGTCCAACACGGTGCTGGAGGTGCTGATCGCCTGCCTGTTCGCGCCGATGGCGGCCTTCGCCGTGAAGTTCCTGCTGGGCTACGCGGGCCACGGCCTGCACGGCCCGAAGGAGCCAGGCCGCGAGCGCCTGGTCAACCGCATCCTGTGGGCGCAGGTGGTCCTGATGCCGATCACGCTGTCGGTGGGGCTGTCCAACCTGTTCATCGTCAGCCGGCTCTGGTATTTGCTGTTCGCGTTGGAGGTGTTCGCCGCCATCGTGTACTTCCTGTGGTTCGCGGGGCGTTCGCGCCGCGCCGAGTTCTGGCTGATGAGCGGCACCTTGGGCGTGACCTCGGCGCTGGTCGGCATCGAACTGTTCTTCCAGCACCGCCTGATCCACATGTGGGGCTGGAACGCCACCTACTTCGTGATGCCCATGCTGTTCGCGGCGGTGTCCTTCCGGCTGATCCAGGTCTACGCCCGGGCGCTGCAGACCGCCGAGGGCGCACGCCAGCAGCTGGAGCGCCGCGTGCAGGAAATCAGCAGCGAGATCGAGCGCAACTTCACACAGATCGCCGAGCTGCGCGTCGAGCAGATCGCCGAGAAGGAGCGCAAGCGCATCGCCGCCGATCTGCACGACGACCTGGGCGCCAAGCTGCTCACCATCGTGCACACCAGCGACAACGACCGCATCTCGTCGCTGGCGCGCGAGGCGCTCGAAGAGATGCGCCTGTCGGTGCGGGGCCTCACGGGCCGCCCGATGCGCCTGCCCGACGCGCTGGCCGACTGGCGCGCCGAGGTGGTCTCGCGCCTGGGCCAGGCTGGCATCGAGGTCGAATGGCGCCACCCGATGGATGTGATGGACGAGCCCTTGTCCGCCCGCACCTACGTGCAGACCACCCGCATCATCCGCGAGGCGGTCAGCAACATCATCAAGCACAGTCAGGCCTCGCACGTGGTGATCCACTGCGAGGTGGGCACGCACGATTTCCAGATCGTCATCCAGGACAACGGCAAGGGCATTCCGCTCGAGCTCGACGGCCGACTCGACCGCGGCCACGGCATGTCCAGCATGAAGCACCGCGCCAAGCAGCTCAACGGCCAGTGCCTGGTCGAATCCGGCCCCGGATTCGGCACGGTGATCCGCCTGAACTTGCCCCTGGAGATCGAAACCGTGGCATCCGCGCTATCTCAAGGGGGCTCTGGTCCCCGTAAAGGCGCTGCGGCTGCTAGCATCCCTGTTCAGACCCCTGGGGGTAACCCCAATGCTTATTGAATGAGGCCCTGGCCATGAAGCAAATCCTGTTGCTCGAAGACTTGCCCGAGATCCGTGCCTGGCTCAAGACACTGGCCCTCCAGGTGTTCCCCGGCGCGCAGATCCACGAGAGCGCCCGCATCCACGACGCGCTGCAGCTGGTCAACGCCATGCGCTTCGACGTGGCCCTGTGCGACCTGGGCCTGCCCGATGGCTCGGGTGTCGAGGTGGTGCAGGCCCTGCGCGACAAGCAGCCCGACGTGCAGTCGGTGGTGGTCACCATCCACGACGACGACGAGCACCTGTTCCCCGCCCTGCAGGCCGGTGCCTTCGGCTACCTGCTCAAAGAGCAGTCGCGCGAGCAGCTGGCCGAGCAACTGCAGCGCATCGCCCAGGGCGAGCCGCCGCTGTCGCCCTCGATCGCGCGCCGCGTGATCCAGTACTTCACGGCCCAGGCCCGCCTGCAGCCGCAGCACATCGGCGGCAACGATGCCGATTCCGTGACCCCGCACGTGCAGCTCACCGACCGCGAGAACGAGGTGCTGCTGCGCGTGGCCAAGGGTTTCACGCTGCCCGAGATCGGCCAGCAGCTGAACCTGTCGCGCCACACCATCGCCGACTACGTCAAGCAGATCTACCGCAAGCTGAACGTCTCCTCGCGCGCCGAAGCCGCGCTGGAAGCGCAACGACTGGGGCTGTTCCGCCGATGATTTCCCGGTTGACGGGCGTGCTGGCCGACAAGGCCCCGCCCAGTGTGCTGGTCGACGTGAACGGCGTCGGCTACGAGGTGCAGGTGCCCATGAGCACCTTCTACAACCTGCCGGAGACCGGCGCGAAGGTGACGCTGCTCACGCAGTTCATCGTCCGCGAGGACGCGCAACTGCTCTACGGCTTCCTTACCTCCACCGAGCGCGAATCCTTCCGTGAGCTGGTCAAGATCAGCGGCGTGGGCCCGCGCATCGCGCTGGGCGTGCTCTCGGGCCTGAGCGCCAACGACCTGGCCCAGGCCGTGGCCGCGCAGGACACGGCTCGCCTGACCAAGGTGCCCGGTATCGGCAAGAAGACGGCCGAGCGCCTGCTGCTGGAGCTCAAGGGCAAGCTGGCGCCGGCGCTGAACGTGCCGGCCGATGCGGCCGCCGGTGGCGAATCGCACGCCGACATCCTGCAGGCGCTGATGGCGCTGGGCTACTCCGACAAGGAAGCCCGCGCCGCGCTCAAGGCCCTGCCGGCCGACGTGGGCGTGAGCGAAGGCATCAAGCAGGCGCTGCGCGCGCTGTCGCGCTGACCACGCCTGCCGCGCAGCGGCGCTGATCCCTGTCACAGGGCCCTGGTGGATTCAGGGCATGATAGGCGGCTATGCGCTTTGTGAGTCATCCCCTGCAGGCGGCCCGTGCCGCCACGGCGGTGCTGGTGCTGGCAGCGGTTCATGGCCTGAGTGCCGCCGCGCCGCAGGCCCCGGCCGCTTCTTCGCCGAAGCCCTCGGTGCCCTCGACCCCCGCCGCCAAACCGGCGCCTGCCGCGGCCAAGGTTGGCGCGCAGGCTTCCGCCGCGAAGCCCGTCACCAGCATGGCGGTCAAACCGCCCGTGGCGCCGCTGATCAGCAAGCCATCGGTGGTGAACAAGCCGGCCGCCAAGGCGGCATCATCGGCCAAGCCCGTGCTGCCGACGCCTGCGGCGCTGTCCAAGCCCACCGTGTCCATCGCCACGCCGCAGGCCTTCTGCGAGCAGAGCGTCAAGCGCCTGCCCAGCGTCACGATGGCGCTGTGCAAGAGCGCGCAGCTCACGTCCAATGGCGGCCGCTCGCTGCAGGGGCAGCCTTTCTACCAGCGCGATGTGGTGTCGCCCACGGCGCAGCTCAAGGTGCTGGTGATCGGCGGCATCCATGGCGATGAGTTGTCATCGACCTCGCTGGTGCTGCACTGGATCCAGCATGCCACGCAGACGCCGGCCAATGTGCACTGGCGCTTCGTGCCGCTGGTCAACCCCGACGGCATGCTGCGCGATGTGCCCACGCGCACCAACGCGCATGGCGTGGACCTGAACCGCAACTTCCCGACGCCCAACTGGGACAAGGAAGCGCCGCACTACTGGAAGGACCGCACGCGCAACGACCCGCGCCGGTACCCGGGGCCGAAGTCGCTGTCGGAGCCTGAGAGCAAGTGGATCCACGACGAGATGGAGCAGTGGAAACCGGACCTGATCGTGTCGGTGCATGCGCCTTACGGCGTGCTCGATTTCGACGGCCCGACCTCGCCGCCGCAGCGCCTGGGGCGCCTGTACCTGGACCGCGTGGGCATCTTCCCGGGCAGCCTGGGCAACTTCGGCGGCGTGCACAAGCGCGTGCCGGTCGTGACCATCGAGCTGCCAAGCGCACTGCGCACCCCGCAGGACGCCGAGATGCGCCAGATGTGGCTCGACCTCCTGCGCTGGATGGGAGAACGGTTGGGCGCGAATTGATCGCTTCTTCTTCCTTGGGCGGTTGAGCGTCGGGGTGGAGGCGATGGGTGCCTGACTTCGGCCCAGGCTCGCGGGGCATCACCGCGCATTGCCGTCATCACCCCTTGAACGCCGGCCAGGCTGTTGCCGGCCTGGCAACCGCGAATGGGGCCTGCGCAGGCACCCATCGCCTCCACCCCGCGAGACATCGGGGCGGGCGAAGAAGCATCAATCGCTGGGGTGTGGTTTAAGCGGTCGGCAAGCCGACCGCTGGTGCGTCGCTACGCGCCGCACCAGCCGAGTGAGCGCCGCCACGGCGTCGCTGGGCGGAGGCTTGGGGTGATCGGGCGCAGGCCCCATTCGCGGTAGCCTGGCTCGGCAACCGCCAAGCCGGTGTTCAAGAGGTACAGGCCGACGTGATCGGTGGTGCCCCGCGAGCGTGGGCCGGAGAACGATCACCCCAAGCCTCTGCCCCGCTCAAGCCCCCCAAGAAGCGAACGGACCAAACACGCAAAAGTTTCAAGCAGCAGAAGGCAACGTCCCCGCCCGAGCCTGCGCCAAGCGCTCGGCAAAGCTGGCCGGCGGCGGCGCCACCGTCTTGCGTCCCTGCCCAAAGTTGTCCGCAGACAGAAACACAACGCCAGTCTTGCCCCGAGCCACTTCACGCCCCGTCGCCTTGTCCCGCAAGCGGAACACCAGATCGAACCCGTACTTGTTGAAGTCGTCCGGCACCATGTCCACCTGCATGGTCTCGCCGTAGAAGGCCTCGGACTTGTACTGCGCCATCATGTCGCCCACCACGATGGATTGCCCATCGATGTCGCCCTCGCTGCGGTAGCCCAGCCATCGGAAGAAACGCACCCGCGCCTCCGACACCAGCGTGAGCAACAGCGCGTTGTCGAGGTGACCGCCCTGGTTCACATGGCTGATGTAGATGGGAACGTCGGTGGAAAAGAGAAACTGCTCGGGCAGCTCGAACTGGATGCGGGCCATGGTGGGCGGAAGTACTGCTGAGGACTACCCTCGCATGATACCTGCGGGTATCTACCTATGCGGGCCCAAGGCCATGCCGGCGCCGCCAACATGCATCCAAAGCCCGCCAAAATTCCACCAAAAGCACGCAAAACGACGGAATTCAGCGCGGCGGATTGGCCGGAATACCCGCCAGGATGCCCAGCAGCCGCTGCAGCTGGATCGGCTTGACCAGGTAATGGTTGAAGCCGGCCTGCAGCGCGCGGGCGATGTGGTCGGGCAGGGCGTCGCCGCTCAGCGCGATCAGCGGCACACGGCGCGTGAGCGGGCTGGCGCGCAGCGTGCGGCACAGATCGAGGCCGCTGCCGTCGGGCAGGTTGATGTCCACCAGCGCCACGTCCGGCATCTCGCCCTGGATGGCTGCCAGCCCCTGCGAGGCGGTGGGGAAGGACGACAGCTGCACCTGCGGGTAGGCCGCGAACAGCGCCTCGACCAGGCTGCGGTTCAGCGCGTTGTCCTCGACATGGATGATGCGCAGCGGCGGCAGCTCGATGCCGGCCGGCGGTTGGGCAGGCGAGGGTGCCACGGCCGGCGCGGCCAGGCGATCGGCCAGCGGCAGGTTCAGGGTGAACATCACGCCCTTGCCCAGGGCCGTGCTCACGCTCAGGCTGCCATTCATCAGCTCGGCCAGGCGCTGCGCGATGGCCAGGCCCATGCCGTGGTCGTCCAGCTCGTCGAAGCTCTGCGTCTGGCGAGGCGAGGGCGTGTTGCCGGGCACTGCCGCGAAGGGCTCGAACAGGCGGGTGGCATCGCCGCCGGGCAGCAGGCCGTCACCACCTTGGTGGTTCACCTCGATCAGGGCACGACCGTGGTCGGGCGAATGGCGGCAGGCCACCCAGATGGTGTTGTCCGGCGGGCAGTGCGAGATCGCGAAGCGCAGCAGTTGCGTCAGCACGTCGCGCACATGCACGGGGTCGGCCCAGCCCGTGGGTGAATCGCCCTCGATCACCAGGGTGATGCGGCGATCGCGCGCGGCGGCCTCCAGCGCGTGGCTGGCCTCCTTGCTCACGGCCAGCAGGTTCACGCGCTGGGCGTGCACGGGCAGGGAGCGGTCTTCGGCATTGGCCAGCTTCACGGCCTTGTCCAGCAACTGGATCAGCTGTTGCGCAGCCTGCTGGATGTTGCCCACCTGGCGGCGCGCATCGGGGCTGGCCTGGATGTCCATGTCCAGCAGCTGCGAGAAGCCGACGATGGTGTTGAGCGGCCCGCGCATGCCCAGGCTCAACTGGCCCAGGAAGGTGGTGCGGCGCGCCAGGGCCACTTCGGCCTCCAGGCGGCTGTGGTGCTCGGTCTGGGCCCAGCGCTGGGCGCGCAGGTCGGTCAGGATCTCGATGTAGCGGTCGACCACGCCGTCGGGGCCGGGCAGGGGCTGCACGGTGCGTTCCACCCAGAAGGCCTCGCCATCTTTATGGTGCTGGCACATGGCCACGCGCTCGACGCCCTCGCCCTGCGAGATCCACTGGTTGATGCGGCGCACGGCCTCGGCATCCGTTTGAGGCCCGCTGAGCAGCTCTTCGACCTGGCGGCCATAGGCGTCCTCGAGCGTGTAGCCGGTCAGGCGGGTGAAGGCGGGGTTGGCCCAGCGGATGCAACGCTGCGCATCGCACACCAGCACCGCATCGGTGATGCGGTCGGCCATGAGGGCCAGTTCCTGGTTGGTGGCCTGTGCGCGGGGCGCAAGACCAGGCTGAGCGGCCAGAGACGCGTTGGGGTGGACGTTTGATGAGGAGTCCGACATGACCCGTGTCTCCTGAAGTGCCAGTGCTTTGTGCGGATGTTATGCAAAACAGGATATCCAGGCCATTGGGTATCCGCAAGGGCCCACGCTGGATAATGGGTAACTCAACTTTGCACCAAGGTAGCGACCCATGAGCACTGTCTACGATTTCACGGCCGAGACCATCAATGGGCAGCCGGCACCGTTGTCAGAATACAAAGGCAAGGTCCTACTGATCGTGAACACCGCCAGCAAGTGCGGCTTCACGCCCCAGTTCGAAGGGCTCGAAAAGCTGTGGAAGGACTATGGCGACAAGGGGCTCGTGGTGCTGGGTTTCCCATGCAACCAGTTTGGCTCGCAGGACCCGGGCGCGAACAGTGAAATTGCCTCGTTCTGCCAGCTCAATTACGGGGTCAGCTTCCCCATGATGGGCAAGATCGATGTCAACGGCGGCAACGCGCATCCGCTGTACCAGTGGCTGGTCAAGGAAGCGCCGGGCATCCTGGGCACCAAGTCGATCAAGTGGAACTTCACCAAGTTCCTGATCGGGCGCGATGGGCAGGTCATCGGGCGTTATGCGCCGACCGATGCGCCCAAGGGGCTGGTCGGCGACATCGAAAAAGCGCTGGGCTGATACCCCAGGGGCTTGCAGGCTTCAGGCTTGCACGGAAGGTGCAGGCATCTCGGCGGCGGCCGCCAGGTTCATCGGATCGGCGGTTTGCGCCACGCGCTCCGACGGCGCGCTGTCGTTGGTCACCACCTGCGGGCAGCGCAGGCAGGCGCTCACGCCTTCCTGGGCCCACCACATGCAGCGGCTGCGGATGGCGCAGCGCGGTGGCTTGCTCACCACCACGGGCGCGATGCGCACCGTGCGGATGGCCAGGCGGCACTTGCGGCGGTCTTCGTCGAAGTGCCAGCAGGCCGTGCTCATCGCGCAGGGCGCGGTGATGCGGAACACCTCGGCCGGGTCCACCGGGGCGGCCATCGCGACCACCTCCGGCGTCACGGGCAAGGCTTCTTCCAGGTAGGACACCTCCGGCCGGTCGGCGCTGCCGCCGATCACGGCGAAGACTTCGGCGCCGTCCAGGTGGTGCTGGGCGCTGGGGCACATGGGGATGGCGGGATGGTTCATCGCATGCTCCTCGTCGCGGGCCGTGGTGTCCTGGGCGTGTCGGTTGATCAGCGGCCGACCACAGCGCCGATGGTGGCGGGGTTGATCTGCGGGATCTGGCTGATCTGCAGGGCCTTGATGATCTCGGGGTTGATGATCCCGTTGATCAGCGGGCCCTTGAGCAGCAGCGCGGTGGAAGTGGCGCCACCGCTCACGGCCTGCACCTGCTCGGCGCTCAGCTCGGTCATGCGGCGGGCGGCCAGGGCGCGCTCCACGCCTTGGGCGGCCAGGGATTGCAGATCGGCCATGGCAGCGCGGCCGGCGGTCTTCAGTTCGGTGTTGGTGGTCATGATGAGTCCTTTCAATTCGATGGTGTGTGTCGATGGTTGGCGTTGCCGCCGAAGGGATCGCCACCGTTCTCAGCAGGGGTCGGGTGTCGATGGGATGGACTGTAAAAATCGGCGGGCCGCGCCACATCCTGCGAACTTGGGGCCCCCCTAGCTCAAGCTAGGGCCCCCTCCGGAGGGCCCCATTTCTAGGGAGCCGGGATAATGCGAGGTTCAGCCCAGGAGCTCTCAGCCATGTTCAAGCACGTCGATGCCTACGCCGGTGACCCCATCCTCACCCTCAACGAAGATTTCCAGAAAGACCCGCGCCAGGGCAAGATCAACCTGAGCATCGGCATCTACTTCGACGAAGAAGGCCGCCTGCCGGTGATGGACGCCGTGCGCCAGGCCGAGACGGCGCTGCTGGCCAACATCGGCCCCAAGCCCTACCTGCCGATGAGCGGCGCGCCCGATTACCGCAATGCCATCCAGCAGCTGCTGTTCGGCGCGCAGCACGAGGCCGTCACTTCAGGCCGCATCGCCACCATCCAGACCATCGGCGGCTCCGGCGCGCTGAAGGTGGGCGGTGACTTCCTCAAGCGCTATTTCCCGAACTCGCAGGTGTGGGTGAGCGACCCGACGTGGGACAACCACCGCGCCATGTTCGAAGGCGCGGGCTTCACGGTGAACACCTACCCGTACTACGACGCGGCCACGGGCGGCCTGAAGTTCGACGAGATGCTCTCGGCCATCGACGCACTGCCGGCCAAGAGCATCGTGCTGCTGCACGCCTGCTGCCACAACCCCACCGGTGTCGACCTGAACCAGGACCAGTGGAAGGCCCTCACCGCCGTCATCAAGACGCGTGACCTGCTGCCCTTCCTGGACATCGCCTACCAGGGCTTCGGCGACGGCATCGACGAAGACGCCTTCTCGCTGCGCACGCTGGCCGATGCGGGCGTGAGCTTCTTCGTGGCCAACTCGTTCTCCAAGAGCTTCTCGCTGTACGGCGAGCGCGTGGGCGGCCTGAGCGTGGTCTGCCCCGACAAGGCCGAGGCCGGCCTGGTGCTGGGCCAGCTGATGGCCTGCGTGCGCCGCAACTACTCCAGCCCGCCCACGCACGGCGCGCGCATCGTGGCGCAGGTGCTGGGCACGCCGGCGCTGCGCCAGTCGTGGTCGGATGAACTGGGCGCGATGCGCCAGCGCATCAAGCTGATGCGCCAGCGCCTGTACGACGGCGTGGTCGCGCAACTGCCCGGCCGCGACGTGCGCTACTTCATCGACCAGCGCGGCATGTTCAGCTACACGGGCCTCAGCGCCGCGCAGGCCGACACGCTGCGCGAGCAACACGGCGTGTACGTGCTGCGCTCGGGCCGCATGTGCGCCGCGGGCCTCAATGCCAACAACGTCGACAAGGTGGCCGAGGCCATCGCGGCCGTGCTGCGTTGAACGCGGCGCCAGCCGTGGCGGGGGCGCGGCTGGCAATGTCAGACAGAATGGGTACCAAAGCGGACAAATTTGGCGCGCCTATCAGGGAACCCCTTAGTTGAGGGGGTGCTCAGTTCGGTTCAAGATCTTCTTTTGACCGAACAAGCACAAGCGAGTTGAGCGCCATGACCCAAGCCTACCCCTGGCTCAAGAGCTACCCGCCCGGCGTGCCGGCCGAGATCGACCACAGCACCTACCCCTCGCTGGTGGACCTGATCGACGAAGGCCTGACCAAGCACCGCGACAAGCCGGCCTACGCCTTCATGGGCAAGCAGTTCAGCTTCGGCGACATCGACCAGCTCTCGAAGGCCTTCGCGGCCTACCTGCAGGGCCTGGGCCTGGCCAAGGGCGACCGCGTGGCGGTGATGCTGCCCAACGTGCCCCAGTACCCGGTCGCCGTGATGGGCATCCTGCGCGCGGGCTACGTGGTGGTCAACGTGAACCCGCTGTACACGCCGCGCGAACTGCAGCACCAGCTGTCGGATTCGGGCGCGCGCGCCATCATCATCCTGGAGAACTTCGCGCACGTGCTGCAGCAGGTGCTGGCCTCCACGCCGGTGCAGCACACCGTGCTGGCCAGCATGGGCGACACGCTGGGCTTCCTGAAGGGCGCGATCGTCAACCACGTGGTGCGCAAGGTCAAGAAGATGGTGCCGGCCTTCGAGCTGCCCAACGCCGTGCGCTACAAGGATGCGCTGGCCAAGGGCAACCAGGGCCGCTACACGCCGGCCCAGCCCGGCCCCGAGGACGTGGCCGTGCTGCAGTACACCGGCGGCACCACCGGCGTGAGCAAGGGCGCCACGCTGGTCCACCGCAACGTGATCGCCAACCTGCTGCAGTCGGAAGCCTGGAACCAGCCGATCTGGAGCCAGGTGCCCGCGGGCGAGCAGCCCACCATGGTGTGCGCGCTGCCGCTGTACCACATCTTCGGTTTCACGGTGAACATGATGCTGGGCCTGCGCCTGGGCTCGTGCAACATCCTGATCCCCAACCCGCGCGATCTGCCGGCCACGCTGAAAGAGCTGTCCAAGCACCGCTTTCACAGCTTCCCGGCGGTGAACACGCTGTTCAACGCGCTGGCGCGCCATCCTGATTTCAACAAGGTCGATTGGAGCCATCTGCGCCTGTCGGTCGGCGGCGGCATGGCGGTGCAGGGCGCCACGGCCAAGTTGTGGAAGGACAAGACGGGCTGCCCGATCGCCGAAGGCTATGGCCTGTCGGAGACCTCGCCGTCGGCCACCTGCAACCCGGTGACCAGCACGGCCTACTCCGGCACCATCGGCGTGCCCATCCCCTCGACCGAGGTGCGCGTGCTCGACGATGCTGGCAACGAGGTGCCCGTGGGCACGCCGGGCGAGATTGCCATCCGTGGCCCGCAGGTGATGGCCGGCTACTGGCGCCGCCCCGATGAAACCGCCAAGGTGATGACCGCCGACGGCTTCTTCCGCACGGGCGACATCGGCACCATGGACGAGCGCGGCTGGTTCAAGATCGTCGACCGCAAGAAGGACATGATCCTGGTCTCGGGCTTCAACGTGTACCCCAACGAGATCGAGGACGTCGTGGCGCAGATGCCCGGCATCGTCGAATGCGGCGCCGTGGGCGTGCCCGACGAGCACTCCGGCGAGGCCGTCAAGCTGGTGGTGGTGCGCAGCGATCCGAACGTGACCGAGCAGCAAGTGCGCGACTACTGCGCGCAGAACCTGACGGGCTACAAGCGCCCGCGCGTCATCGAGTTCCGCGCCGAGCTGCCCAAGACGCCGGTGGGCAAGATCCTGCGGCGCGAGCTGCGGGGCTGAGGCTTGCCTGGCAGTTGATGGGGCTTACTCGGTGGGCCCCATCAGCTTGACCGGCACGATCTCGACAGACCGCTCGCCATCGCCCACCCACACGGTGCCATCCTGGACCGTGACCTGCAGCACCATGCTGCGCTGGGCCAGCTTCGCCAGCTCCTGGCTCTGCTCGCTGGGCACCTGCCACACCGTGAGCTTGTCGGCGCGCGTGAGCTTGCCGGCGATGTTGCTCCACCAGACGTTGGTGCTGCTCTGGAAGGCCCACACGCTCACCTTGTTCGAGCGACCGCAGGCCTTCATCAGGCGCTTGTCGTCGGGCTGGCCCACGTCCACCCAGTGCAGGATGTCGTCCGAGAAATTCTTGTGCCACAGCGCGGGCTCGTCGGGATCCCACATGTCCTTGGCCAGCTCCAGCGTGCCTTCGGAGGTGTCGGCCGGCCAGCCCATGGCCAGGGCCAGCACGCGGATCATCATGCGTTCGTCGGTTTCGGAGGGGTGGCGCGCGATGGTGATCTGCGGGTCGGCGTAGACATGGCGGTCCATGTCGGCCAGCTGGATCTGGGCCTTGTAGATGGTGGCTTTGATGGCCATGGTGACAACTTCCGGGAGCTTCGTTCGTGAGGGATGGGGGCGGGGGCGCTCAGTGCGCGGCCAGCCAGTCGCCCAAGTCCTTCAACACGGTGGCCTGGTCGGGCTCGTTGAAGATCTCGTGGGCCATGTGCGGGTAGGCCTGGGTGGTGACGACATCCCGCGGCGCGGCGGTGCCAAAGCGCGCGCTGCCAGCGGGGCGCACGCAGCGGTCGTTGCCGGCGTAGATCAGCAGCGTGGGCACGGTCCAGCTGGCGGCGCGTGCGTGAACCGTCTCGCCACCTTCAAGCAGGAAGCGCGTCAGGCGGCCGGTGATGCGGTCGTGCACCAGCGGATCGTTCACATAGCGCTGGACCACGGCGGGGTCGGAACACACCCAGGCCGGTTTGAGGCCGTTGCCCACGGCCAGATCGGGCGTGAGGCGGCCCAGGCTGCCCAGCAGGCCCTTCTGCACGGCGTTCAGGCCGATGTCCAGCGCGGGCGATGAGAGCACGCACAGGTCCACGGGGCGGCGCCAGGCGGCGTCTTCCGGCGGGCGGGCCCAGGCGGACACGAAGCGCGCCACGGTGAGGCCGCCCATGCTGTGGCCCAGCACCAGCAGGCGTTGCGTGGGGTAGCCGCGGCGCAGCGTGTCGATCACGGCCGCCAGGTCGTGCAGCAGGTCGTCGTCGTGCACCAGGCCGCCGCGCGGACCGGGCGATTGGCCGTGGCCACGGTGGTCGTAGCCCACCACGGCCCAGCCGGCCTCGTTCAGGAAGCGCGCCACGTGGGCGTAGCGGCCGGCGTGCTCGCCCAGGCCATGCACCAGGCAGACGACGCCATGCAGCGTCTGGCCGGTTTGCAGGGGCCAGTGGGACAATGCCAGTGCCAGGCCGTCACGCGTGGTCGCGGTGGCGGGCAGCAGGTGGGTGGACGGTGTGGTGGTCGTCATGGCGGGGCTGGGGTTGGGCGTGTGCTCGCGGGGCGGCGTGAGGCCGGCGGTGTCGCGCGCGTGGCCCGCAGTATCCCGCAAATGTGGATGACGTCTGTGCGGGGATGTGTCGCAGCGAGGCCCTTGATCAGGAATGGGCCCGTCGCGTTGGGCCGGCCAGGGCTCACTGCCAGGCGCTCAGCCAGCCCAGCCCGGCGGTGGTGCCGCCGTCTCCAGCTTTGCGCGGCTTGTATTCGCAGCCGATCCAGCCCTGCCAGCCCAGGCGCCTCAGTTCAGCGAACACGTGGGGATAGTGCAGTTCGCCCTGGTCGGGCTCGCCCCGGTCGGGCACGGCGGCGATCTGCAGGTGGCCGACCTGGCCGGTGGGCAGCCAGCGGCGCAGGCGGGTGGTGATGTCGCCTTCCACGATCTGGCAGTGGTACAGGTCCATCTGCACCTTCAGGTGCTTGAAGCCGATGCGCTCGACCAGGCCGTGCGCGCGCGCCTGGTCGCTCAGCAGGTAGCCCGGCATGTCGCGCGTGTTGATGGGCTCGATCAGCAGGGTGACATTGGCCGCCTGGGCCTGTTTGGCGGCCCAGGCCATGCGGTGCTCGTAGCGGGACCAGGCGCCATGGCCGGCGATACCGGCTTCGCTGAGCCCCGCCATCACGTGCACGCGTGGGCAGCCCAGCGTACCCGCCAGCGCGAGGGCCGAGGTGATGCTGTGTTGAAAGTCAGCCTCGCGCCCATCCAGGCAGGCCAGGCCGCGCTCGCCGGCCGCCCAGTTGCCCGGCGCGGCGTTGAAGAGCGCCAGCTCCAGCCCCAGGTCGCGCAGGCGGGCCTGGATCTCGGCCGTGGGGTGCTCGTGCGGGAACAGGCATTCCACGCCCTTGAAGCCGTCGCGGGCGGCGGCGGCGAAGCGGTCCAGGAAGGGCAGCTCGGTGTAGAGCCACGACAGGTTGGCGGCGAACTTCAGCATGGTCGTGGCCTGATTGAGGGCACAAGTGATTCGGGGCATGGACATCACTGCCCATGCCCCGAAGCCTAGCGCGGTTTGTCGCGCAGGATCAGAAGATCAGAAGGTTTC
>DXIO01000003.1 GCA_019112875.1 Candidatus Aquabacterium excrementipullorum
GCAAGACCACGCCGCCGCCGCGCTGGTCGAGGCCGGCACGCCGGTGTTCGCCTACAAGGGCGAATCGCTCGAAGACTACTGGGACTACACCCACCGCATCTTCGACTTCGGCGCCAAGGGCACGGAGGGCGAAGGCCCCAACATGATCCTGGACGACGGTGGCGACGCGACCCTGCTGATGCACCTGGGCAAGAAGGCCGAGACCGATCCCTCGGTGCTGGCCAACCCGGGCAGCGACGAAGAGCGCATTCTGTTCGCCGCCATCAAGGCCAAGCTGGCTGTCGATGGCACCTGGTACAGCCGCAAGGGCGCCCAGATCATCGGCGTGACCGAAGAGACCACCACCGGCGTGCACCGCCTCAACGAGATGAGCGCCAAGGGCACGCTGCTGTTCCGCGCCATCAACGTGAACGACTCGGTCACCAAGTCCAAGTTCGACAACCTGTACGGCTGCCGTGAATCGCTGGTCGATGGCATCAAGCGCGCCACCGACGTGATGATCGCTGGCAAGGTGGCCGTGGTGGCCGGTTATGGCGACGTGGGCAAGGGCTCGGCCCAGGCCCTGCGCGCCCTGAGCGCCCAGGTGTGGGTGACCGAGATCGACCCCATCAACGCCCTGCAGGCCGCGATGGAAGGCTACCGCGTGGTGACGATGGACTGGGCCGCCGACAAGGCCGACATCTTCGTGACCACCACCGGCAACCGCGATGTGATCACGTACGAGCACATGGCCGCGATGAAGAACAACGCCATCGTCTGCAACATCGGCCACTTCGACAACGAGATCCAGGTCGCCAAGCTGGAGCAGAACTGCCAGTGGGAAGAGATCAAGCCCCAGGTCGATCACGTGATCTTCAAGGACGGCAAGCGCATCATCCTGCTGGCCAAGGGCCGCCTGGTGAACCTGGGCTGCGGCACGGGCCACCCGAGCTACGTGATGTCGTCGAGCTTCGCGAACCAGACGATCGCGCAGATCGAGCTGTTCACGCGCCCCGATTCGTACGCCGCCGGCAAGGTCTACGTGCTGCCCAAGCACCTCGATGAGAAGGTGGCCCGCCTGCAGTTGACCACGCTGAACGCGCAGCTGAGCACGCTGACGGAAGAGCAGGCGGCCTACATCGGCGTGCCCGTGAACGGCCCCTACAAGCCCGATACCTACCGGTACTGAGCACCCCCAGCGGCCGATGACACGAGCAGATCAACTTCTGGTCAAGCACGGGCTGGCGCCCACGCGGTCGGCTGCGCAGCGGCTGATCGATGCGGGCGCGGCCGAGTGGCAGGGGCCGCAGGGCTGGGCGCCGGTGCGCAAGGCCGGCGAGGTGCTGCCCGAAGGGGCCACGCTGCGCGTGACGGACGATGCGGAAACGCGTTGGGTGTCGCGCGCGGGGCTCAAGCTCGAAGGTGCCTTGAACCATTGCGCCGGCCTGGACGTGCTGGGCGCGCGTTGCCTCGATGTCGGCCAGAGCACCGGCGGCTTCACCGAGGTGCTGCTGGCACGCGGCGCGGCGCTGGTGGTGGGGGTGGATGTGGGCCATGGCCAGTTGCATCCGCGCCTGCAGGGGCATGACCGCGTCCGCGTCATCGAGGGCCTGAACGCCCGCGAGCTCAGCCACGACACCTTGAGCGCCGCCGGCGTGCCGCCTGCCGAGCTGGACGGCGGTTTCGACGTGGTGGTGGGCGACTTGTCCTTCATCTCGCTGACGCTGGTGCTGCCCGCGCTGGTGACGCTGCTCACGCCGCGGGCTGATCTGCTGCTGCTGGTCAAACCCCAGTTCGAGCTGCAGCCCTCGCAGATCAGCAAGGGCGGCCTGGTGAAGGACGAATCGCTCTACGACGACGTGCGCACGCGCATCGAGCAGGCCTGCCAGGGGCTGGGCCTGCGCGTGGTGGATTACTTTGACAGCCCCATCGCCGGTGGCGACGGCAACCGCGAATTCTTCGTGTGGGCGCGGCCCACCGACAAGGACACGCCGACATGACGACAACGACACAGAACGCCTGGCCCATCAGCCTGGAGTTCTTCCCGCCCAAGACGCCCGAAGGCGCCGACAAGCTCACGGCCGTGCGCCAGCAGCTGTACCCGCTCAAGCCGCAGTACTGCTCGGTGACCTATGGCGCCGGCGGCTCCACGCAAGACGGCACCATCCAGACGGTGCGCGCCATCCTGGCCGAAGGCGTGGACGCGGCGCCGCACTTCTCGTGCATCGGCGCGACCAAGGCCGGCGTGCGCGAGCAGCTGGCGCAGTTCCAGGCCGACGGCATCCGGCGCATCGTGGCGCTGCGCGGAGATCTGCCCAGCGGCTACGGCGGCTTCGGCGAGTTCCGCTACGCCAGCGAGCTGGTGGCCTTCATCCGCGAGGCCACGGGCGATCACTTCCACATCGAGGTGGCGGCCTACCCGGAGATGCACCCGCAGGCGCGCAACCCGGCGGCCGATCTGAAGGCCTTCGTGGCCAAGGTGCAGGCCGGCGCCGACGTGGCGCTGACGCAGTACTTCTTCAATGCCGATGCCTACTTCCGCTTCGTGGACGACGTGGCCAAGGCGGGCGTGAGCATCCCCGTGGTGCCGGGCATCATGCCCATCACCAATGCGAGCCAGCTGATCCGTTTCTCGGATGCGTGTGGCGCGGAGATCCCGCGCTGGGTGCGCTCGCGCCTGGAGGGCTTTGGCGATGACAAGGCATCGATCCAGGCCTTCGGGCTGGATGTGGTGAGTGCCTTGTGCGAACGCCTGCGCGAGGGCGGCGCGCCTGGGGTGCACTTCTATACGATGAACCAAGCGGGGCCGGTGAAGGCGCTGTGCGAGCGGCTGGGGCTTTGAACCGCTGATCAAGTCCCTGCTGGCGCCTGCGGGCCTATGCCTCATGAAGCCCCCGGAAGGCCGCCCAGCTTGCGGGCTTGGTGGCTGCGTATGCGACTGCGCAGTGCGCAGTGCGTGTGCGAGATTCAGGGAAACATGGGATTGCCGCTGATGGTCTGCGCAACGGCAACCTCTTCTTGGATGACATCCCAGTGCTCGACAAGCTTTCCTTGTCTGAGCCGAAAGATGTCCACGGCGATCATCGTCTTGCCTGCCCAGCCGGCATATCGACCATGAGCCACCACAAGGTCGCCTTCCTCGATGACCATCCCGGCTTCGTACATGAAGTCTGGCCCGAGGCTTGGAATCATCTTTTTGAAGAACTCGACCCCATTTGGCATTCGAGGGTTGTGTTGGATGTAGCCCGGGTCCCAATACCGATCAAGTGCACTGAGATCGCGCTCGACGAAGAGTGCCGTCATGGCGGCTTTGACGATGTCCTTGTTGCGCATGTTCGGATCTTTCAGGATTGAGCCGTGCTGCTCGTTGCGACGCCTCGGTAACGCTCTGCCACCCGGGACTGCTGAATCTGGCCCAACAGCGCCTGTCGTGCGTTTTCCAGGCCTTCCCAGCGGCCTGCGTCCTGCAATGGCGGGATCGTGACGCGCTCGCGCCGATCGAAGCCGATCAGCGCCGCGTCCACCAGTTCCCCGACGTCCATGACTTCCGGCAAGGTGTTGATGTCAACACCCGCGCGTCCCCACAGTTCGGTGCGCGTGGCCGCAGGCAGAACGGCTTGCACATAGACACCCTTGGGCGACAGCTCCAAGCTCAGGCCCTGTGACAGGAACAGCACGAATGCCTTGGTCGCACCATAGACGGACATGCCGAACTCGGGTGCCAGTCCCACCACCGAGCCAATGTTCACAATCGCGCCTTGGCCATCCTTCGCGAGCCGTGGCGCGATGGCCGCTGCCAACCGGGCCACGGCGGTGGTATTGAGCGTCACGAGTTGCGCGACGGCCTCTGGCGTTTGGGACACAAAGCTGCCCGCATGGGCCGCCCCGGCATTGTTGATGAGCATGCCGATCGTGGCATCGTCGCGCAGTCGCTGCTCGACCCTGGCCAGGTCACCCGGCTGGGTCAGGTCCGCGGGCAGCACATCGACCTGGACACCGTGCACCTGCCGCAGATGGCTGGCGCTTGCGTCGAGGCGGGCCTTGTCCCGGGCCACGAGCACGAGGCCATGACCTCGGCGCGCGAAGCGGTCGGCATAGGTCGCACCGATCCCTGTCGATGCGCCGGTGATCAGAACGGTGGATTGCTGAGTCATGAGTTGCTTTCGGTACGTGGTGCGGTCAACCAGCCAGGGTTGGAAAGTCGGTGTAGCCCTCGGCGCCACCGCCGTACAGCCTGGCCGGGTTCAGCGGCTGCAGTGGCGCGCCAGTCTTGAGGCGCTCGACCAGATCCGGGTTGCCGATGAACGGGCGGCCGAAGGCGAACAAGTCGGCCTTGCCCTCTGCCAGGCTGGATCGGGCAAGTTCCAGGCTGTAGCCGTTGTTGGCCAGGTAGGTCTTGCCAAAGCGCTGGCGCAACGCGCCGTAGTCGAAGGGCGCCACATCGCGTGGCCCGCCTGGCGCCCCTTCCACCACGTGCAGATACACGATGCCCAGGGCACCCAGTTGCTCCGCGATGTGGTTGTACTGCGGCTGAGGATCGCTGCTGGAGATGCCGTTGAGCGGCGACACCGGAGAGATGCGCACGCCCGTCCTGTCCGCGCCAATCTCCTTGGCCACGGCCGCGGCGACTTCCAGCAACAGGCGCGCACGGTTCTCGATGGAGCCGCCATACGCGTCGGTGCGCTGGTTGGCGCCGTCCTTGATGAACTGCTCCAGCAGATAGCCATTGCCACCATGGATTTCGACGCCATCGAAACCGGCGCTGATGGCGTTGGCGGCGGCTTGCCGGAAGTCTTCCACGATGCCGGGAATCTCCTCCAGCGCCAACGCCCGGGGCTCCGATACCTCAACGAAGCTGTTGTTGATGAAGGTCCGCGCCTGTGCCCGGATGGCCGAGGGTGCCACGGGTGCCGTGCCATCGGGGCGCAGGTCCACGTGAGCGATGCGCCCGACGTGCCAGAGCTGAACGAAGATGCGACCTCCCTTGGCATGCACGGCGTCGGTCACCTTGCGCCAGCCTTCGATCTGCGCTTCGGTGTAGAGACCGGGCGTGTCTTGCTGGCCTTGAGCTTGCGCCGAGATCTGCGTGGCTTCGGTGATGAGCAGTCCGGCCGATGCCCGTTGGCTGTAATAGGTGGCAGCCAGCTCGCTGGGCACCAGGCCCGCGCCGGCCCTGCTTCTCGTCATCGGGGCCATGACGATGCGGTTGGACAGCGTGATGGGACCGAGGACGTAAGGTTCGAAAACGGTGTTGGCAGTCATGATGGATTTGGTCGATTGACAGATCAATGGGATGAGCGGTGGCCCGCCCATGGGCAGGGATCACTCCTCCAGGAACTGGAGGGCGTGCTGGAGGAATCGCTCGGGGTACTGGAACTGCGCGGCGTGGCCGGCGTCCGGGTAGATCAGCAACTGGGCGTTGGGGATGTGGCGAGCCAAGTGCCAGGAATTGACCGTGGGGATCATCACGTCGTCGATGCCATTGAGCACCAGGGTCGGCTGCCTGATTGCGCTCAGGTGGCCATAGGGATTCGGGCCCGGGCTTGGCTGCAGGTAGGCCGCATGGGCTTCGGCCTGGGCTTTGGCGACTGCTGCGGAACTGGGCGGATCCTGATCGGTACGTTGATGGCGCCGTTCCCAGAAGGCCAGACCGGCCCGCCTGGCGGCCTCGGATCGACCGAAGAACAAGTAGAGGAAGTCATCCGCATCTGGCACCGGATGCCGCGCCAGTTCGACCACTTTCGGGTCCGTGCCCGGCTCGCCACCACGAAGCCCCGTGCCGAGCAGCAGCAGCTTGCGAACCAGTCGCGGGTGCCGCAATGCAACCTCCTGGGCCTGGAAGCCGCCGATGGAGAAGCCCAGCAGATCGACCTGCGCCAAGCCGAGGGCCTGGATGGCCAGTGCGATGTCGTCGGCCAGGTCTTCGATGCGGTTCCTCGGTGTGCCTGTGGACGAAGCGATACCGCGCCCGTTGAACAAGATCACTTCCCTGCTGCGAGCGAGCCCGTCGGTCAGGAGCGGATCCCAGTGGTCCAGGCCGCCACGGAAGTGCGTGACAAGAAATACCGGCGGGCGGCCGGGAACGGCATTGCCCCAACGGCGATAAGCAAGTTGATCACCTCCGGCCTCGATGAACCGGGTTGGCGCGCTCAGATGGGTGTGACTCATGCCCCTAAACCTCATGAAGTGGATGTCATGGGTTTAATGATGACGATCATCATCCAAACAGTCAAGGGTTTTGATGATGATTGACATCAATGTATACTGAAGCCTCGATTCCTTCTCTGCGTAAGCTGTGTGCAGGCATGAAAGTCACCAAGGCACAGGCTCAGGAAAACCGGGCGCACATCGTTGAGACAGCTTCCACGCTCTTTCGTGAGCGGGGTTACGACGGCGTGGGCGTGGCGGATCTGATGGCCGCCGCCGGGTTCACCCATGGCGGCTTCTACAAGCACTTCGACTCCAAGGCTGACCTCATGGCCGAGGCAGCGGCCTTTGGTCTGAAGCAGACGGCCGCCAAGACCGGAGGCTTGAGCCCGGTCGACTATGTGAAGCAGTACCTCTCTCGCGAGCATCGCGATTCGCCTGGCGATGGCTGCACCATGGCTGCCTTGTCCGGCGATGCGGCTCGCCAGCCTGCTTCGGTCAAGGCCACGTTTTCGGATGGCATCGAGAACCTTCTGAGCACATTGGCCGAGAACGATGCGTCCTTGGACCCTGGGGCTAGACGCGCGGCGCGCGAACGGCGGATCTCAGTCATCGCACAACTGGCTGGTGCGCTGGTGCTGTCAAGAGCCTGTGCGGACGACTCACCTCTGGCAGACGAGATCTTGGATGTCTGCCGTTCTGCCATCCTTTCAAGGATGCCTGCTCCTAAAGAAGATTGACAAGGCGCTTCTCCTGTCAGAGCACGTGAATGGCAACTTTTGGCGGGTAGCGTTGTTTGGCGCTGAGCCTCAAAGCACTCAACCGCTGCCCTGCGGATTGTCTTGGTGACCGCGAGGCACCGAAAAGCAGAGAACACCCTGACGCAATGGCAGGCGATGGGGCCTGCTCACATGCCCTTGAAGCGAGCTGTAGTCCGCGTGAGAACTGTCTACGGCTTCTGAACCACGCTAGCCGCCAAAGCCCCCGCCAACTGCCGCGCAGACTTAGCGCTCACACCCTTCCCCGTGATCGACAACGCCGGTGGATGCGCGAGCATCCGGGCAAACACATCCCGCACCTCCTCCGAGCGGATGTCGTCGATCAACGCCGTTGTCTCAGCCAGCAGCGTCACGCCTCCACTGGCCCAGAGCTCCTCCACGGCCCGCTCCATCATGGCGAAGGGCCGTTCACTGGCGCGCACGAAGGACACGGTCAACTGGTTTTTCGCCCGCTCCAGGTGCACCGGGTCGATGGTGGCCGTCTGGGCCTGCAGCAGCTCGCCTGTCGCCTGCACCAGCGCCTCGATCTTGTCCGGCGTGGTCACGGCATGCACCACGAAATTGAGCCAGTTGTCTCCGCTGTCCAGGTTGGCATCGGCCGTGTAGGCCAGGCCCAGCCGCTCCCGAACCGTGTCGACCAAAGGAGCCGACATGCCGCCGCCGAACAGATTGGCCGCGAGCGCAGCGGTCAGGCGCTCGCGCTGCGATGGCATGCCGTCCGTGCCCATGGGCATCAGCGGATAGGCGATGTTCAAGAACACCTGCGACACCTGCGTGAAGCGCCGGGCCACGGCCTGGCCGGCATACGCTGTGGCCATGGGGGGATGCGGCCTGCCACTGTCGGCCGATGCAGGCATCGCCGTGAACAGATCCTCCGCAAGGCGCATCCAGGCGTCGACGTCGAAGTGGCCGGCTGCCACGACGACAGTCTTGTCTGCCACGTAATGCTGCTGCACATGGCGAACCAGATCGTCGCGCGTGAAGCCCTCGATGTTCTCGACCGTGCCGATCACGGGCATGCCCATGGGATGGGTGCCCCAGATGGCGCGGTCGAGCAGGTCGTTGGCGCTGTCGTCAGGGTCTTCGTCGTACTCGATGGCTTCCTGGCGGATCACCTCCAGCTCGCGCCGCAGTTCGATCTCAGGGAAGGTGCTGTGCAGCACGATGTCGGCCGTCATGCCCAGCAGTTGCTGCGCGTGCTCTCCCAGGCCGGTCATGAAGTAGCCGGTGCTGTCCTTGCCGGTGTAGGCGTTGACGTCCGCGCCCAGCCGCTCCGCATCCAGGTTGATCGCCTGCACAGAGCGCGTGGTGGTGCCCTTGAAGGCCATGTGCTCCAGCACGTGGCTGATGCCATTGGTGGCGGGCGTCTCGTCGCGAGAGCCCACGCGCAGGAACACGCCCACGCTGACGCTCCGCACGTGGGGCATGGGAAGCGCCAACAGCCGCACACCGTTGGGCAGTGTGCAGATCAGCGGCCGGGTACCGATTTCTTGTTCCATGCACCATTGTCGCCGCGGGTGCCGCAAATGTACCCGTGCCTTGCGCCACACCTTGCGCCGCACTCAGTCCGTGTCGGTCAGCTTCTCGACAATGAGTTGCAGCGCCTTGAGCGCGGGCATCGGGTCACCGCTGTACTGCGCATGCACGATGGCGCCATCCACAGCCGTGGACAAGGCCTCGGCCGTCTTCTTTCGCCGACCCGACGGCGGCAGCAATGCCTCGATGGCCTCGGTCATCTGCTGCTTGTGCTGACGGGTCGTTTCAACGACGGCAGGCATCACGGGCCCCATTTCCGTGACGCCGTTGAGAAACGCACAGCCCCGGAAATCGCCCAGCGCCTTGCCGCCGAACCATTCCTTCATCACCGGGATGAGGGCGTGTGCGCCCTTTGACGTTTCGCCATGGCGCGCCAGGGCCTC
>DXIO01000096.1 GCA_019112875.1 Candidatus Aquabacterium excrementipullorum
GCTGGAAGACGGTCTGCGTCTGTCGGCGCGCAAGCACGTGATCTCCGGCCTCATCGGCGCCTGCAGCAGCGGCAACCCCGGCCGCTGCATGTGCACCACCAGCACCTGTGGCCACGGCATCCTGGATGCGCAGCAGGCGATCGTCTACGCTTCGGCACCCTCGAGCTATGTGCCGCCCGTCTGGCCCGACGAGAACATCGATTCGACCCAGGTGGGACAGGCCGTGCTCGTGGCCAGCGCCGACCGCGTGGCCAACGTCACGGGCTCGGCCACCACGAACGGCCAACTGGGCAACGACGGTGGTGGCGGTGGCGGCGGTGCCTTCGATGCCCCTGTCTTGCTGGGCGAAGGCCTGCTCGTGCTGCTGCTGGCGGCCCGGCGCCGCCGGTTCCTCAAGCGCTGATGCGAAGCGCCCGGCTCAGTTCCTGGCGCACGCGTTGAACCCCTTGCCGGCGGGCAGGTTCATGGCGGTCAGCACGCGCTGGACCGCCAGGCCGGCCTGAGGCACGCGCACCACGGTGAGCTCCATGGCCGGGCGGATGGTGACCACCCGGGCCGTGCGAATACCGCGCAGCCGAAGGGTTTCCAGGGCCGCCTGGGCCTGGCTTTCCTGGTTGTAGCGGCCCAGGGACAGGCCCATGGCCAGGTTGGCCGGCGAGCGCACTTCTTCGAAGTTCAGGCCGCGGATGCGGCGCAGTTCGACCTGCTTGCGCTCGTAGGTGTCCTGATCGCCATACGGCCCCATGTAGACCAGCCACAGGCCCTGCACGGCCACGGCTTGCGTGGTCCAGCTGCCGGCGGGCAGTTGGTTCAGCTGGGGTGTCACCTGGCGCTGTTCCGCGGGCGTGAAGGGCCCGGCTTCCAGGCAGGCCTGCGTGGCGGCGGCGCTGGTGGCCGCCGCGCCGCTGCGGCCCGAGGCCGGGCTCGACGCTGGTGCGGGCACGGACGCGGCGCTGGCCGTGGTGGCGGCAGACGCCGGTGCGTCAGTGGTGGCGGCCAGGGCCTGCGCATCGGTGTCGGCGCTGCTGGCGGCGGGCCCGGGCGGCGACACGACGACCAGCCGCTCCGGATGCACCTGGGCCTTGAGCCGTTGCGGTTCGCGCCCCGTGTCGGTGTGCCCGAGCGCATGGCCCAACCAGCCCTGGCGCCAGGCAAAGAAGCCTGCATTGGCCAGGATCAACACCAGAACGAGCGCACGCAGCATACGAAGGACATCACCCCAAGGTCGGTGGACAGCGGATGCCGGATCATAGGTGATGCGCTGCCCGGCATCGGGGCGGATCAGCCCTGGGCGCGTGGGCGCACGCTCACTTCGCCGATGCTCCAGGCCTGGAGATGGCCCTGGCCGTCGTCCACCAGCAACGTGCCGTTGGCGTCCACGCCCCTGGCGATGCCCTGGCCGTCGGCCGGTGTGCCGGACACCGCACTGACAGGCGCGGGCTGCATGTGGCGCCACAGGGCGACCGGACGGCCTTGAAGGGCATCACGGGCCGCATAGGCCTCACGCAGGGGCGCGAAGCCTGTGTGCTCGAAGGCGCGCAACCCCGCCAGCCAGGCCGCCACGATCGTTGCCATGGCCTGGCCTGGCGTGAGGTTCAGGCCGAGGGCCGTGCCCGTGTCCGTGCGCTCGCCCGCCAACGCGTCGGGCGTGCCCCGCAGGTTCAGTCCCAGGCCGATGACGACCCAGCGCTGCTCGGGCGTCAGGGCCGGGCCCTGGATGGCTTCGATGAGGATGCCGCCGAGCTTGCGGTCGGCCACCCACAGGTCGTTGGGCCATTTGAGCTGGACGAGAGGGGCCGCGCCGGAGCGCAGGCCGTCGAGCGCCTGGGCTGTCCACAGCCCCACGGCCAGCGACAGGGCACTGCCCCCGCCAGGCACGTCGGCCAGGGCCAGAGGCAGGGCCAGGCTGAGCGTGAGGGCCTGGCCGGGCTGGGCGTCCCACTGGCGGCCTGCGCGGCCCCGCCCGGCCGTCTGGCGCCAGGCGGTGACGACGACCGGATCACGCGCGCCATCGCGGCCCAGGGCCAGCGCGTGCGCGTTGGTCGAGCCCACCTCGGGCAGTACCTCGATGGACAGCGTGGGCCAGGCGGGCTGCGCGGCCAGCCACAGCTGTTCGGCGGCGCGGTTCAGGTCGGCGAGGCCTTGCTCCATGGCGGGGGTCAAGCCTTTTTCTTGCGGCGGCGGATGGCCAGCATGGTGCCCCGGCAGTCGGGCGAGCCGCACCAACAGGCGTAGTCCTTCTTCAGGCTGGGCGTGATGCGCGAATCGATCACCAGGCCGTAGTCGAAGAACAGCTCTTCACCCGGGGCGATGTCGCGCAGCGCCTTCAGGAAGACGCGGTTGCCGTCCTGCTCGGCCTCCAGGTTGGGCGAGCACGAATGGTTGATCCACTTGGCCGAATTGCCCTGGTGCTTGCCGTCGATGACATGGCCGTCGTCGAGGTGGAAGTAGAAGGTGTGGTTGGGCTGGCTGGGGTCGTGCGGGTGGCGGTCGAGCGCCTCCTGCCAGGTGATGATCTCACCGCGGTACTCCAGCACCGTGTCGCCGGTGTGCAGCGGGCGCAGGGCGTAGACCCCCTTGCCGTGCACGCCGGAATCACGCACCTGGGTGCGGCGCCCGGCCTGGGGGGCGTCGGCGCTGGCGGAGGCCGTCCGGGCGGCAGGCGGATTTTTCGGTGTGGCTTGCGACATGGGCAAGATTGGGTACATTGAATTGGTGGGCGCGCGCGTGCGTGTGTGCACATGTGCGTACGCGTATACATGCATGCACGCACACGCGAGAGCCCTGATTGTAAGAACGTATTCCCCCCGGCCGTGCGGAGGCCGGTACAGACGCTATAAACACGCCCATGAGCAAAGCCCTGGTCATCGCCGAAAAACCTTCCGTCGCGCAAGACATCGTGCGCGCGCTGACGCCTGTGGACGGCAAGTTCGACAAGCACGACGAATACTTCGAGAGCGAGCACTACGTGGTCAGCTCCGCCGTGGGTCACCTGGTGGAGATCAAGGCCCCGGAAGAGTTCGATGTGAAGCGCGGCAAGTGGAGCTTCAACAACTTGCCGGTGATCCCGCCGCACTTCGATCTGAACCCCATCGACAAGAGCAAGGGCCGCCTGAACGCCCTGGTCAAGCTGATCAAACGCAAGGACGTCACCTCGCTGATCAACGCGTGTGACGCGGGCCGCGAAGGCGAGCTGATCTTCCGCCTGATCGCGCAGTACGCGCAGGACAGCACCGCCACCACGCGCGCCAAGGGCCTGGGCAAGGACGTGCGCCGCCTGTGGCTGCAGAGCATGACGCCGCAGGCCATCCGCGACGGCTTCGACAAGCTGCGCACCGACGAGCAGATGCTGCCGCTGGCCGATGCGGCGCGCTGCCGCTCCGAGGCCGACTGGCTGGTGGGCATCAACGGCACGCGCGCCATGACGGCCTTCAACTCGCGCGATGGCGGCTTCTTCCTGACCACCGTGGGTCGCGTGCAGACGCCCACGCTGTCCATCGTGGTCGAGCGCGAGGAAAAGATCCGCAAGCACGTCTTCCGCGACTATTGGGAAATCAAGGGCACCTTCGGCGCCGATGCCGGCAGCTACGACGGCAAGTGGTTCAACCCGAACTTCAAGAAGGACAAGAACGCGCCCGAGGGCTCGGCCGAGGCCGAGTTCAAGGCCGACCGTGTCTGGAGCGCTGACGAGGCCCAGGCCATTGCCGAGGCCGTGCGCAACAAGAGCGGCACCGTCACCGAAGAGGCCAAGCCCAGCACGCAGGCCAGCCCGCTGCTGTACGACCTGACCACGCTGCAGCGCGAGGCCAACTCGCGCTTCGGCTTTTCCGCCAAGACCACGCTGGGCCTTGCCCAGGCCCTGTACGAAAAACACAAGGCCCTGACCTATCCGCGTACCGATTCGCGCGCGCTGCCCGAAGATTATTTGGGCGTGGTGCAGCAGACCGTCGGCATGATCGCCGAAGGCAACCTGCCCGGCCCGCTGCGCGAGCTGGGCCAGCACGCGGCCAAGGCCCTGAAAGAGGGCTACATCAAGCCCACCAAGCGCGTGTTCGACAACGCCAAGGTGTCGGATCACTTCGCCATCATCCCCACGCTCCAGGCGCCCAGCAGCCTGACCGAGGCCGAAGCCAAGCTCTACGACATGGTCGTCAAGCGCTTCCTGGCGGTGTTCTACCCGTCGGCCGAGTTCATGGTCACCACGCGCATCACCAAGGTGCCGGCCAATGGCGTGGACCACCACTTCCAGACCAACGGCAAGGTGCTGGTCAAGCCGGGCTGGATGGCCGTGTACGGCAAGGAAGCCCAAGGCGAGGATGGCGACACCAACCTGGTGGCCGTGCAGCCGGGCGAGCAGGTGATCAATGAAGACGTGGTGGTCAGCGCGCTCAAGACCAAGCCGCCCGCCCGCTACTCCGAAGCCACGCTGCTGAGCGCGATGGAAGGCGCCGGCAAGCTGGTGGACGACGAAGAGCTCAAGGCCGCCATGCAGGAGAAGGGCCTGGGCACGCCCGCCACGCGCGCCGCCATCATCGAAGGCCTGATCCTCGAGAAGTACATGTACCGCGAGGGGCGCGAGCTGATCCCCACGGCCAAGGCTTTCCAGCTGATGACGCTGCTGCGCGGCCTGGGCGTGGAAGACCTGACCAAGCCCGAGCTGACCGGCAACTGGGAGTACAAGCTCTCGGAAATGGAAAAGGGCCAGCTCAGCCGCGAGGCCTTCATGGCCGAGATCGCCGCGATGACGCAGCGCGTCGTGCAAAAGGCCAAGGAATACGACCGCGACACCATCCCGGGCGACTACGCGACCCTGAGCACGCCGTGCCCCAATTGCGGCGGCGTGGTGAAAGAGAACTACCGCCGCTTCACCTGCACCGGCAAGCACGGTGGTGCCGATGAGGGCACGGGCTGCGGCTTCTCGATGACGAAGATCCCGGCCGGCCGCAGCTTCGAGCTGCACGAGGTGGAGCAACTGCTGCGCGACCACAAGGTGGGCCCGCTGGAAGGCTTCCGCTCCAAGGCGGGCTGGCCCTTCACGGCCGAGCTGCGCCTGGTGCGCGACGACGAGGCGAACAACTGGAAGATGGAGTTCGACTTCGGCGAAGACGCCAAGAAGGACGATGAGGCCGGCGAGGCCGTCGACTTCAGCGACCAGACGCCGCTGGGCACCTGCCTCAAGTGCGGCGGCAAGGTCTTCGAGTACGGCGCCAACTACGTCTGCGAGAACGCCGTGGGTCAGGGCAGCTGCAACTTCAAGAGCGGCAAGATCATCCTGCAGCAGCCGATCGCGCCCGAGCAGATGACCAAGCTGCTGGCCACCGGCAAGACCGACCTGCTCGAAGGCTTCGTGTCCAACAAGACGCGGCGCAAGTTCAAGGCCTTCCTGAGCTGGGATGCCAAGGCGGGCAAGGTGGGCTTCGAGTTCGAACCGCGCGCGGCCAAGGCACCAGCGAAGACGGCCGGGAAGACAGCCGCCAAGACGGCAGGGGATGCGTCTGGAGACACGGCTGAAGCGGCGGCTGAAAAGCCAGCCGCCAAGAAAGTGGCCAAGAAAGCCGCGGCCAAGAAGGTCGCAGCCAAGAAGGCGGCCTGAGCCTTCTGCGGAACTCCGGGGCATCCACAGGTGTCTGCCTGGGGATCGCCCTGCGCGGGGCGGTCCACACCGCTTCGGTGTAATGTTGGCGCCTGTCGCGCGACCAATGCAGGTAACGGAGTCCGACCATGGCATTCATCAGATCGTCCCGCAGCCCCTGGCACCCTGACAGCGGCCTGCAACTGCCCTCCAGCGAGATCACCCCGCAAGAGGTATACGCCTCGCGCCGCACCTGGTTGGCGCAGGCCGCGCTGGGCTCGGCCGTGGTGGCGGGCGGCGGCCTGGGCGCCTTGCTGAACCCGGCGCAGGCACTGGCGCAAGGTGCCTCTGGCAGCCTGGTCAAGCGCCCCGGCAAGCTGGCGGCCCTGCCCGGTGTGCGCAGCGCGGTGCCTGGCGCCATCGCGATGGAGAAGATCACCGCGTACGAGGACATCACCACCTACAACAACTTCTACGAGTTCGGCACCGACAAGTCCGCCCCGGCGGAGAACGCGCACACGCTGCGGCCGCGCCCATGGACGGTCAGCATCGAAGGCGAGGTCGGCAAGCCGCTGACGCTGGGCATCGACGATCTGCTCAAGCTGGGCGCGATGGAAGAGCGCATCTACCGCCTGCGCTGCGTCGAGGGCTGGTCGATGGTGATCCCGTGGGTGGGCTATTCGCTGTCGACGCTGATCAAGCGCGCCGAGCCCAACAGCCGCGCCAAGTACGTCGAGTTCATCACCCTGGCCGATCCGAAGCAGATGCCCGGCGTGCGCTCCGGCGTGCTCGATTGGCCCTACGTGGAAGGCCTGCGCATCGACGAGGCCATGCACCCGCTGACGCTGATGGCCTTCGGCCTGTACGGCGAGGTGCTGCCCAACCAGAACGGCGCGCCGCTGCGCCTCGTCGTGCCCTGGAAGTACGGCTTCAAGAGCGCCAAGTCCATCGTCAAGATCCGGCTGGTCGAGAAAGAGCCCGTGTCCTCGTGGACCAAGGCCAACCGGGGCGAGTACGGTTTCTACTCCAACGTGAACCCGAAGGTGGACCACCCTCGCTGGAGCCAGGCCAGCGAGCGCCGCATCGGCGAGGGCGGCATCTTCACGCCGCGCAAGGCCACGCTGATGTTCAATGGCTACGAGGCCCAGGTGGGCCAGTTGTACGCCGGCATGGACCTGAAGAAGTTCTATTGATGGATGTGCGTGCATCACTGAACCAGGCGCTGCTCAAGCCCTGGGCCAAGCCCCTGGTGTGGCTGCTGTGCGCGTTGCCGCTGGCTTGGCTGTTCGCGCGCGCGGCCACCGACCAACTGGGTGCCAACCCGGCCGAAGCCCTGATCCACGCCACCGGCCTCTGGACGATCCGCTGGCTGTGGCTGACGCTGGCGATCTCGCCATTGCGCGATGCCTTCGGGCTGCCCGGCCTGCTGCGGCACCGCCGGGCGCTGGGCGTCACCGCCTTCATCTACGGCCTGCTGCACTTCCTGGCCTACGCCTGGCTGGACAAGGGCCTGGTGCTGGACGACATCGTGCGCGACGTGCTCAAGCGCAACTTCATCCTGGTAGGGCTGCTGGCGCTGATCCTGATGACGCCGCTGGCGCTGACCTCGTTCAATCGCGCCATCAAGGCCTTGGGCGGCAAGCGCTGGCAGGCGCTGCACCGCCTGGTCTACGCGGTGGCCTTGCTGGGCCTGCTGCATTTCTACTGGAAGAAGGCTGCCAAGAACGACCTGGCCGAGGTGCTGGTTTACGCGGGCATCCTGGCGGTGCTGCTGGTTTGGCGATTCCGGCGGCGTTCGAGGGCCGCCCGGCCGCTTCAGGCGCGTTGATGTCGGGCGTCTGTCCCTTTGCTGGAGTCGGGTTCGGGGTTGTTACGGTCAACCCGCACGGCGTGCGGGGCGTTGTGACAGAGTGAACCTCTGCTGCGGCGTCCCCGCCGTGGCGCCAATTCCGTCGACACCATGCGCTTATCCCGATTCCTTGCCGCTTGTCTGCTGCCCTGCGCGGGCGCCGTGCTGGCGCAGGCCTCGGCGGCATCCGAGCCCGCCGACGCTGCAGCGTCCCACGCGTTCTACCAGGAGGCCGCCGACTGCTCCGCGGCCTACAAAGCCGGCGTCACCGCGCGCCTGGCGCAACCCAAGACCGAGGCCCGCGACAAGGCCATCCTGGAAGACACCGAGCGCAGCTTCGTGTTCATCGGCGTGGCCTACAAGCAAGGCCTGCGCAAGGCAGAGGCCGACCCCATGCTCGAAGAGGCTGAACAGCGCTGGGCCAAGCTGCCCAAGGCCGAGCAGACCAAGCGGCTGGCCGCGTGCACGGCGCATGCCGACAAGCTGATGGGCGAGATCAGCTTCGTGGAACGCTATGCCGTGCAGAACCGGGCCAAGGCCCGTGTCGAACAGCAGTTCGAGAAAGAAAAGAAGAAGCAGGCTCAGTGAGCCTGATGGCCGGCGCGCGGGCGCCGCTGGCCGTCAATCCCAAAGCCTAGGTGCAAGTCTGTCGGCATGGCCGCGACAGACGGTGGGTTGGTGATGGCTGATGAGGCCTACCATCAGCGGGTGCATTGCCGCACGCCCACGCCTCAGAAAAGCCATGGAGCCTGTTCCGCCCGACACGACCGGTGCCACGCCGGTGGAGCTCAGCACCGGTCTGCTGACCGCACCCATGCTGGAGGCCACGCCGGCCTGTTGTCGCGTCACCCAGATCGGCTGGTTCAGCGGCTTGCGAGGCAGTGGCCTGCGCGTGGGGGACCGCATCGTGGCGGTGAATGGTGAGGCGGTGAAGCGCGAGACCACGCCCGCGGAGATGCAGCAATCCATCGGCGCCTACGGTGAAGCGCAACGTTGGGCCAAGGCCGGTGCGCGAGACGGCACCCCTGTCACGCTGACGGTGCTGCGGCGTGCCACCCCGGGGCAGGGCTGGCAAACGCTGGACGTGACCGGCCCGCTGCGCCCCAAGCCCAACGTGCGCAGCGCTGACAACCGCATCCTGCTCGGGCCTGGCGGCCCGCCGGAGATGTACGAGAACGACGGCTTCGACCGAGGCTGGGGCCAGTGGGCCGAGGCCTTCGCCAAATCCGCCAGCGCCGTGCTGGACGACCCGCTGTGCGCGCTGTCGCTGACCTCCACCTACGAGCTGCGCAACCTGCTGGAGCAGAAGTCCCGCGTGCGCCTGCTGGCGCAGAAATACCCCGGTCCGTTTGCCGACGCGGTGCAGCAGGACTTCGAGGCCATGCGCGAGCGCCTGCAGGGCCCGCCCATCACCTTGCCCGAGGGCGCGATGGACTACCGCGAGCAAGGCGAGCAGCGCGCCGACGAGATCCGCGAGAAGGCCCAGGCCGCGTGGGCAGCGCTGCGGGCCGAACTGGCCGACCTGAGCATCACGCCGCTGTTCCCGGCCGAGCACCCCATCCACGGCCGGCGCGAGTTCGTGACGGGCCGCTACGCCACCTTGCCGCCGCTGCGTAACAGCGACTGGGTGGGCGAGGCGGGGCGCACCTGGTTCGTGGTCGGCAGCGAGCGTGACGGCTGGTACTTCGCCGATGCCGAAAGCCCGCAGGCCGTGTGGATG
Source organism: Candidatus Aquabacterium excrementipullorum (assembly GCA_019112875.1). Taxonomy (GTDB): domain Bacteria; phylum Pseudomonadota; class Gammaproteobacteria; order Burkholderiales; family Burkholderiaceae_C; genus Aquabacterium; species Aquabacterium excrementipullorum. The sequence goes on from DXIO01000096.1 coordinate 9,142, forward strand.
ATGGACGCGCTGGCGCGCTACCGTCGCCTGGTGGTGCCCAGCATCGATGAGTGCTATGAGCTGGTCGGACAGGTGGAGGCGCAGCCGGGCCAGCTGGTGGTGGGCGAGCGCGCCTACTTCGGCCTGCGGCTGACGCCGGTGGCGGCCTTGATCGGCGGCGCGGTGTTCGTCGATCTGCGCAAGGCTGTGGATGGCGTGGCGCGCTTCGCCGGTGAAGACGCCTTGCGCGATCAAGGCAGCAAGGCTCCGCCCGACACCGCCAGCCCCACCGAGGTGCTGGAGGCGATGGTGAAAGCGCTCAAGGCCGCCGACCAGGACCTGTGGATCTCATTGTTCGCGACCTGGGCCGTGGGCGCGCTGCCTGATGGTCGCCCGCAGTTCAAGGCCAATGCGGTGGCGCAGCCCGCGCGCTACTTCGAAGAAGCGCGCCGCCGCATCATGGAGCGCGTGCACGACATGCGCCCGGTGTGGGTGGACGACATTCGCGTGATCTTTCCGGGTGATGCTTATCCAGGGCAGTTGCGGCTGGAAGAAGTGAAGGTGGAGATGCAGCACGTCGGCCTGTTCGAGGGCGTGTACCGGCCCTTCAGCGATGTCACCGTGAACCGCTGGTGGACGCTGCAGCGCATCGGCCTGCCAGGCATGCCCATGGGCCCCTGGCGCATCACCAGCCTGCAGGCGATCTGAGCACGGAGGAGACCACACCATGCCCGCCTTCGACGCCCGCCGCCGCGAACTGCGCGAATCCCTGGCCGCCGTGCAATCCGAGCTGAGCGCCACCGAATCCATGCGACTGGCCGGCGTGCTGGAGGATTACCTCACGGCCCGCGACGTCGCGCTCACCATGATGTGGACCTACATCGCCGACGACAGCGACGAGTTCCTGGCCGACGAGTACAACGGCAAGTTCCGCGACATGACGCGCGCCGCCACCGACAAGCTCGATGCCATGCTCGATGGCCTGTCCGAGCCCAGCGATGCCGCCGTGCACTGGAGCGAGCGCGTGAGTCTCGGCGAGTTCGTGTTCTGGGGCCACCTGGGCGGGCTCAAGCTGGCCGAGGCCCGCGACACGCTGGTCAACGACGGCAAGCTGGTGCGCGAGCTCATCAAGGTGCTTGATTACAAGTGGCGCAACCTCAGCGAGGAAGACCAGAAGGTGGAGGACGCCGAGCAGCGCGCCGCCCAGGATCTGAAGGACCTGCTGGAACGCTCGCTGGCCGAGGCCATGCCCTACTGGCTGCAGGCCGGCACCGGCGTGGTGGCGCTGCGCGAGGGCTGGAAGAAGGTGTTCGCGTCGATCACCGACCACGCCAAGGAGACGCTGGTGGGCGCCGGCGTGCCGCGCAACGTGGTCGAGGGCCTGATGACGATCGCCTCGTGGGCCAACAACGTGGCCGACATCACCCAGCTGGGCGTGACCCTGGGCCTGCCCTTCAACGAGATCATGGACTGGATCAACCGCATCCGGTCGATGAACCTGGGCGGCATGATCCAGTACCGCGTCACCACCGTGCTGGACAGCGATGCCAAGCTGGTGGCCGGCTATCTGGGCGACTTGTGCAAGGGCCTGACCCCGTTGATCCAGGGCGCCTACGATTCGCGCATGGCGGCCTTCAAGGCGCAACTGGACAACGAGGGCGTGATCATCGTTTCCTTCGGGGGGATCCGCGATCAGGTCGACAAGTTCCTGAATGCCTGCAACCTGGAAGGCATGCGGGCCGTGCACAGCGCAGGCTTGTCCGCGATGGACAGCATCGAATCCGCACTGCCCACGGATGGCATGAAGCGCGATTGGTCGGATCTGCGCCGCAGCCTGAAGGACGCTTTCGATGCGCGCAGGGCCGGCGCCGAGAAGGCCTTCGACGATTTCTACCGCGCCTACGACGGGCGCTTCCTCGGTGGCCTCAACAGCGAGACGGAGCAGGCCCTGCTGGAGCCGAACAAGTGGCAGGTGACGACAGACGGCATCATCCGCGTGGGCCTGGACGTGAAGCTGCGCGAATGGCGTCAGGGCATCACCGTGATCAACGGCGGCCCGAAGGAGGCTTTCGACCAGGTGCAGGACGCCTTTCTGGGCCTGCCGCTGGACATCCGCGACCAGTTTCAGAAAGGCTGCAACGAGCTGCTGCTCAAGCACGTGGCCGACATCAACACCGAAGCCGACAAGACCATCGCCGTGCTGGAGAAGTGCGAGCTGATGGTGAACGCGCGCAAGGTCAGCGACGACATGGACCGTGCGCGCCTGGCCCAGGCGCTGCGGGCGACCATCCGCTGACGATCCGCCGGGCACGCATGCCCTGGCCGATGGGAGGACAATCCTGCCCATGATGGATCTGCTGCTGTTGTTCGTGCCCTTCTTCGCGCTGGTGCTGATGGGCTGGGGCGCGGCCCGCGGCGGCGTGCTGCCGCTGGTGGGCATCGGGGCGATGAACAGCTTCGTGCTGTATTTCGGCCTGTCGGCCATGGTGTTCCGCCTGTCGGCCAGCGGTGCGCTGCACCAGAGCGGCCTGCTGGGCTTGCTGTTGGCTTATGGCGTGGGCGGCACGGTGATCGCGGTGCTGTCACTGGCCTGGTTCGCGCGCAGCGGGCTCACGCGCCGCGATGGCGGCCTGGCCGCGCTGACGACCGCCTTTCCCAACACGGGCTTCCTGGGCCTGCCGCTGCTGACGGGCCTGCTGGGCGCGCAGGCGGCCGGGCCGGTGGCCGCCACCCTGATCGTCGATGTGCTGCTGCTGAGCTCGCTGTGCCTGGCCTGGGCGCATTCGGCGCCCAGCGATCCACACCACGCCAGCGAGGAGCGACGCGCCGTGCTGGCCTCGCTGAAGGGCGCCTTGCGCAACCCGCTGCTGTGGTCGATGGCGCTGGGCATGGCCGCCGCCGAGACGCACCTGGTGCTGCCCCATGCGGTGGACGAGGTGCTCCGCCTGCTGGCCCAGTCGGCCACGCCGGTTGCGCTGTTCACGCTGGGGGCCGTGCTGGCGCGCTCGCAATTGGCACGTGCATTGGCGGCGGGCAAGGGTGACGACGAGGTCGACGACGCGGAAGACCACGCGGAAGACCACGCGGAAGACGCGCGGGCTGCGGCCAAGGCGGGAGGCGCGTCCTGGGGGCGGCAGGTGCCGCAGGGCCCGCGCCGCGCCGCGCCGGCCGTGTGGCTGCCCACCGTGCTGAAGCTGGGCCTGCACCCGGCACTGGTGTGGGGCACAGGGCAGTTGCTCGCATCGCAGTTCGGCATGAGCGTGCCCGCATCGGGCCTGCTGGTGCTCACGATGGCCGCGGCCCTGCCATCGGCCAGCAACGTGTCGATGCTGGCCGAGCGGGAAGGCGCGGACACGGGCCTCGTGGCGCGCATCATCCTGTGGACCACGGCCGCGTCCTTGCTGACGCTGGCCGTGTGGGCGCACCTGCTGGGCGTGAAGCCTGGCGCCTGATCAGACCGAGATCGACACCGTGATGCTGGCGTCGTAGCCATCGGTCACGTTGCCGCTGATGGTGACCAGCTGCTGGTCCACGCCATCGCTGAAGATGCCGTCGGTCGCGAAGCTGATGGCCGCCAGGTTGCTGATGCTGGCGCTGTAGCCGCTGGCGTTGTTGTAGATGGTCTGGCAGGTGGCCACCGGGAAGGCGAGCTGTGAGGTCTTGAGCTTGTTGGTGTAGCTGGTGGCCGTGTTGGCGTTGCGGTAGATCTCGAAATGGATGTGCGGCATGCGGCCCGAGTAGCAGCCCGGGAAGATGGTCTCGAAGACGACCTGGCCGCTGCTGTCGGTCTCCTGCACGCCACGCAGGTAGTTCTCGCTGGTGACGCCGCTGGAGTACATCGAGTACTTGCCATCGCGCGTGCAGTGCCACAGGTAGATGGCGTAGCCGTCGAGCGCGGCGCAACTGTTGTTGGTGTTGGTCAGCGTGATCGTGAGCGTGAGCGGCACGCCGGCGGCCGTGCCGGTGGCGGTGCCCCCGACGCTGGTCGTGATGTTGCTGCGCACGATGCCGCTGAGCGTCAGCGCGTTGGCGATGCTGCCGTTGGCGGTGTTTGAGCCATCGCCGGGGTAGGGGCCTTGGGTCTCCTCGGGCACCACGGTGCAACTGCCGGAGGTCGTCGTGGTCGTGGTGGAGCCCGATGAGGACGACGACGATGACGAACCGCTGTTGTCCGTGTCGCCGCCACCGCCGCAGCCCACCAGGGGCAGGGCGCCGGCCGCGCCCATCGCGCCGAGCCAGCGCAGCATCTGGCGCCGGCCGCCGCGTTCGGCCAGGGTCTGCAGGTCATGCAGCAGCTGCGGCTGCGCATGGTCGTGATCGTCGTGGAGATCCGTGGCGGGGGCGTCGTGGTGGGCGTTCAAGGGGGCGTCCTTCGGGTGGATTCAGTGACACGGCGTCACTGAACCCAACCTTACGAACGGACTGTTGCCACCTTGTTTCCCTTGTGTACGCCTGCGTTAAGCGGACACCCCTTCACGCCGGGACGTGCGCTTGAGCACGCTCTTGAGCGCGACACCCGTGTGCGTACCGGCCTTGACCAGCGTTTCCGGCGTGCCGGCCGCCGCGACCCGGCCACCGCCGGTGCCGCCTTCGGGGCCCATGTCGATCACCCAGTCGGCCTCGGCGATCACGTCCAGGTCGTGCTCGATCACGACCACGCTGTGGCCGCCTTCGACCAGGCGGTGCAGCACGTGGATCAGCTTCTCGACATCGGCCAGGTGCAGGCCGACGGTGGGCTCGTCCAGCACGTACAGCGTGTGCGGGGCCTTCTGGCCACGTCGGCCGATGTCGTCGCGCACCTTGCTGAGCTCGGTCACCAGCTTGATGCGCTGCGCCTCGCCGCCCGACAGTGTGGGCGAGGGCTGGCCCAGGGTCAGGTAGCCCAGGCCCACGTCCTGCAGCAGCTTGAGCGGGTGCGCGATCGACGGCATGGTGCTGAAAAACTCGACGGCCTCGTCGACCTCCATCTTCAGCACGTCGCCGATGTGCTTGCCGCGCCAGGTGGCGCTGAGCGTCTCGGCGTTGAAGCGCATGCCGTCACAGGTGTCGCAGTGCACCTTCACATCGGGCAGAAACGCCATTTCGATGGTGCGCACGCCCTGGCCTTCGCACTCGGGGCAGCGGCCCTCGCCGGTGTTGAAGCTGAAGCGGCCCGGGCCCCAGCCGCGCGCGCGCGCTTCGAGCGTGTCGGCGAAGAGCTTGCGGATGGTGTCCCAGAAGCCGATGTAGGTGGCGGGGCAGGAGCGCGGGGTCTTGCCGATCGGGGTCTGGTCGACCTCCAGCACGCGGTCGACCGCGCCCCAGCCTTCGACGCCATCGCAGCCCACCCACAGCGGCGTGGTCTTGGCGCGGTCCTTGGGCGGGATCGCGACGGCGGTCTGCACGTTGGCCAGCAGCACGTCGCGCGCCAGCGTGGACTTGCCCGAGCCGGACACGCCGGTCACCGCCACCAGGCGGTGCAACGGCACCTGCACGGTCACCTTGTCGAGGTTGTGCAGGCGCGCGCCGTTGACGGTGAGGCGCGGCGTATCAGGCGCGAGTTGGCGCCGCTCGACCAGCGGGTGGGCGATGGGCTGGCGCAGGCAGCGGCCGGTGACGGAGTTCTCGCTGGCCATGATGTCCTGCACCGTGCCTTGCGCGACGACGGTGCCGCCACGCTGGCCGGCGCCCGGGCCGATGTCGATGATGTGCTCGGCGCGGCGGATGGTGTCTTCGTCGTGCTCGACCACCACCAGCGTGTTGCCTTCTTTGCCCAGCGTGTGCAGGGCATCGAGCAGCAGCTGGTTGTCGCGCGGGTGCAGGCCGATGGTGGGCTCGTCGAGCACGTAGCACACGCCCTGCAGGTTCGATCCTAATTGAGCCGACAAGCGGATGCGCTGGGCCTCGCCGCCCGACAGCGTGGGCGCGGCGCGGTCCAGGCTGAGGTAGCCCAGGCCCACCTGCTCCATGAAGCTCAGGCGCGATTTGATCTCGCTGACGATGTCGCGGGCGATGGTGGCCTCGCGGCCATCCAGCTTGAGCTGCTCGCCCCAGCGGCGCGCGTCCTTCACGGCCAGGGCCGACAGCTCGGCGATGTTCTGGCCGCGGCCCGGGCCCACCAAGCGCACGGCCAGGGCGGTGGGATTCAGGCGCGCACCGTGGCAGGTGCTGCACGCGGTGTCTTCCAGATCCTCGACCTCGGCCTCGGCGAAGGTCTGCTCGCGGCCCTTGCCGGCATCTTTCTCATCCGGCAGTGAATCGTCCAGCGTCTTGCGCTGGTCGCGTGTGAGTTCCAGCCCCGTGCCCACGCAATCGGGGCACCAGCCGTGCTTGCTGTTGTAGCTGAACAGGCGTGGGTCCAGCTCGGGGAAGCTGGTGCCGCAGCTGGGGCACGAGCGCTCGGTCGAGAACACCTTCACGCGGCCGATGTGCAGTGTGGACAGGCCGTTTTCCAGCGCGTTGGCCAGGCCGTCCAGCGGCGTGAGGATATGCACCACGCCCTTGCCGTGCTCCAGCGCGGTGGTCAGCAGCTCGCGCAGTTTGGCTTCGTTTTCGGGGGACACCAGCACGTCGCCCACGGGCAGCTCGATGGTGTGCTCGCGGTAGCGGTCCAGCTTGGCGCCGCCGGCCTGGCCCCATCCGGCCACGGGCAGGAACTCGCCGTCCACGCGCAGGTGCGTGAAGCCACGCTGGCCGGCCCACTTGGCCAACTCGGTGTAGATGCCCTTGCGGTTGACCACCAGCGGTGCCAGCAGGCCGATGTGCTGGCCGCGGAAATCGCGCATCCACTGCGCCACGATGGCCTCGGGCGTCTGCGGCAGCACGGGGATGTGGTGGCCTTCGCCATCGACGCAGTGCGGGCAGTGCTGCACGCCCAGCTTCACGTACAGCAGACGAAGGAAGTGGTGCACCTCGGTGGTGGTGCCCACCGTGCTCTTGCGCCCGCCGCGCGACAGGCGCTGCTCGATGGCCACCGTGGGCGGGATGCCGTAGACGGCATCGACCTCGGGCCGACCGGCGGGCTGCACCAGGCTGCGCGCGTAGGCGTTGAGCGATTCGAGGTAGCGGCGCTGGCCTTCGTTGAAGAGGATGTCGAAGGCGAGCGTCGATTTGCCCGAGCCCGACACGCCCGTGACCACGTTGAACTTGCCGCGCGGGATGTGCACGCTCAGGCCCTTGAGGTTGTTCTCGTGGGCGTTGACGACCTCGATGGCATCGTGGCCCGGCGCCTGGTTGGCCAGTTCGCGGCGGCGTTCGCGGCGGGCCTTGATGAGGGCTTGCAGGGAGGAGCCTTCATCTTGCGTATCGGCGGATGCCGTGTCCTTCAAGGCATAGGTGGCCGTGCGTTCGGCAGCTTTCAAAGATGCGCCGCCGGCCTCGTGCAGGCCCAGCGCGTCTTCGTACTCACGCAGTGCCACGCCGGTGGCCGTGCTGCCTTGGCGCACCTGCTCGGGCGCGCCGAAGGCCACCAGCTGGCCGCCTTCGTCGCCGCCTTCGGGCCCCAGCTCGATCAGCCAGTCGCACGAGCGGATCACGTCCAGGTTGTGCTCGATCAGCACGATGGAGTGGCCGGCATCCAGCAAGCGCGCAAACGCGCGCATCAGCTTGGCGATGTCGTCGAAGTGCAGGCCGGTGGTCGGCTCGTCGAACATGAAGAGCGTGCCCTTGCGCGCCACCTTCTGGCCGGTCTTGCTGGCTTGTTGTGCGGTCTCCACCAAGTGGCCTGCCAGCTTCAGACGCTGCGCCTCGCCGCCCGACAGCGTCGGCACGGGCTGGCCCAGCTTCACGTAGTCCAGGCCCACGTCGGCCAGTGGCTGCAGCGCGCGCACCACGTCCACGTCCTGGCCGAACAGGCGCACGGCCTCGGCCACGGTCAGCTCCAGCACGTCGGAGATGCTGAGCTTGCGGTTCAGGCGCTCGATGGTGACCTCGCGCACCTCGGCGCGAAAGCGCGTGCCGTCGCAATCGGGGCAGCGCAGGTACACGTCGGACAGGAACTGCATCTCCACGTGCTCGAAGCCCGAGCCGCCGCAGGTGGGGCAGCGCCCGTTGCCCGCGTTGAAGCTGAAGGTGCCGGCCGTGTACTTGCGCTCGCGCGCCAGAGGCGTCACGGCGAACAAGGTGCGCACGGCATCGAAAGCGCCCACGTAGCTGGCCGGGTTCGAGCGGGCCGTCTTGCCGATGGGCGATTGATCGACGAAGTTGACGGCGCTCAGCCAGTCGGCGCCCAGCAGTTCGTCGTGCTCGCCGGGGCTGTCGGTGGCCTGGCCGAAGTGGCGCAGCAGGGCAGGGTGCAGGATGTCCTGCACCAGCGTGGATTTGCCCGAGCCGCTCACGCCGGTGATGCCCACCAGGCGCTGCAGCGGGATCTCGATGTCCAGGTTCTTGAGGTTGTGCTCGCGCGCGCCCTGCAGCAGCAGCTTGGGCGTGTTGCCTTCGACCTTGCGGCGCGTGCCCATGCTGATGGTGCGGCGCGCGCCCAGGTAGGCGCCGGTCAGCGTCTCGGCCTGCTTCAATTCATCCGGCGTGCCGTCGAACACGATGCGGCCGCCCTGGTGGCCGGGGCCGGGGCCCAGGTCGATCACGCGGTCGGCGGCCAGCATCACGGCAGGGTCGTGCTCGACCACCACCAGCGTGTTGCCGGCATCGACCAGACGCTGCATGGCCACGTTGATGCGGTCCATGTCGCGCGGGTGCAGGCCGATGCTGGGCTCGTCGAGCACGAACAGGGTGTTCACCAGCGAGGTGCCCAGCGCCGTGGTCAGGTTGATGCGCTGCACCTCGCCGCCGGACAGGGTGCGGCTCTGGCGATCGAGCGTGAGGTAGCCCAGGCCCACATCGACGAGGTACTTCAGGCGCGTGCGGATCTCGTCGAGCAGCAGTTGCAGGGCCTCGTCATGCACCTGGCTGGGTAGCGTCACGAACGAGAAGAAGCGCTGCAGCTGCTTGATCGGCAGCAGCATCACATCGTGCAGGTTCAGGCCGGGCAGGGCTTCGAGCACCTCGCGCGGCAGCGCGGCACCCTTGGGGTGCATGCGGCGCGCCGGGGCCAGCACGGCATCGGCATCGTCCTTGCTGCCCATGCGCCACAACAGCGATTCGATCTGCAGGCGCGCGCCATCGCAGGCGGGGCAGGTGGTGTAGCTGCGGTACTTGGACAGCAGCACCCGGATGTGCATCTTGTAGGCCTTGCTCTCCAGGTATTCGAAGAAGCGCTTGATGCCGTACCACTGCTTGTTCCAGTTGCCTTTCCAGGCCGGGTCGCCGTCGATCACCCAGGCCTTGTGCTCGGCGCTGAGCTGGTTCCAGGCGGTGTCGCGCGGCACGCCGGCGTCACCCGCGTACTTGAGCAGGTCGGCCTGGCTCTCGGACCAGGCGGGCGTCTGCATGGGCTTGATGGCGCCCGAGCGCAGCGTCTTGCGGCCATCGGGGATCACCAGGCCGTAGTCGACGCCGATCACGCGGCCGAAGCCACGGCAGTGCGGGCAGGCGCCCGCGGCCGAGTTGAACGAGAACAGGCCCGGCGTGGGCGCGCTGTAGCGGCGGTGGCTGTCGGGGCAGTGCAGGCCGCTGGAGAAACGCCACAGCTCGGGCTCGGGCTCGGTGCCATCGGCAGATGTGTCGGTGGGTTCAGGCAGCGCGTAAACGGTGATGTGGCCGCCACCGCGCTTGAAGGCCACTTCGAGCGCCTCCATCACGCGGGGGCGGTCCAGATCGGCGCCCGTGGGGTCGGCACCGATGCGGAAGCGGTCGGCCACCACGTCCAGCACCAGGCGTTCGTTGGAGGCGAGATCGTCGGCGCCCTTGGCTTTCTTCGCGGCCTTCTTGGCGGCAGGCTTGGCCTTCCCTTCGCCACCCGAAGAAGATGCAGACGCGCCAGGGGCCGTCACCACCCGCTGCGCCTGGATCCGCGAGAAGCCGCTGGCCGACAGCCATTCCTGCATCTGGTCTGGCGTGGTGTTGGCCGGCAGCTCGGCGCCGAAGGTGATCACCACGCGCCGCCCGCCCGGCGTGGCCGCGCCACGGCGCACCAGTTCTTCGAACACCGACTGCGGCGTGTCCTCGCGCACTTCCTGGCCCGTGTCCTGGTCGAACAACCGTGCCCCGCGCGCGAACAACAGCTTCAGGTGGTCGTTCAACTCCGTCATCGTGCCGACGGTGGAGCGCGAGGTGCGCACCGGGTTGGTCTGGTCGATGGCGATGGCGGGGGGCACGCCTTCCACGCGGTCCACGGCCGGGCGGTCCATGCGGTCCAGGAACTGGCGCGCGTAGGCGCTGAAGGTCTCCACGTAGCGGCGCTGGCCCTCGGCGTACAGCGTGTCGAACACCAGCGACGATTTGCCCGAGCCGCTGGGCCCGGTCACCACGGTGAGTTCACCCGTGCGGATGTCGAGGTCGAGGTTCTTGAGGTTGTGCTGGCGGGCACCGCGGATGCGGATATCGGACATGAATCACCTTGCGCCGACAGACGGCGGATGCTCCCCCAGAGGGATGCCTGGGGGCAGGAGCGCAAACATTCTAGGGAGGGATTGCGGACCGAGTTGGGGGCGGATCGCGCAACCTCAAGCCGACAACGTATTTGGGGACCGTGCCTGCGGCTGGGGTGCTTGCCCTAGTAGGGAAGAACCCTCGGTACGTGACAAATCAACGTAAACCCTCCCCCGTGGTTGAGTGGTTGGGAGCCCTTCCCCCGCTTTAGATGGTTGTAGGCCAGGGCCTCCTCTTCTTAAAGTGAAGGACATCATCAACCAAAGGTAAAGGGAGTGTCCACATCATGAAATTTGCATCCGTTCGTCTATTCGGGATGGCGGCATCGCTCGCAGCGCTGGCCCTGCCCGCCCAGGCGACGACCACCACCACGCTGACCTTCTCCGAGATCATCGATGCGGCCACCACGCTGAACTACAGCGGTACGGCCGGTGGCAACCTGACGGTGTCGTCCACCGGCGGCAAGCTGGTGATCGTGCTGGGCGAACTGGGCGTGGCCAAGCTGGCCAACGTCGATACCCGCCTGGGTTCCGGTGAAACCATCACCTTCAGCTTCGCCCAGGCCGTGAGCCTGAGCTACTGGGATCTGGACGACCTGCCCTTCGGCTCCAACCAGTTCGGCCTGAGCGTCGACGGTGGCACGCCCGCTTCGTATTCGCTGGCCAGCCATGGCAGCGCCACGCCCCTGATCGGCAACACCTTCACGTTCTCGTACACGGGCGACTCGTACTTCATCGACACGCTGAAGTTCAGCTCGGTCACCGCCGTGCCCGAGGCTTCGTCCACCGCCATGGTCCTGGCGGGCCTGGGCGTGGTGGGCTTCATCGCTGGTCGCCGTCGCCGCGGTTGACCCGTGCAAGGCTGAGCCCGGCGCCCTTGCGCCTGGTTCGGGCATCAAAAAACCCGGCCTTGGCCGGGTTTTCCTTTTGGGCGGTGCAACTCAGCGCACCAGCAGCACTGGCACTTTGCTGTTGGCCAGCACCTTGGTGGCCACCGAGCCCGTGACCAGGTTGAGCAGCGTGCCCTGGCCGTGCGAGCCCATGATCACCAGGTCGAACTTGCCCTGGTCGGCGATCTTGGCGATCACCTCGCCGGCATGGCCCGTCTTGCCCACGTACTGCGTGGCCAGGTTGTGGCGCCCGGTGAACTTGCGGATGGGCTTGAAGACCGCCTCGGCGGCTTCCTCGTAATAAGCCTTGAGCTCCGAAGCCTGGAACAGGCGCGCGGCGTGCGGCGGGATGGCGGGCGTGACCGTCAGCACCGTGTAGTGGTGCGAACCGGCCAGCCAGTCGTCGTTGGCCGCCAGCCAGGCCAGCATCTTGCGGGTGTAGGGACTGCCGTCCACGGCGAGCAGGATCTTCATGCGGCGCAACTCCTTCAAAAGGGTGTCGCCTCAGTCTAGCGCGGTTCAGTTTGGATTCATTGAGCCTGGCTTGACGTGGATCAAACGACGACGCTGAACAGGCCGTCGTGCCCCAGCGATTCGCTCTTGTAGCCATGCCCACGGGCGTTGCTGACCACGCGCGTGCTGCCGCCCTGCGGGTGCGTCACGGTGTAATCGTGGCGGCAATGCAGGTGGCCGTGGATCCACAGGTTCGCCAGCGGCAGCAGGCCGTCGTCGGCGTTGCAGAAGCTGGCCGTGCCGGGTTGGTTGCCATAGCGCGGATCCGCGCTGCGCAGACTGGGGCCGTAGTGGGTGATGGCCACGGTGGCGTCCCAGGGCTGATCGGGCGTGGGCTGCTGTGCCAGCGTGTCGGCCAGCCAGGCGCGGCAGACCAGGGCCTCGTCACGCACGGCTTCCGGGTCGAAGGGCTGGCCATTGCGCGTGGCGCGCATCACCTTGACGAAGTAACTGGCGGCACGCTGCGACTTGGCGCGCTTGTCGGCGCCGAACAGGTCGAAATCGCACCAGCGCACGGTGCCCACGAAGCGGATGTGGCGGCCGTCGGCCCCCCGGATGACGCAGGACTCGCGCTCCAGCATGCGCAGGCCGAGTTCTCCGCAGCGCTGGCGCAGGCCGGCCAGGGCCTCGTGGATGTCGCGCTGGTCGAACTCGTGGTTGCCAGGCACGTAGACCACGGGCACGGGCCAGTCCTTGAACAGCGAGAGGCCCGCCCAGGTGCTGTCGACATCGCCGGCCAGCACCAGCAGTTCGGCACCGGGCGCCGGCTCGGGCGTGAAGCGCTCGGTCTCCAGGTGCAGGTCGGACAGGATCTGGAGTTTCAAAAGCGCAGGGCCTCGTCGTCAGGCGGCGTCAGTTGGCGCCGTGGCAGTTCTTGTACTTCTTGCCGCTGCCGCAGCTGCACGGGTCGTTGCGGCCCAGCTTGGGCTCGGCGCGCACCACGGTCTGCACCTTGTGGCGCTCGGCGATGCCGATCTCGGCCAGGTCGACCACGTCGAACACCAGGGCCTCGATGGCGGCGTCCAGGTTCTTGAGCGGGTGCTCCTGGTCCAGCGCCTTGGTCATCTGCTGCTGCACCTCGTCCTGCTCGGGCAGGTGGCGCCACAGCGAATCGAGCAGGTCCGGCACGCCCGAGAGGCCTGCTTCTTCCAGCTGCGGGAAGTTGGCCAGCGCCCATTCGAAACCCGCCACCCAGTAGCCCAGGCCTTCGAAGGCGTCCTTGCCTTCCAGCGGCTTGCCGTCCTCGTCTTCGATCATCGGCACCAGCGGGTCGAACCAGCCGTCTTCGAGCACGCCGCGCAGCAGTTCGTCGTAACGGCGCTGGATCAGCGTCATCAGGCGGTTGTGGCGGGCTTCCGTCCACTCACCCTTGCCGGGCTCGGGCAGGCCTTCGGTGCCGAAGATGGGGCCGAGCCACTCTTCGGTCGTCAGCATCACGGGCTGCACGATCACGCCGCACAGGTAGCCGTCCAGGATGACCGCGTCCAGCGTTTCGTGCGGCTCGGGCACGAGGGCCAGCAACTCGTCGAGCTCGTGGATCTCTTTGTCGGTGAGGGTGGCGGAGGCGCTCATGGTGGTGCGTGCGCCTGGCGCGGCGCATCGGTGTGGTGTGCAAAGCGTGATTGTGCCTGCCCTTGCGGTGCCGCGATGCACCGCCGGGGTGAAGTGCCTGATCCGCGCTGGGGCGGCATGGTTGATGCGTTCACCGCGGAGCGTGGCCACGACGCTTGAAAGGACGCACCATGCTGGACACCACCTCGACCAAGTTCTCCCACATCCGCACGCAGGACACCCAGTTCGAAGGCGGCGGCTTGCGGGATTTCTTCCTGTACCGCGACCTGGGCGTGCGCGACGCCACCAACGGCAAGGTGGTGGCCCACCTGGTCAAGGCCAACCCCGATCTGCCACCCGAGACCGGCACCGGCTGGCACCGCCACGTGGCGGATTTCCAGATCGTGATCATGACCAAGGGCTGGGCGCGCTTCATGTACGAGGACCAGGAAACGCTGGTGCAGGCCGGCGACTGCGTGCACCAGCGCCCGGGCGTGCGCCACTACCTGTTCGATTACTCGCCGGACATGGAGTACCTGGAAATCGTCGGCCCGGCGGATTTCGGCACGGTGGATGTCGAGCCCGTGTGCAGCGTGCCCGACCCGACACCCTGGAAATAAAGGCCTCGCGGCCGGGCTCAGAACTCGACGTCGAGCTCGTCGATGTCGATGGGCTCGGCCTTGGCCGCCGCGATCCACGCCTGCATCTCGGGCTGGCTGATCATCAGGTCGCGGTAGGCGGCGCAGGTGGCGTCGAGCTTGACATCGTAGGTGGCGAAGCGCGTGCACACCGGCGCGTACATTGCATCGGCCACCGTGCGCTGCGCGCCGAACAGGAAGGGGCCGCCGTAAGTCTCCAGGCACTCATGCCAGATGGCCGTGATGCGCTGCACGTCGGCCTGCGCGCGTGACCACACCTTGAACTTCGGGAAGTGCGCGCGCAGGTTCATCGGCAGGGCCGAGCGCAGCGCGGTGAAGCCCGAGTGCATCTCGCCGCTGATGGCGCGGCAATGCGCACGGGCGCGGGCGTCCTTGGGCAGCAGGCCGGCGCCGGGGGCCACCTCGTTGAGGTACTCGGCGATGGCCAGCGTGTCCCACACCAGCACGCCTTCGTGCTCCAGGCTGGGCACGCGGATCGAGGAGGACAGCAGCAGGATCTCGGCGCGGGTGGACGGATCGTCCGGCGGCAGCACGTGCTCGGTGAAGGGCAGGCCGGCGAAGCGCGCCAGCAGCCAGCCGCGCAGCGACCACGACGAGTAGTTCTT
>DXIO01000097.1 GCA_019112875.1 Candidatus Aquabacterium excrementipullorum
GATTTTATGCAAGAGACCCTGCAAGCTGTGACACTGAAGATCATCGATCACCATTGGTCGTATGGGGATCGCCGAAAGAGGCCATGCATGGCCCTTGCCGAGGAGTACCACCATGAACCGCTATCAGACGTTCCGCGAGTTCTACCCGTTCTACCTGTCCCAGCATGAGGACCTCACCTGCCGCCGCTTGCATGTGGTCGGCTCGGTGCTGGTGTTGGGTGTGGTGGCTGCCGCCGTGCTCACGGCCAACTGGTGGCTGTTGTTGCTGGCGCCGCTGTTTGGCTATGGCTTTGCCTGGGTGGGCCACTTCCGGTTCGAGAAGAACCGGCCAGCCACCTTCGAATACCCGCTTTACAGCTTCATGGGTGACTGGGTGATGCTGTGGCAGTCGCTCACCGGCAAACTGCGCGTCTGACGATGGGTTGAAGCGCCCTCACTCGGCCATGGCCTGTGAGCGGTGCAAGACGCTGACCCGGTTGCGGCCAGTGCGCTTGGCTTCGTAGAGCGCGGCATCGGCCTGTGCCAGAAGGCCGGCCCAGCCCTCGTCGGAGGTGGTGGGCGTCATGGCCGCCACGCCCAGACTGGCGGTGACCGTGGCGGCCGTGGTCGAGCGCTCATGCCGCAGGTTGGCCGCCTGGATGGCCTGGCGTGCGCGAGCGGCGACATCTTGTGCCTGTGCCAGCGACTGCGCGGGCAGCACCACGGCGAACTCTTCCCCGCCCCAGCGGGCCACCAGCCCTCCGTGTTGGCTCGCCACGGCCTGCAGCACTTGCGCGACCACGTGCAGACACTGGTCTCCCGAGGGATGCCCATAGAAGTCGTTGTACGCCTTGAAATGGTCCACATCGACCAGCAGCAAGGCCAGGTGCGAGCCTTGCTGCCTGGCCTGCGCCCATGCCTCCTGCATGGCCTGGTCGAAGGCGCGTCGGTTGGCCACACCGGTCAAGGGGTCACATCGGGCAGCTTTTTCCAGTTCGATGCGTGAGCGGTCCAACTGATCGCGTAGCACCCTGCCCCGCTGCTGCCGCAGGAACTGCTGGCGCTCTTCGTATTCCAGACGGTAGTTGATGACCAGCGTGTAAATCGCCACGGACGACACGAACAGCAGCATCGGCACCACGGGCGCCGTGGCCTCCCGGTAAGCCAGCGCCATGCAGAACCAGTGGATCATCAGGATGGCGCCCGTGAACATGGCGGCCAATCTGAAGCGCAGCCGCTGGACCACGGTGCCGTAGATGATCACTGGCACGAACCCCCCGTGGTAGAACACCGTCCACTCGCTGTGGCCCATGTTGGGGCTGGTGAGCACCACCGCCACGCTCAGGGCGGCCATGATGCCGGTGACCATGATGGCGCCTTCCGTGGCCGCCGATGGCAGGGCCAGCAGCACATGCCGGTAGATCTGGGCGATCAGCATCGTGGCCATTCCGAAGGACGTGAACACCACCAGCCGCACCAGCACACCCAGGGCGAACACGTCCGGGCTGACCAGCCAGTCCACCACCAGGAAACCGTTGTAGGTCAGCAGGGACACCCAGCCGCTGATCATGAAGTAGCGCAGCCGGGCCGCTTGCGAGCCTTTGTCGAACAGGCGCTCGTCCTGCGGTGAATCGAATTGCAGCCGGGGCAGGCCGCGGGTCATGGTGGAGGGAATCATGCGCGTGCTCTGTTGAGGGCGCCACCCTCTTCTTCGGCGGCGACCGCCTGGTTGCGTCCAAGCGCCTTGGCGCGGTACAGGGCCGCGTCGGCCTGCTGGATCAGGGTCTGCGGAGAGACGCCTGGCCACGGCGTCATCGCGGCCACGCCGATGCTCACCGTCACCACAGGCGCGGTGGACGAGGCGCCATGTGGCAACGCGGCCGAGCGCACAGCCTCGACCACACGCTCGGCGGTGCTGCGCGCCATGTCCAGCGAGGCATTGCCCATCACCACGGCGAACTCCTCCCCGCCCCAGCGCGCCACCAGGTCGCCGGATTTGCGCAGGGTGCCGGCCAGCACGTGGGAAACGTCGCACAAGCAGCGGTCCCCGGCGGGATGCCCGCGCTGGTCGTTGTAGCGCTTGAAGTGGTCGATGTCGATCAGCATCAGGGCCATCGAGGTGTGCTGCGCTTGCGAATGCGCCCACACCTGGGTCATGAAGTCGTCGAAATGGCGGCGGTTGGCCAGACCGGTGAGCGGATCTGTGCGCACGGAGCGTGCCAGCGCTTCGTTGGCCTCGGTGAGCTCGAACTGCAGCGCATTCTCCTGCAGATCCAGCAGGTAGACCTTGCGGTCGGAGTGTTCCAGCGTGTAGTTGCCGTACAGGGTGAACACGATCGTCGACAGCAGCAGCAAGGTCGTGGCCATGCCCAGCCCGCTGAACACGTCGCCTTTGGCGATCACGGCATAACCATGGCCACTGGCGATCAGCAGACACATCACTAGCATGGGCCAGAAGCGGCCGATCATCGTGGCGTAGATCACCACCACGTTCAGAATCACCAGGTGGGCCAGGGCTTGCGGGGCCTGGCTGTTCAGGCTGAGGAACAGTGAAATGCCCGCAGCCATCAAGCCACCACCCGCCACGGCCCATTCGACCATGCGCGGCAGGCTGAAGCGGCTGAAGAACCAGAGCCCCGCCAGGCACAGCGGGCCGTACACGCCTGCCCTCAGCGCGATGGCCAGGCCCACGCGGTCAGGGATCATGAAGAGATCGGCCAGCACCACGCCCGCGAAGAACACGACCGAGCCGACGCCGGCGATCTGGATCAGCAGCAAGCGCTGCGCAGCACCGTCCTGGAGAAACTGCTCTTCCAGGGGCGCCGGAAACGTGAGCCGGGCAAAGCCTCGGCCCAAGGTGTCTGCCACCAATGTCGACCTGTCCATCACACTGTCATCCCATCGGGGGACAACATAACAGGCATGGCTTATGCTGCGGGCTGTGTGCCACTGCACGGTTTCCCTATTGCCATGACAGATTGTCCGGTTTGCGTACTTCCTTCTCGCAACCTCCTAAGGGGTATCCTGGTGTCCGCCCTGATGCTGGCTGCCAGCTTTGCGCATGCTGGCAAGGTGCTGGACGGCATCAAGCAGCGCGGCGAACTGCGTTGCGGTGTCAGCACCGGCGTGGTGGGGTTTTCCGCGCCTGAAGCCGGCAGCCGCTGGAAGGGGCTGGATGTCGATGTCTGCAAGGCCGTGGCTGCCGCGGTGCTGGGCAAGCCCGACAAGGTGAGTTACACGCCGCTCAATGCGCAGCAGCGTTTTGCGGCCCTGCAATCGGGCCAGATCGACCTGTTGTCGCGCAACACCTCCTGGACGCTGACCCGTGATGCCTCGCTGGGCTTTCACTTCGTGGCTGTGACTTACTTCGATGGACAGGGCTTCCTCGTGCCAAAGAAGCTCAAGGTCACCAGCGCCAAGCAACTCAAGGGCGCGCAGGTGTGCGTGCAGGCCGGCACCACCACCGAGAAGAACATCGCGGATTTCTCGCGTCGCAATCAGCTCAACCTGAAGCCGGTGGTCTACGACACTTTCGAGGCGGCCTTCAAGGCCTTTTTCTCGGGGCGCTGCCAGGTCTACTCGACAGACGCCTCGGGCCTGGCCAGCGTGCGCAACAAGGAGGCGCCCAAGCCAGACGACTACCTGATCCTGCCCGAGCTGATCTCCAAGGAAGCGTTGGGCCCGATGGTTCAGCGCGGCGACGACCAATGGCTCGCCATCGTGCGCTGGACGGTCTATGCACTGCTCGAAGCCGAAGAACTGGGCCTGACCCAGGCCAACATCGACAAACGCAAGAACGAGGCCGATCCGGCCATCCAGCGCTTTGCCGGCACCGGTGAGGACATGGGCAAGCTGCTGGGCCTTGACAAGGACTGGGCCGTGCGCGCCGTGAAGGCCGTGGGCAATTACGGCGAGATCTTCGAGCGCAATGTCGGCCAGGGCTCACCGCTCAAGCTGCAGCGTGGCATGAACAAGCTGTGGAACCAGGGCGGGCTGATGTACCCGCCGCCTTTCCGCTGATCGCCGCGCGCGCCACGGATGTTCGAATTCCTCGGCCAGCCCACGGGCTTTGACATCGGCGAAACCGGCCCGTGGCTGTTCAGCGCGGAGCAACCGCTGTGGCAGGCCTTCGGCGTCGGGCTCAGCAACACGCTGCGCGTGAGCATTCCGGCCATCGTGCTGGCCCTGGTGCTGGGCACGGTGCTGGGCCTGGGGCGCTTGTCTGCCCTGCCCTTGCCGCGCCGGCTGTCATCGCTGATCGTCGAAGGCGTGCGCAACGTGCCGATCCTGGTGCAGCTGCTGATGTGGTACTTCCTGATGGTGGAGTGGCTGCCCGAGCCCATGGAGGCGCTGCACCTGCTGCCCGGCGTGCTGCTGAGCAAGGGCGGGCTGGCCTTTCCCTGGTGGGACCACGTGCATGGCGGCTGGAGCCTGCCCGTGCAGGAGACCTTCAACGTGCAGGGCGGTGCCGCCGTGACCCCCGAATTCCTGGCGGTGCTGCTGGCGCTGGGCATCTACACCGCGGCCTTCATCGCCGAGGTGGTGCGCTCGGGCGTGCTGTCGGTGCCCCGCAGCCTGCTGGAGGCGGCCGAAACGCTCGGCGCCACGCCCTCGCAGATCCGATGGAAGGTGCTGCTGCCGCAGGCCTTGCGCGCTATCCGCCCACCGCTGACCAACCAGTTGCTCAACCTGATCAAGAACTCGCCGCTGGCCGTGGCCGTGGGCTACCCGGATCTGGTGTCCGTGGGCAACACGGCCCTGAACCAGACGGGCCGCGTGTTCGAGTGCATCACCTTGATGATGGCGATCTACCTGCTGCTGTCCTGGACGGTGGCGCTGCTGATGCACTGGGCGGATCGCCGCACCGGTGTGCAGGGGCAAGCATGAGCACGACGCGCGCTTCGAACACCAACGCATCGCCACGGGCATGGCTGTGGCAGGCCCCGGTGCTGCTTCTGCTGGCCTGGCTGCTGTGGCACGTGCTGGATTGGGCCGTGCTCAAAGCCGTGTTCCTCCCCGATCTGGAGGCTTGCCGCGCACTGGAGCATCACGGCGCGTGCTGGGGCGTGGTGACCGAGAAATGGCGCTGGTGGCTGTTTGGTCGTTACCCGGTCGAGCACCATGCCCGTCCTGCTCTGACCCTGCTGCTGTGGGCCGCCGCCCTGGCCGCGTTGATCGTGCCGGCCTGGCGTGGGCGCCTGGGCACACGGGCCGGGCTCTGGTCCTGTGCGGCATCGCTGGTGCTGTGGCTGTTGGGGCTGGCCATCCTCGCGGGCGGCTGGGCCGGTTTGCCATCGGTTGAATCCCGCCTGTGGGGCGGTCTGCCGCTGACCGTGTTGCTCACGGTGGTCAGCCTGGGCTTGAGCCTGCCGCTGGCGGTGGTGCTGGCCTGGGCGCGCTTGTCCGCAAGGGCCTGGGTGTCCTGGCCGGCGGTGGCGGTGATCGAGGTGATTCGTGGCGGTCCGCTGGTGATGTGGCTCTTCATGGCCGCCTTCCTGCTGCCGGCCGTGTTGCCTGCATCCTGGGGCGTGGGGCCGGTGGGGCGCGTGCTGATCGTCACCGTGCTGTTTTCAGGTGCCTATGCTGCCGAAACGCTGCGGGGCAGCTTGCGCGTGGTGGCAGGCGAGCAGGCCGAGGCCACCCAGGTGCTGGGGGCCAGTTGGTGGGCGTCGCAGCGGCTGGTCATCTTGCCGCAGGCTTTTCGCACGGCCTTGCCCTCGCTGGTCAACCACAGCATCGGCGTGCTGAAGGACACTTCGCTGGTGATGATCGTGAGCCTGCAGGAACTGACCGGGGCGATGTCCGTCAGCCTCAACGGCGATGCCGACTGGCGCCCCTTCTTCCTCGAAGCCTACCTGGTCATCGCCGTGGTCTATGTGCTGATGTGCCAGGGCGTCTCCGTGACCGGACGCTGGCTCGAAAAGCAGTACCCCGCGCTGGGTTACCGGCAGTGAGCGTGCCATGCCGGCACGACGCAAAAAAAAAAGCCCGTCCATGAGGACGGGCTGCGAATCAACACACACTCTTGCCACAAAAAAACTTGGAGCCTGACTCCAGCGGCCGCCATGACAGCGCGGCCATTGAAGGAACTCAGGCCAGGGAAACCTCAGCGTCGCTTTCAGCGTCGATCTCGGCATCGCCGACCACGGGGATCAGCGGCTTGTCCAGCGGACGGCACACGCGGCTGTGCAGGCGGTTCAGGCGTTCCGAACGCGACATGGCGTCGAACACTGCCTGGGGATCCATCATCAGTGCAAACGGGTTTGCGTAGATGCCTTGGTTCTGCATGGTGCCTCCGGTGAAGAAAAGTGAGCCGTCGTGATGGGTCACACTGTAGGCATTGAACGGGGGATCAACCAGTCACCGCGTTGCCATACCGCTTGTCAGAAATTGTCTGACACGGGTTTCGACGGACTCCGGAGGCAAACCCTTTACTGCACTGCAACGCCTGAGAACAAAGTCTCGAAGTTGCGGCTTGTTGCTTCCGCCACCTCCTCCACGGACAGGCCTTTGAGCTCAGCGATCTGCCGGGCCACGTAGGGCACGTAGGCCGGCGTGTTGGTCTTGCCCCGGTAGGGCACGGGGGCCAGGTAGGGGCTGTCGGTTTCGATCAGGCAGCGGTCCAGCGGCACGAAGCGCGCCACCTCGCGCAGGTCCGCGGCGTTCTTGAACGTGAGGATGCCGGAGAAGGAGATGTAGAAACCCAGGTCCAGCGCGGCACGGGCCACGGCTTCGCTCTCGGTGAAGCAATGGAAGACGCCATGGGCCCTGCCCTGCCCTTCCTCGCGCAGGATGGCCAGGGTGTCGTCGCTGGCCTGACGGGTATGGATCACCAGGGGCAGTTGCGTCTGCAAGGCGGCGCGGATGTGCACGCGGAACCGCTCTCGCTGCCATGCCATGTCGGCCAGGGTGCGCTCGCCCAGGCGGTAGTAGTCCAGGCCCGTCTCGCCGATGCCGACGATGCGGGGCAAGGCCGCGCGCTCCAGCAGGTCATCGAGCGTGGGCTCCTGGATGCCTTCGTTGTCGGGGTGCACGCCCACGGTGGCCCACAGGTTGGCGTGCGTGACGGCCAGCTTGTGCACCTGAGGGAAGTCTTCGAGCGTGGTGCTGATGCACAGGGCGCGATCGACCTGGGCTTGCGCCATCTCCGCCAGCACCGCGTCCATCTTGTCGGCATAGTCGGGGAAATTGAGGTGGCAGTGCGAATCGACGAACATGGCAGGGACCGATGACAACGTGGGCAATGAAAAAGGCGGCCTCGCGGGCCGCCCATCATTGTGGCTGAAAGCGAGGCTTACAGCGTTTGCGTGGGTTTGGACGACGACAGCGCCGTGCCCAGGATCTGCTCGATCTTGACGCGCAGCAGGCGGGTCTTTTCGTCGTTGGGGAATTTGACACCCACACCCTGCGTGCGGCCACCCGAGGCGTTGGAGGGGGTGATCCAGGCGATCTTGCCGGCCACGGGATAGCGCTGGGCGTCGTCGGGCAGGGACAGCAGCAGGTAGATGTCGTCGCCTAGGGTGTATTCGCGGGTGGTGGGAACGAACAGGCCGCCGTCGATGAACGAGGGGATGTAGGCCGCGTAGAGCGCGCCCTTTTCTCGGAACACCAGCTGGATCACGCTGGGCCGTGCCGGCGAAGCGGTGGCCGCACCCGTGCCCCCGGCGCCAGCGGCGACGACAGGCAGGCGGCCCGGGCCCGTACCGGCAAAGGTCGAGGGGGCGGTGGTGGACTGGTATTCGCTCATCGTTGTCCAGTGTAGCGGCCTCAATCACCCCTCGGGCGTGATTTAGCGCACGTTTACCCGCGAGCGCGGGGGGTATCGGGCTGCACGGCGCGGCGAGCCTGGAACAGCAGGGATTCGACCTTCAGGCCGGCGTTCCAGGGGTGGTCCGCGTGGCGGCGCGCCTGGCGCAGTTCGGCCGCCCATGCTGTGAGCCGCGGCAGGCTGACATTGGCCGGCACGGCCTCCGCCGGAAAGTAGCGCGGTGCACCGCCGGCACTGGCCCGCGACAGGTCGTGGCAGAGCTTTTGCAAGGCATCGACCAGCAGTGGCAAGGGCCAGCCAGCCCAGGCGCCGGCCACGCCGCCTGCCACATCCTTGGGCAAACGTTGCCAGGCGGCGGCCGTCCAGCCCAGGCCCAGCAGTTCTGCCGCGCCTTGCGGGCTGCCGCCGGCGGCGGCCAGCAGGATGCGCGCGTCTGGCGCGGACAGGCCCTGGTGCGCGGTGCACAGCCAGTCCAGCACGGCATCGCCTTCGGGCAATGGCAGGTGCCAGGCTTGGCAGCGGCTGCGTACCGTGGGCAGCATGTCGTCGATCGAACCGCAACTGAGCAGGAAGCGCACACGGCCAGGCGGCTCTTCCAGCGTCTTGAGCAGGGTGTTGGCCGACACCGTGTTCATGCGGTCCGCCGGGTGGATCAGCACGACCTTGGCCCGGTCACGCGACACGGTCGATTGGCAGAAGGCCACGGCCTGGCGGATGGCATCGACCTTGATCTCCTGGCTGGGCTTGCGCTTCTTGGCGTCGCCCTTGTCGGCATCGGCATCGTCCGCGCCGAAATCCCAGCCCAGGCTGGGCTGCATGGCCTCGGGCACCAGTACCTTCAGGTCCGGGTGGTAGCCGGTGTCGACCAGATGGCAGGCCGGGCAATGGCCGCAAGCCGGTGCATTGCCGCCTGCCGCCAACGATGCGGGCGATTCGCACAACCACGCCTTGGCCAGGGCCAAGGCCAGTTCAAGCTGCCCCGAGCCAGGCTGGCCATGGATCAGGGATGCTGGCGAGGTCAAGCGGGACAGGGCATCGCGCAGGACACCGTCCTGCCAGGGCAGCAGACGCAACAGACTCACCACCACCCCCGTTGGGCCAGCACGACCTGCACCTGCGCGGCCACGCCGGCTGGCGGTTGTGCCGCGTCGATCACGGCATAGCGCGCGGGCTGTGCTTCGATGCGTTGCTGGTAGCCCTGGCGCACCTTCTGGAAGAAGGCGGTGTCCTCGGCCTCAAAACGGTCCGGGCTGCGCGCTGCGCTCAGGCGTTGGGCGGCAATGGCCGGGTCCACGTCGAAGACCAGCGTGAGATCAGGGTGTCGGCCGGCCTGCACCCATTGCTCCAGGGTCTGCAGGGGCGCCAGATCGAAACCGCGCCCCGCACCCTGGTAGGCGAAGGTGGCATCGGTGAATCGGTCGCACAGCACCCAGGCGCCACGGGCCAGGGCGGGTTCAATCACCGTGGCCAGGTGGTCGCGGCGGGCAGCGAACACCAACAGCGATTCGGTCAGCGCATCCATGGGGCGATGCAGCACCAGTTCGCGCAGCGATTCTGCCAGGGGCGTGCCGCCGGGCTCGCGCGTGCGAACCACGTCGCGGCCGGCCTCGCGCCAGCGCTTCTCCAGCTCGTCGAGGTGGCTGGTCTTGCCCGCGCCGTCGATGCCCTCGAAGGTGATGAATCGGCCGGCTGGCACGTGGGAAGTCCCCGAAGACTGGGTCATGGACGTTTGCGCTGGTAGCGGTTGACGGCTCGATTATGTTCGGCCAGCGTCTCGCTGAAGACACTGCGGCCATCGCCACTCGCCACGAAGTACAGGGCGCGCGTGGCATCGGGCCGCACGGCGGCCAGCAGCGCGGCCCGGCCGGGCATGGCGATGGGCGTGGGCGGCAGGCCCCCGCGCAGGTAGGTGTTGAAGGGCGAGTCCGTCTGCAGATGCACCTTGCGCAGGTTGCCGTCGAAGGCATCGCCCAAGCCGTAGATCACGGTGGGATCGGTCTGCAGCGGCATGCCGATGCGCAGGCGGTTGTTGAACACGCCGGAGACCATGCCGCGGTCTTCGCCGTGGCCGGTTTCCTTCTCGACGATGGAAGCCAGGACCAAAGCGTCCTGGGGCGTTTTCAGCGGACTCGCGGCGGCGCGCTGGGCCCAGGCCTCGGCCAGTTGCTTCTGCATGGCGCGGTGAGCCCGGCGGATCACGGCGATGTCGGTGCTGCCCTTGGAATAAGCATAGGTGTCCGGAAAGAACTGGCCTTCTGCGGGCACGGCGGGCTCGCCCAACGCGGCCATCACCTGGGCGTCAGTCCAACCACGTGTCATGGGCTGCAGGCCATCGGCCTGGGCCAACTCCTGCCGCCAGCGCTTGAAAGTCCAGCCCTCGATCAGCTTGACGGTGGACAGCGATTCATCGCCCTGCACCATCATGGCCAGCAGGCGATCCGGCGTGATGCCTTGCGAGATCTCGTAGCTGCCAGCCCGGATCTGGCGCGCCTGCCCCGACCAGCGGAACCACTGGTACAGCAGCCAGGGCGAGGTTTGCGCGCCCGCGTTGACCCAGCCCTGGGCCACACCGCGTGGCGTGACGCCCTGCTCCACCGACCACTCCACCGTGGGAGCGCTCAGGGGAATCGGTTGGTGCGCCCACCACCACAGGCCACCCACGGCGCCAGCGACGGTGATGGCGGCCAGCACGATGAGCGTCGCCAGCAGGCGCATCAGCGCACCGCCACGTTGTGCGGCGCGGGTGGATGCGCAACGGCGGGAAATATCGGTCGGGTCAAAAGCCCGTGCAAAGTCAGGGAAGTTCACGGCGGTGATCATAATCACCCCATGGACAAGATCTCTCTGCCGCACGCGCCGACCTGGTCCGGCGTGGTCGCACTGCCTCACCTGACCTGCCTGCACGCCGATGGCCCCGAGGCCGCCAGCTTCCTTCACGGCCAACTCAGCCAGGACATCGAAGGCCTGGGCGAAGCCGAAGCCCGCCTGGCCGCCTACTGTTCGCCCAAGGGCCGCATGCTGGGCGACGCCCTGGTGCTGCGCCCCTCGCCGGAGCGCATCCTGCTGGTACTGAGCGCTGACGTGGCGCCGGCCGTGCTCAAGCGCCTGTCGATGTTCGTGCTGCGCGCCAAGGCCAAGCTCAGCTCGGCCGCGCACGATGTGGTGCTGATGGGTCTGCTGGGCGAACACGCTGAACAAGCCCTGGCGGGCGCAGGCCCGCAGGATGGCGCGGTGGTGCCGCATGGCGGCCCGGGCGCCAATGCGTGGGTGGTTCGCCTGCCCAGCGTGCAGGGCCTGGCCCGCGCGCTGTGGCTGGGCCCGGCCGCGCAGGCTCCCACCGCCAGCCATGGCGATGTCGTGCCTCCCAGCGCCTGGCGCTGGCTGGAAGTGGCCAGCGGCGTGCCGCGCATCGAGCAACCCACGGTGGACCAGTTCGTGCCGCAGATGGTGAACTACGAACTGGTCGGTGGCGTGAACTTCAAGAAGGGCTGCTACCCCGGCCAGGAAATCGTCGCCCGCAGCCAGTACCGTGGCACGCTCAAGCGGCGCCTGTACCTGCTGCACACGGCCGCCGAAGCCCAGCCGGGGCAGGAGATCTTCTCAGCCGATGATCCGGGGCAGCCTGCCGGCCTGGTCGTCAATGCGGCCCCGGTGCCTGGCGCTGCCGGCGCCAGTTCGCTGCTGGCAGAACTCAAGATCCAGCATGCGCAGAGCGCTCTCACCCTGGGTGCGGCCGATGGCCCGGCCTTGCAGCTGGGCGAGCTGCCCTATGCGGTCGTGCAGGACGCCTGATCCGGCTGGCGGGGCCTTCTCCGTTTTCGCGCACTCTGCCACGTGATGCTGCGCCGCCGCAACAGATGTTGACGGCATTGGCCTGATCCTGGCGCAAGATGCCGCCCATGAGCGCTTTGTACATCTACTACCGCGTCCAGCCCGGCCGCGAGCAGGTGCTGGCCGACGCCATCCATGGCATGCAGGCACGCCTGCGCGCTGGCATGCCCGGCCTGGCGGCGTCGCTGCAGCATCGCATCGAGTGGAGCTCGGGGCAACCGACACAGTCGCCTGGCCCGACGTGGATGGAGACCTACCACTTCAACGGCCATGCGGACCACCGCGCCTGGGCCGCCTTCGAAGCGGCGCTGGCCCGTGAGCTACCCACCCTGCCCGAGGGCATCGACGGCACTCGCCAAACCGAATGCTTCAGCCCCTTGTCGCCGAGCAAGGCCGGCGCGCTTTCGACCCGCAAGGAGTGACCCATGTGCCTGGCCAGCATCGCCCTGGACCTCAGCAGCCGTTTCCCCTTCGTCCTCGCGGGTAACCGTGACGAGTTCATGGCCCGCCCCGCCGCCCGCCTGGGCTGGTGGGAAGACACGCCCGGCCAGCCGCCCATCCTGGGCGGGCGTGACCTGCAGGCCGGTGGCACCTGGATGGGCCTCACCGCCCAAGGGCGCCTGGCCTTCGTCACCAATTACCGCAACCCGGCCAAGGAAGACCGCACCGCCCCCTCGCGCGGCGACATCGTGCCTTTGTGGCTGCGTGGCGAGCACTCGATGGACCGCCTGTGGCCGCAACTGGCCATGAGCGGCTACAACGGATTCAACCTGGTCGCGCTGGATTTCGCCGAGGGTGAATGCTTCTGGGTGTCCAACACTGCGCGCTACCCGCAGCGGCTGGAAAAAGGCGTGTATGGCCTGTCCAACGGGCACCTGAACTCGCCCTGGCCCAAGGTCAACCAGCTCAAGGCCAGCACCAAGGCCGCGCTCGCCGAGGCCGATTCGGTGGATGACCTGGCCAACCGCCTGTTCGAAGCCCTGGCTGATCCCACCGTCGCCCCGGACGACCAACTGCCGCACACCGGCATCTCGCTCGAATGGGAACGGGTGCTGTCGTCCGCCTTCATCCGCACGCCGGATGGCAGCTACGGCACGCGCTGCTCCACGCTGGTCATCACCGAACGCGTCAACAAGCGCCTGGTGACGCACGTGCTGGAGCGCACCTACACGGCGGGCGCCAAGATGGCGCTGCTGCGGCGCGTGACGCTGAAAAACTGGCCACCGCGCCACACGATGCAGGCAGAGCAGCTCGCCAAGCTGGAACAGACGCTGACGCCGGCCGCCCTGCGCCAGGACGAGCGCTTCGAAAGCAGCGATGTGCACGAGGAAGACAACCACGCGCTCTCCGACGAGCCGGCACAGCGCAAGACCCGCGCGCGCAGCCTGATCAAGAGTGGGCGCAGCCGCAGGACGGAGTGAGCCGGGGCGCTCAGGCGAGCGCCTCTACCTGTTCACCGCTGAAAATCCAGCCGCATGGCGATGTGAGGAATCCCCACCTCGTCGAATACATCGCCGTCGGCCTTGAACCCTTGCGATTCGTAGAAGCGCCTGGCCGAGGTCTGCGCATGCAGCGTCACCGTGCGGGTGTCCTGCGCGCGGGCCGCATCGATCAGGGCTTGCAGCACCTCGCGGCCAACACCCGCACCGCGCATCGAGCGCAACACCGCCATGCGGCCGATGCGCGCCTGCCCTGCCGGCTGGCCGATGGTGATCAGTCGCCCCGTGGCCAGGGGCAAGCCGGCCGCATTGAGCACCACGGCGTGCAGGGCATGCGCATCGTCGGCATCCCATTCCTCGTGCTCGGGGATGTTCTGCTCGCCGATGAAGACGATCTTGCGCACGGCACCGGCCTGCTCGCCGACCTCGCTCCAGCGGCCCAGGCGCAACTGGGTCACAGGGCGGCCTTCGGCCTGCGCCTGGATCTGATCGCGCACGGAGGTAGGCACGGGCTCGGGCCGTCGCGTGGCCAGCGAGGTGTGCACGTAGATGGCTTCGCCAGTCACCAACAAGCGGTGGTCCGACCACACCGCCCAGCCGATCTTCATCGACGAATTGCCGATGTGTTCGGCGCGCACACCCACGTCCAGCCAGTCGTCCAGCACGGCGGGCGCGTGGTAGGCCAGCGTGTGCTGGCGCGCGTACATGTCGCCGCCATGGTGCGTGAAGCCGTCCGGGTACGGCAGGCCCACGGCCCGCCAGTATTCGGAGATCGCGACGTCCAAGTAAGTCAGATAGTGCCCGTTGAACACGACCTGCTGGGCATCGACCTCCTGCCAGCGCACGCGCAGCCGGTGGATGAAGGGAAAGTCTTCTCGTTTGGCCATGCCTGATTGTGTGGCCAAAAACGACACAGCCCGCCAGCCGGTGAAGGCATGGCGGGCTGTGGTGACAGGGCAAGGCTTGAGCGCCCTGCCCCGTCACTGCATCACTTGCTGTCGCGCAGTTCGCGGCGCAGGATCTTGCCCACGGGCGACTTCGGCAGCTCGGTGCTGCGGAACTCGACGATGCGGGGGATCTTGTAGCCGGTCAGGTTCTTGCGGCAGTGCTCGATCACGCTTTCCTTGGTCAGGCTGGCGTTGCGCGGCACGATGATGACCTTCACGCGCTCGCCGGCCACGGAATCGGGCACGCCGATGGCGGCCACTTCCTTGACGTCGGGGTGCATGGCGACCACGTCTTCGATCTCGTTCGGGTACACGTTGAAGCCCGAGACCAGGATCATGTCCTTCTTGCGGTCCACGATCTTCAGGAAGCCGCGCTCGTCCATCACGGCGATGTCGCCCGTGGCCAGCCAACCGTCCTTGTCCAGCACTTCGGCCGTGGCGTCAGGGCGCTGCCAGTAGCCCTTCATCACCTGCGGGCCGCGCACGCACAGCTCGCCTGGCTCGCCGATGTTGGCCCAGGTGCCGTCATCGCGGCGGCAGCGCACTTCGGTGGAAGGCACGGGCACGCCGATGGAGCCGGTGAAGGTGGGCTGTTCCTTGGACAGGTCCACCGGGGCTTGCGACACGATGGGCGAGCATTCCGTCAGGCCGTAGCCTTCGACGATGGAGGTGCGGGTGACCTCTTTCCAGCGCTCGGCCACGCCGCGTTGCAGCGCCATGCCGCCGGCGATCGACAGCTTGAGCTTGGAGAAGTCCAGCTTGCCGAAAGCAGGGTCATCGAGGAAGGAGGCGAACAGCGTGTTCACGCCGGTGATGCCCGAGAACTTCTCGTTCTTCAGGATCATCATCACGCGCTTGGTGTCGCGCGGGTTGGCCACCAGGATGTTGCGGCCACCCAGGGCCATGAAGATCAGGCCGTTCACCGTCAGCGAGAAGATGTGGTACATCGGGATGAGCGTGACCACGGTCTCCGTTTCGCCCGTCAGCTGGCCTTCGGCGAAAGCGAGTGCCTGCTGGCAGTTGGCCAGGATGTTGCGGTGCGTGAGCATCGCACCCTTGGCCACGCCGGTCGTGCCGCCGGTGTACTGCAGGAAGGCCAGGTCATCGGGCTCGACCTTCACGGCCTGGACCGTGACCTGCGCGCCCTTGGCCAGCGCCTCGCGGTACCACACAGCACCAGGCAGGCTGTAGGCCGGCACCATCTTCTGCACCTTGCGCAGCACGAAGTTCAGCGCCCAGCCCTTGGGGTTGAACCAGCCTTCGGCCAGCAGGTCACCGATCTGCGTCAGCACGATGTGCTTGAGCTTGGTCCCCTTCTTGGCGTCTTCCAGCGTCTTGGCGAAGGTCTCCATCACGATGATGACCTCGGCGCCCGAGTCGTTCAGCGTGTGGTTCAGTTCACGCGCCGTGTACAGCGGGTTCACGTTGACCACGACGGCGCCCAGGCGCAGCACGGCGAACAGCGTGACCGGGTACTGCAGCGTGTTGGGCAGCATGATCGCGACGCGATCGCCCTTCTTCACGCCCAGGCTCTGCAGGTAACCGGCGAAGGCCTTCACACGGCGCTCGAACAGGTCGTTCGTCATCTCCGTGCCGATGCTGACGAAGCCAGGACGGTCGCGGTACTTGTTGATGCACTCGTCGAAGTAGTCGTTCAGCGAACGGTACTTGTCGAGGTCGATGTCATGTACCACACCCTTCACATACGACGACAACCAGATGCGGTTGGTCGTGCCATCCGGGTTGACGATGGACTGGGGCGTAGGCTCGACGGCCGCCGCGGCTGCTTGACTCATCAGAAATCTCCTCGGTACCTGCTGGCCCGTTGTTATCGCCGTTGTCGGCTTGTCTTGGGATTTGGATCCCTTTGTGCAGGGAACGTCCCGTAACAATCCGCAAAAGAGGAAAATTTACGCCAATACCCCAGGGTTTTCATCTAGGTGGAACCCTGGGGTACCAAGGGCGACGGGATCAGCGTTCCAGGATCGCGACAACGCCCTGGCCGCCAGCGGCACAGATGGAGATCAGGCCACGGCCCGAGCCGCGCTGGTTCAGCATCTTGGCCAGCGTGGCCACGATGCGGCCACCGGTGGCGGCGAAGGGGTGGCCAGCTGCCAGCGAGGAGCCGTTGATGTTCAGCTTGCTGCGGTCGATCGAGCCCAGGGGGGCGTCCAGGCCCAGCTTTTCCTTGCAGTACTTGGCGTCTTCCCAGGCCTTCAGCGTGCACAGCACCTGGGCGGCGAAGGCTTCGTGGATCTCGTAGAAGTCGAAATCCTGCAGGGTGATGCCGGCGCGGGCCAGCATGCGCGGCACGGCGTAGGCCGGGGCCATCAGCAGGCCTTCCTTCTGCGGGCCGAAGAAGTCAACAGCAGCCACTTCGCTGAAGGTGATGTAGGCCAGCACGGGCAGGTTGTGCGCCTTGGCCCATTCTTCGCTGGACAGCAGCACGGCGGAGGCGCCGTCAGTGAGGGGTGTCGAGTTGGCGGGCGTGAGCGTGCCCTGGCCCGGGGCGACCTTCTTGTCGAAGCAGGGCTTCAAGGTGCGCAGCTTTTCGATCGTGATGCCTTCGCGCAGGTTGTTGTCCTTGGTGACGCCCTTGTACGGCGTCATCAGGTCGGCGAAGAAGCCTTCCTTGTAGGCGCGGGCCAGGTTCTGGTGCGAGGCCAGGGCCAGCTGGTCCTGCTCTTCACGCGGGATGCCCCACTCGCGGGCCATCAGCTCGGCGTGCTCGCCCATGGAGAAGCCGGTGCGCGGTTCGCCGTTCTTGGGGATGTTGGGCTTGACCAGCATCGAGGGGCGGATCTTGGACAGCGTCTTGAGCTGAGCGCTGGTGCTCTTGCCACGGTTGGCTTCCAGCAGGATCTTGCGCATCTTCTCGTTGACGCCGATGGGGGCGTCGGACGTGGTGTCCACGCCGCCGCCGATACCGACTTCGATGTGGCCCAGGGCGATTTTGTTAGCCACCAGCATGATGGCTTCCAGGCCGGTGCCGCAGGCCTGTTGCAGGTCATAGGCCGGGGTCTGGGGCGACAGCGTGGTCGACAGCACGGCTTCGCGGACCAGGTTGAAGTCACGCGAATGCTTCATCACGGCGCCGGCGGCGACATCGCCCAGGCGCTCGCCATGCAGGTTGAAGCGATCGACCAAGCCTTGCAGCGTGGAGGTCAGCATGTCCTGGTTGGACTCGTGCGAGTAGACGGTGTTCGAACGGGCGAAGGGGATGCGGTTGCCACCGAGGATGGCGACGCGACGGACGGTGCTGCTCATGTGTGAATCCTGGAATCTGAGGAAGATGGAACGTGAAGTGAGGGCGGCAGGCGGGATCAGAAGGTGACCCGGCCGCGCAGGTGGGGCTTGTCGCCCTTGGAGTTGCGAACCTCGAACAGGCTGCCCGACTCCTGGCGGGCGGCCCACAGCGAGGCCTTGGCCGGCAGGAACAGTGGCGTCTTGAACTCGACGACCACTTCGGCCTGATCGACGGCCTCGCGCGGCATCAGCATGGCCAGGGCGCGGGCCTTGGTCCACATGCCATGGGCGATTGCCTTGCGGAACCCGAGGAACTTGGCCGTGAGCGCCGACATGTGGATCGGGTTCACGTCGCCCGAGACCAGTCCGTAGCGCCGGCCGATGCCCGCCGCGGCGAAGAAATCGGCCTGATGGGCGATGGGCGTTTCATCGGCCAGCGCGCTGGTGAAAGGCTCGCCCTTGGGGTTGCGCACACCCATGCGCAGCAAGGTCCAGGTGCTTTCCCACACCACCTCGCCAGCGCGCAGGGCGCGGGCGTTGAGCGTGAAGACCTGGCCCTTGTCATGCGCGAAGAGCTCGCCCGTGGTCATCTCGATGCGCAGCTCGTCGCCCACGTTGATGCGCTTGAGCAGCCTGGCGCTGTTGGCCAGGTGCACCAGGCCCATCGCGGGCCACGGAAAGCGCCGCGAGCCGAACAGCATCATGGCCAGCGGAAACGCGTGCAGGTGCGGGTACAGCATGGGCACGCCGTGCGCCTTGGTGAAGCCGCAGACCTTGGCGTACTTGGCCACATCCTTGCCGTCGATCACCACCCTGGGCCGCACGTAGGTGACCTGGGGCAGTGCCTCGACCACGCCGGGGCGCTTGCTGCTCGAGCGCAGCGCACCGATGTTGAGCGACAGCGCGCTGGGCAGCTTGTTGACTTCGATGAACTTCATGTCGGCGTTCCCGCGTCAGCCGTCAGGCGCCGATCAGGCTCTGGCCGCAAACGCGGATGGTGTTGCCGGTCAGGCCGCTGGAGGCCGGGCTGGCGAACCAGCCGATGGCCTCGGCGACGTCGACCGGCTGCCCGCCCTGGCTCATGGAGTTCATGCGGCGGCCGGCTTCGCGGATGGCGAAGGGGATCGCGGCCGTCATCGCGGTTTCGATGAAGCCCGGGGCCACGGCGTTGATGGTGATGCCCTTTTGCGCGTAGATCGGCGCATTGAACTGCACCATGCCGACCACGCCGGCCTTGGAGACGGCGTAGTTGGTCTGGCCCATGTTGCCGGCGATGCCCGAGATCGACGACACGCAGACGATGCGGCCACCGGCCTTGAGCGCGCCCGACTCGACCAGCGCGTCGTTGATGCGCTCCTGAGTGGACAGGTTCACGTTGACCACCAGCTGCCAGAGGTGTTCCTTCATGTTGGCGATGGTCTTGTCGCGGGTGATGCCGGCGTTGTGCACGATGACATCCCAGCCGCCGTCGGCCTTGGCGGCCTCGACCAGCTTCTGCGGGGCGTCGGCGGCGCCGATGTCCAGCGCGATGGCCTTGCCGCCCAGCTTCTTGGCGACTTCATTGAGGCCTTCTTGCGCCTGGGGCACGTCCAGCGCGATCACGTCGGCGCCGTCACGGGCCATCACTTCGGCGATGGCGGCGCCGATGCCGCGCGAGGCACCGGTGACCAGCACCTTCTTGCCGGCCAGGGGCTTGGCCCAATCGGCCGGGGTGACCACGTCGCTCACGGGCTTGCCCACGCGCACGACCTGGGCCGACACGTAGGTGGAGCGCGCCGACAGCAGGAAGCGAAGGGTCGATTCCAGGTTGGCTTCGGCGCCTTCGGACACGTAGACCAGCTGGGCCGTGGCGCCCTTCTTGAGCTCCTTGCCCAGCGAGCGGCTCAGGCCTTCCAGCGAGCGCTGCACAGTCGCCTTGCGCGGCGAGCTGCACTCTTCGGGCGGGCGGCCGATGATCACCACGCGTCCAGACGGCAGCACCGAACGGGCGGCATCGTGGAAGAACCAGTAGAGGGCGTCGCTCTGGGTGCTGTCGGCCAGGCCGGTGGCGTCGAACACCAAGGCCTTGACCTTCTCGCCGGGCTGGCCATTGCTGCCCCAGCGGCCCGTGGTCAAGCCCACCTTGTTGGCCGTGGCGATCCACTGCGGCACGCGCTCGTGGGCCAGGGTCTGGGCGCCGATGGACTTCAGCACGGTGGCCAGAGATTCCAGGATCTGCGAATCGGCGCTGCCGCCGATCAGCACGGTGCCTTGAACGACGGGCTGGCCGGGCTTGTAACGCTCCAGCGGCAGGGGCTTGGGCAGCCCCAGGGCGTTCACCAGCTTGGCTCCCATCGGGGAGTTGGCAAAGTCGAGGTAACCGTCTTTCATGGATCTCTACACGTGATGAAGGCCTGGGGCGTGAACAGCCCAGAGACAGGCCTGGTTTGCGAAACCGGAGCACCTCATCGGTGCCCCGCCAGGGAAAGGATCAGAAATTCAGGACACGGGTTCGGCCGGCACGGCTTTGTCCAGTGCCTGCGTCGCCAGGGCGATGTCGCCGAACAGGGTGGATTGGCCGGCCTCGGGCAGCGGCGCGCGCAGGGCCGCGACCATCAGGGCCGACAGGCGAGACAGCAGCAGCACTTCGTCGCCCTGCCCTTGCGTGAAATCCTTGATCAGGCGCTGCGTGTTGCCGCCGGCCAGGATCCCCGACAGGGCGCCCATGGCGAAGTTCAGGCGGAAGCCCAGGTCGTGGCGGGTCAGGTCAGGCAGCGTGCGCTGGAAGGCGCTGAAGAAGCGGCCCAGCGTCTGGATGTAGTGGGTGTGGATGAAATCGCGCACCACCGGCGAAGGCTCGGTGTAGGCCCTGCCCAGGAACTGCAGAAAGCTGCCGGAATGCGGGCCGTTGTCGTCGCGGAACAGGCGCACGGCAGGCAGGAACATGGCGGCCAGCACGTGCTCGCAGGTCAACTGGGCGCCAAACTGCTGCTCGAAGGCGTCGAGCATGCTGATGCGCTGCTCGTTGAGGGGATCGAGCTTGCGGGCCAGCACGGCCTGGATCAGCGCATCCTTGCTGCCGAAATGGTAGTTGACGGCCGCCAGGTTGACGCCGGCGGCGCTGGTGATCTGCCGCATCGACAGCGAATCAAAGCCGCCCGAGACGAACAGTTCTTCTGCGGCATCGAGGATGCGCGATTTGGTGTCCTGGGGCGACAGCTTGGGAGAGGCTTGCGGCATACGTCTTGCGGCCTACAGACGTTTCAAACGTCCGTTTCATGTCCGGCGCGTATCCTAAGCGATGTGTTCAACGACGGTGAAGCCGTTTTTAGACACTACCCTCTAAACGGGGGTGTCAACGGCCAAACTGTCCGGTGTTGTCCTCTGCCCGCGACGGCGGCCGGCCACTAGAGTAGACGCCATCATTCCACCACCGGTTGTACCCCGGACGCACTTTGGACTGGATCCGAGCCTTCACCGCCAAGCCCTACCCTCCGCGCGAGGCGCTGGGACTCATCTGGCGCAATCTGGCTGGCGCGAGTTTTCGCAACTCGGAAGGCTTGCGCTTCGTTCCCCGGCAGACGCGGCTCAACGACATCGAGCCCCGAATCACGCTGGGTTTTGGCGGCGACGTGATGTCCATGTTCGGCAAGGCGCTGGTGTTCGATCCAGCCGTGGCGAACTTCTTCCTGCCTTGCGACAAGGTATTGCTGAACTTCGAAGGCGTGATCACCGAGCGTCGGCAGATCTCGCCGGACCAGAAGCACACTCGGCCGATCCTGCAGGCGCTGGACGGCCTGGCGGCGCGAAGCAAGCTGGTGCTGTCGCTGGCCAACAACCACACAGGCGATTTCGGTGAGGTGGAGTGCCGACAGAGCCTGGCCTTGCTGCGAGAAGAAGGCTTCACCGCTTTCGGCCTGACAGAGAGCCCGTGCATCGACCTGGGCGAGCGCCTGCGTGTGGTCACCGGCACCCGCTGGAGCAACCGCGAAGGCCAGCATCTGGCTTGGCTGAAGGATCCCGCGCAGTGGGTGCGCCCTGGCGCGTTCAACCTGCTCTACCCGCATTGGGGCTACGAGCTGGAGGTCTACCCCCGGCGCGACGTGGCCGCACAGATGACCCAGTGGCTGGCGGCGTTTGACGCAGTGGTTGGGCACCACAGCCATACGCCGCAGCCCATCAACGTGCAACGCGGCGGGGACGGCCTGCTGCGCCTGGCCGCCTACTCCATGGGCGATCTGTGCTTCGGCATGGCCTACCGGAACCTGCCCACGTTCAAGTACTACGCCTTCGGCTTGATTGGCCGGATGACGATCGGGCCGCTGCACACGGATCCGTCGCGATGGGCCGCTGGCGAGCTGACCTGGTCGTTCGTCGAGTGCCGGCCGCTGGGCCGTGGGCAGGGCTTCGAGGTCGTGCTACAGGACCAGATCCCGCTGTTCGCCTCGGACGCCATCGCAGCCCCTGCGACAGCAGAACCTCAAGCTGTCTCTGCCGACTGAGGCGAATGGAGCGGCGCGAGCCGGCTCACCATCACCTGGTCGATCTTGAAGCTGTCGACGTCCATCACCTCGAAGCGGAAGCCGCTCCACTCCACCGCGTCCGTCTTGCGCGGGATGCGACGCAGCATCACCATCAGGAAGCCGGCCAGGGTGTCGTACTCCTCCTGGTGCGGCAGTTCCCACAGGTCGATCGCGCGCATCACATCGGGGATGGCCGTGGCGCCATCGATCAGCCAGGAGTTCTCGTCGCGGCGCACGATCTGCTCCTCGTCCAGCGGCGCGACCAGCTCGCCCATCACCGTGTTCATCACGTCGTTGATGGTGATGATGCCGACGACCAGGCTGTACTCGTTGACGATGACGGCGTAATCCTCATGGGCCTGGCGGAACTGGGCCAGCATCTCCGACAGCGTGAGCCGGTCGGGCACGATCAGCACCTTGTTGATCAGGCCCTCGGCCTTGAGCGAGATCGGCTGCGCATTGAGCACGCGGTTGAGCAGGTGCTTGGAATCGACATAGCCCAGCACTTGGTCGATGTTGCCGTCGCAGACCAGGTAGGTGGAATGCGGGTACTGCGCGATGCGGGCGCGGATCAGCGCTTCGCTGTCGTCCAGCAGGAAATGCACGACGCGCTCTCGGCCCGTCATCGAGGTGGTGACCAGGCGGGTGTCCAGCTCGATCACGTTCTCGATCACCTGGTGCTCGGTGCGGGCCAGCACACCGGCTTCGGCGCCAGCCTCGGCCATGGCCAGGATGTCGTCGGGCGTGATCTTGTCGTCGCGGCGGTCGGGCAGGCCCAGCAGGCGTGACAGCAGATCGGTCAATCGCTTGAAGAACCACACCACGGGCATGAACAGCGTGGCGAAGTACTGCATGGGGACCACCACGTTGACCGCCACGCGTTCGGGCGCGGCCATGCCCAGGCGCTTGGGCAGCAGGTCGGCCAGCATGATGAACAGGCTGGTCACCAGCAGGAAGGACAGCACCCAGCCCCAACGCTCGGACGATTGCGGATCGGCGCCCGCCATGTGCAGCACCGAACCCATGAGTGGCGAGAAGGCGCCCTCGCCCACCAAGCCGGCCAGGATGGCCACGGTGTTCTGCCCGATCTGGATGACGGTGAAGTAGTCGCCTGGCTCGTCCTGCACGTTCATGACGGCCTGGGCGCGGCGGTCGCCCTGGTCCAGCAGTTGGCGCAGGCGCAGGCGGCGCGAGGCAGCCACGGAGAGTTCGGCCATCGAGAACAAGGCGCTCAGGCCGATCAGCAAGGCGATGAGCAGCAAGCTTTCGGGGGTATCCATGCCAGCAGTGTAGCCATTGGGGCCCACTGCCGCTGGTGATGGGGCGCCGTCTTACAGCGGCTGCACGCGGTCAGCCGGACAGCCTTGGTCCAGCCAGCCCTGCCATTCGTCCGCCAATTGCTCGCATTCGGACACGGCCTGCTGCCAGCGGGCGATGCGCGTGTCGTTGTCCAAGGCCTTGAAGTCGTTGCGATCAGGCAGCTTGCCGCCGGGCAAGGTCGCCACCCAGGCCGGATTGGGCGCCAGCAGCACCATGTTGTCCAGCGCCGGCGTGGCGCGGTGCCGCTTCTTGAAGGACTTGTCCAGCCAGCCCGGGATCACCTGCTGCTGGAAGTGCGGGTACAACACCACGCCTTGGTCCATCGCCGATGAATAGGGCCAGTGGAAGTGGTAATCGACGATGCCGCCATCCCAGTGCGCGCCAGAGGGGCAGCCGGGGATGTCGTGCACCGGGTCGAGCACGAAAGGGATGCTGCAGGAGGCACGCAGCGCCTCCAGGAAGTTCTGCTCGCTCAGGCGCACCACGCGGGTGGGCTGATCGTCCAGTTTCAACGGGGCTTGCCCTGCCACGGAAAACACCGTGCGTTCCAGCCAGCGGCCCACGGCCCGGCGGGAGACTGCATTGCCCAGTGCCAGCCCGGCGAAGCCCGCCAGCGTGCCCAGCGGCCCCGGGCGGCGCAGCAGGCCGCGCCCGCGCGAGGTGACCATGTGCAGACGCCAGCGCGGGTGCGCCAGCATGCCCGGCAACGACTGGCTGAAGAAGCTGTCCAGCGCCTTGGCGAAGTCGCTGCTCACCTGACGTGGCGAGGGCATCTTGCGGCCGGGTTCCGGGTCGTAGCGCTGCGCGATGTAGACCTTGGCCAACTGCTCGAAGGCCTTGGCAGGGTCGGGCATCAGGGCGGCTGCCATGCGCCAGGCCCCGATGGACGCGCCGACGAGGTCGAGCCTGTGTCCCTCGTCGGCCTGTGGAAGCCACTTGCCGAAGAGATGCCTGTCGAGGTGGGTGAGGATGAGGCCCTTGGGCCCGCCGGCGGCCGCGGGCACCAGGCGCACGTCGGCAGGCGAGAGGCCCTGCTGCCGGATGTGCGCCAACGCCCGTGGCCCTGCATGGATGTGCAAGGCCTGCATGGTATCGATCGTGTAACGAGAGTCGTGTCAGGCGGCTTGCCGGAACTCCGGCAGGTCACCCCGGTGCAGATCGTACAACTTTCGAACCCAGGCCAGGGCCGGCCGGTTCATGTCCAAGGAAATCGATCGGGGACGCAGCAGCGACACGTAATCCGGTGTGGAGTACACCGGGTGCTGCGAGGGGCAGGCCAGCGGCGCAAGCAGCGAGGCGGCGGTGATGTCGGCCACCGAGAGGCGCGAGCCGACCAGGTACAGGCGCCCGTCGCTCAGGCGGCCTTCCAGCCAGGCCAGGGCCTGCAGGATGCGCTGTTCGGAGCGCTTGGCCGCTGCGGGCGTGATGTTGAGGCGGAACTTGAACACGCCCTTGATCAGCGGGTAACCCAGGCGCACCACGCGCTGCTGCCAGGGGCCGGCGTGCGCGGTCCATTGCGCCAGGATCTTGTCGTCGTGGCGGAAGGCATCGAGGTAGAGGAAGCGCGCGACATCCTGGCCGATGTTGTCGAAGCGGTCTTCGATGGCCAGGCACTCGTCACGCAGTTCAGGGCCTTGGGGCAGCACATCGAGCGGACCATGGCGCTCATCGAGCCACAGCAGGATCTTGGTGCTGTCCTGCACATGCACCTGGCGGCCATTGAGGCGCTGCTCGCGCAGGATGGGCAGCGTGGTCTGCCCCTGCCCACCCATGCGCAGCGCCGG
The DNA here is from genome assembly GCA_019112875.1 of Candidatus Aquabacterium excrementipullorum. Classification (GTDB taxonomy): domain Bacteria; phylum Pseudomonadota; class Gammaproteobacteria; order Burkholderiales; family Burkholderiaceae_C; genus Aquabacterium; species Aquabacterium excrementipullorum. The sequence continues at coordinate 24,817 of DXIO01000097.1, forward strand.
CATCATGTGGAAGGCGGGCGTGAGCATCACCTCGCGGAACGGCAGGCGGCTGGCATGCAGCACCCAGCGGATCTTCTCGCTGTAGTGCGACATCGCAAAGGTGAACAGGGTCAGGCCGACCGGCTCCATGGGGTACTTCGACTTCGAACGACAAAGGGATGAAAGCAGCATACCTGCGGCTTTCTCCCTTGTCCGCCCCCGTCATGCGGGAAATCCACCCCGCGAATGGGTAGATCCGCGCAAATTTGAGCGAGTGAGGCGCGCTCAGCGCTTGGTCTGCAGCTTGGCGAAGGCGGCGGCCATGGCCGATTGCCCTTGCGGCTGCTGCGGTGCGCCCCGCCCTGCCCCGCCGCCGCTCACGCGCTCGTTGCGCGCGGCCGGCTTGAAGCCGTTGTCGCGGGCGCCACCGCCGCTTCGTGCCCCGGGTGCCGCATCCAGCTTCATGGTCAGCGAGATCCGCTTGCGGGCCATGTCCACCTCCAGCACCTTCACCTTGACGATGTCGCCGGTCTTGACCACCTCGCGCGCATCGGTGACGAACTTGTTGGAGAGCTGGCTCACGTGCACCAGCCCATCCTGGTGCACGCCCAGGTCCACGAAGGCGCCGAACTGGGCCACGTTGCTCACGGTGCCCTCGAGCACCATGCCTTCCTGCAGGTCCTTGATGTCCTCGACGCCATCGTTGAAGCGGGCCACCTTGAAGTCGGGACGCGGGTCGCGGCCGGGCTTTTCCAGCTCGCCCAGGATGTCCTTGACGGTGATGACGCCGAACTTGTCGTCGGCGAACAGCTCGGGCTTGAGCGTGCGCAGCACGTCGCTCTTGCCGATCAGCTCGCCGATGGCCTTGCCGGTTTGCGCCAGCATCTTCTGCACCACCGGGTAGGTCTCGGGGTGCACGCCGGAAACATCCAGCGGGTTGTCGCCATCGCGGATGCGCAGGAAGCCTGCGGCCTGCTCGAAGGTCTTGGCGCCCAGGCCGGACACATCCATCAGCTGTTTGCGGTTCTTGAACGCGCCGTTGGCATCGCGCCAGCGCACGATGCTGCTGGCCACGGCGCTGCTCAGGCCCGACACGCGCGACAGCAATGGTGCGGAGGCGGTGTTCAGGTCCACGCCCACGGAGTTCACGCAGTCTTCGACGACGGCGTCCAGCGTGCGGGCCAACTCACTTTGGTTGACATCGTGCTGGTACTGGCCCACGCCGATGCTCTTGGGGTCGATCTTGACCAGCTCGGCCAGCGGATCCTGCAGGCGGCGGGCGATGGACACGGCGCCGCGCAGGCTCACGTCCAGCTCGGGCAGCTCCTTGCTGGCGAACTCGGATGCCGAGTACACCGAGGCGCCTGCCTCGCTCACCACGACCTTCTCGATGTGGGTGCCAGGCGCCATCTGCTGGATGCGCTTGATCAGGTCGGCGGCCAGCTTGTCGGTCTCGCGGCTGGCGGTGCCGTTGCCGATGGCGATCAGGTTGACACCGTGGGCGGCGCACAGACGGCCCAGCGTGTGGATCGAGCCTTCCCAGTCCTTGCGCGGCTCGTGCGGGTACACGGTCGAGGTGTCCAGCACGCGGCCGGTATCGCTGACCACGGCCACCTTCACGCCGGTGCGGATGCCGGGATCCAGCCCCATCACCACGCGCTTGCCGGCCGGCGCGGCCAGCAGCAGGTCACGCAGGTTCTCGGCGAACACCTTGATGGCCGTGGCCTCGGCGGCCTCGCGCAGCTTGGTGAACAGATCACGCTCCAGGCTCAACGACAGCTTGACCTTCCAGGTCCAGGCGATGGTCTTGCGGATCAGGTCGTCGGCGGGGCGCTTGCCGTGGCTCCAGCCCAGGTGAATCGCAATGCGGCCTTCGGCCATGGTTGGCCTGCCGGGCACGACTTCTTCGTCGAGCACCAGCTTGGCGTCCAGGATCTCCTGCGTGCGGCCACGGAACACGGCCAGCGCGCGGTGCGAAGGCACGGTGCGGATGGGCTCGTCGTAGTCGAAGTAATCTCGGAACTTGGCCACGTCGGGGTTGTTCTCGTCCTTGCCGTCCATCAGCTTGGACTTGAACAGGCCCTCTTGCCACAGCCAGTCGCGCATCTTGCCGACCAGCGCGGCGTCTTCGGCCCAGCGCTCGGACAGCAGGTCGCGCACGCCGTCGAGCACCGCGAAGGCATCGGCGAAACCACCTTCGGCGTTGATGAACGCAGCGGCTTCGGCCGACGGATCCAGCGTCGGATCCGCGAACAGCTTGTCGGCCAGCGGCTCCAGGCCGGCCTCGCGGGCGATCATGCCCTTGGTGCGCCGCTTGGGCTTGTAGGGCAGGTACAGGTCTTCCAGTTCCTGCTTGGTGGGCACGGTCTCGATGGCGGCGCGCAACTCGGGCGTGAGCTTGCCCTGTTCGTCGATGCTCTTGAGCACGGCGGCGCGCCGGTCTTCCAGCTCGCGCAGATAGCCCAGGCGGGCCTCCAGGTCACGCAGTTGCGTGTCGTCCAGGCCGTCGGTGGCCTCCTTGCGGTAGCGGGCGATGAAGGGCACGGTGGCCCCGCCGTCCAGCAGGTCGACGGCGGCTTTGACTTGGGCGGGGCGAACCTTGAGTTCGGCCGCCAGTTGCATCAGGATCTTGTCCAAAGCGAGGCCTTGTGAAGCAGGTCGAGAGGGGGCGCAGTTTGCCACAGCGCGCCCGCCCGGCAAGGCCTTGTCATCGGCGACAATACGAGGTTTGCTTCGCGTCTGAATTTCCTGCTCCCACCATGGCCCTGATCCCCTACGCTCTCTCCAAATCCGTGCTCTTCAAGATGGACCCGGAGGATGCGCACGAGCTCATCATGAACTCGCTGGCCACCTTCCAGAACACGCCGCTGGCCTGCCTGTGGGGCAACCGCCGCGTGGAGGATCCGGTGGAAATCGCCGGCCTGCGCTTTCCCAACCGCATCGGCATGGCCGCCGGCCTGGACAAGAACGGCCGCGTGATCGACGGCCTGGGCGCCATGGGCTTCGGTTTCGTCGAGGTGGGCACCGTCACGCCCAAGGGGCAACCGGGCAATCCGCGCCCGCGCATCTTCCGCCTGCCAGAGGCCAAGGGCCTGATCAACCGCCTGGGTTTCAACAACGAAGGCCTGGACGCCTTTGTCGCCAATGTGAAGAAGGCCCGATACCGTCAGAACGGCGGCATCCTGGGCCTGAACATCGGCAAGAACGCCGCCACGCCCATCGAAAACGCGGTGGACGACTACATCCTCTGCCTGGATGGTGTCTACCCGCACGCCGACTACGTGGTCGTCAACATCTCCTCGCCCAACACCAAGAACCTGCGCAGCCTGCAGAGCGACGAGGCGCTCGATGGCCTGCTCGGCCGCCTGCAGGAGCACCGCCAGACGCTGATCCAGCGCCATGGCCGCACCGTGCCCATGTTCGTGAAGATCGCACCAGACCTGGACGAAACGCAAGTGGGCGTGATCGCCGCCACGCTGCAGAAGAACGGCCTGGACGGCGTGATCGCCACCAACACCACGCTCTCACGCGATGCCGTGAAGGGCCTGCAGCATGGCGAGGAAACCGGTGGTCTGAGCGGCCGCCCGGTGTTCGAAGCCAGCAACCAGGTGATCCGCCAGCTGCGTGCGGCCCTGGGCCCGCGCTTCCCCATCATCGGGGTGGGCGGCGTGTTCAGCGGTGCGGATGCGCGCGCCAAGCGCGAAGCCGGCGCGGACCTGGTGCAGATCTACTCGGGCCTGATCTACGAAGGCCCCGGCCTGGTGGACGACTGCGCGCGCGCGCTCAAGGCCTGATCAGCCGAGCCCCAAGCCCGGCAGTCAACTCAACGGTGCCCTTGTGCGGCGGCTGCGGCCGGGGCAGCACCAGGCTCGGGCGCACCGGCGAAGGTGCGGCGGTACAGGCCTGCATCCACGCCACGCACAGCGCGCTGCAGTGCTTCGACCAGCTCCTTCTGACTGGTCAAGGCAGGCCGTGCATAGCGCGACATCAGCTTGGTCAGCAGCATGTTCTGGCGCGCAGCCGGCTGTTCGAGCAGTTCACACAGCTCATTGGCCAGGCTGGCCGTCAGCCTCAGCCAGTCGCCGGTGCCCTCGGGCCGACGTGGCGAGACATTCACGCTCATGGGCCGCGCCGCCTGCACGAAGTACTCCGGGAAGCCCCAGTAGCGCAGCACGGCACCGGTCAGATCGTCCGGGTTCACGCCCAGCACCGCGCCCGTGGCGGCTTCAACCGTCATGCCCGGTGTGGGCTTGCCTTCGTTCTCGGTAGGCGGCCCGGGCAAAGTCAACCGGGTGATCTGCGCCGATTCCTCCGGGAAGTGGTAGAGGATCAGCAGCTTGCCCAGGCGCTGCGACATGGCGGCCATCATGGCCTCCTCGTCGCCGATGTTGAAGGGGCGCAGCCAGCGTGCGGCCAGCCCGGCCACGCAGGCGATCTTCAGCTCGGACTCCAGCGCCGTCACGGCGTTTTCACCGGCCTCCGCGCCCTGCAAGGAACTCGATGCCTGCAGCACACCCGGCCAGGTGCGCAAGGTGCCGCACACCTTGCGCAGCCCTTGCTGGCCCAGCAGCACGATGGCCCGGCTCAGGCTGCACGAGGGATCCTCGTTGCCTCCCATCTGGTAGCGGGCCGTGTTGACTGCTTTCAGCAGTTCCCAGGCCAGTGCCGGGTCCAGGACGATCTGGTTGACCATGTCGTCCACGCGCAGTTCTTCACGCGTGAACACCTTGAGGATGCCGCCCATGTCCCGCGCACGGCTGGGCAGGTGTCCCACCGTTTCCAGGCGGTCCATGATGAGCGCCAGCGGCCCGGCCGATTCCTGGCTGTTCGCCTTGACCCAGCCTTGCAGTGCGCTGATCAGCGTGCGCGCATTGAGGTAACGCTGACGGTACTGGCGATCCGTCGCGCGATTGACGATGGCGCGCAGCGTTTCCGCCACGGGCTGCGGCGTGTTCCAGGGCAGACGCACGATTTCCGGGCCCACACGCAGCGATGCGCTGGCGAAATCGGCATCGTCCAGTGCGGGATGCCCGGCCAGCAGCCGGTGCAGCAGCAGGCCGGCCATCAGCACGTCCCGCTCGGCCGCCACGCGTTGCTCCTGGCGAGAGCCGCTGCCTGCCGCCGAAGCACCCTGCCCGCCCATGCCGCCGGATCGCGGCAAGGCCAGTCCCACGGCCAGCCCCGCCACCCGCACGTGTCCGGCGCCGTCCAGCAGCACATTGGCCAGTTCCAGATCCTTGTGCGAGGTGCCCGCCTCGTGCGCGAAAGCCAGGGCTTCGAGCAACTCGATCGTCCAGTTGACGACATCCAGCACCGTGGGCACCGGATGGCTGGGCTGCATGCGCTCCTGCAGTGTGATCGCCCCACCGCGTTCGTAGACGGCGTAGGGCCAGCCCTCGTGGATGCCGATATCAAGCACCTGGGCCAGGCGTGGATGCTTCAGGCGGGAGGCCAGCAGCACCTCCTGGCTCCAAGCGTCCTTCTCCTGCTCGGACTTGGGCTGGGCACGCGGCACGCACATCAGCACTTCCGTCTGGCTGGCGGTATCGAACGCCAGCCACGAGTACGACATCGAACTCTTGGCCAATAGCTGACGCAGCTCGAAGCGCCCGAAGCGCCGAGCCGGCGACGCACTGGGGGGCATCACATCAGCCGAGTCCATGAACAGCAAACCAATTCATCAAAAATATAAACAGGCAGGAATAAAGGCGAATCAGGGGCCTATGGCACAGATACATTTAAACGCAAATCCGGACAGCTGAACCAATGATCAGACCCTGAGAACACCGGGCATTTTTCACTGTCCGAAGCGCCGCGTGTCACATCACGCTATGTTCGCCATAGATAAATCATGCACCCACCGCACATAAGGCTGCAGGGTTGTGTGTCAAAATTTATCCCAGCCACCCCAAAAAGGGTTCCGCTTCAAGGACAGTCTCATGAGCAATGAATTGATCAAACATGTGAGCGACGCGTCGTTCGACGCCGATGTGCTTCAAGCCGCCACGCCCGTGCTGGTGGACTACTGGGCCGAATGGTGCGGCCCTTGCAAGATGATCGCCCCCATCCTGGACGAAGTCGCCGGCACCTACGATGGCCGCGTCACCATCGCCAAGATGAACGTGGACGAAAACCGCAATGTGCCCGCCAAGTTCGGCATCCGCGGCATCCCCACGCTGATGATCTTCAAGTCTGGCCAACTGGCCGCCACCAAGGTCGGCGCCCTCTCCAAGGCCCAGCTGACGGCGTTCATCGACGCCAATCTGTGATCTGAAAAAGGGCGCCACAGCCCTTATACTTGTGCCAGCAGCCGGTTCGGTGAATAGATCACCGGCCGGCCGCCAGAGTCGGAAACAGTAACCCCGGCTCGCCACGCCGGGCATCCTTTCCGTAGCGACCACCCGGCAAGCACGGCATCCGTTCAACGGGTGCACCACTCCCCCACCGTTCACACCGCAACAACGTCGGCTCGTCAGGCTTCATGCGCAAGCACACCTGCACCGGGACCGGTCTTGTACAAGGTACAGATCCATGCATCTTTCCGAACTGAAGGCGCTGCACATTTCGACGCTGGTCGAAATGGCCGAAGGCCTGGAGATCGAAAACGTCGCCCGCATGCGCAAGCAGGAGTTGATGTTCGCGATCATGAAGAAGCGCGCCAAGGCCGGCGAGCAAGTCTTCGGCGACGGCGTGCTCGAAGTGCTGCCTGATGGCTTCGGCTTCCTGCGCGCCCTTGACGCCAGCTTCCTGGCCAGCACCGACGACATCTACCTGTCGCCCACGCAGGTGCGCCGCTTCAACCTGCACACCGGCGACATGATCGAAGGCGAAGTGCGCGTGCCCAAGGATGGCGAGCGCTACTTCGCACTGGTCAAGGTGGACCGCGTCAATGGCCTGTCGCCCGAGGTCAACAAGAACAAGATCCTGTTCGAGAACCTGACGCCGCTGTTCCCGACCGAGCAGTTCAAGCTCGAGCGCGACCTGGCCAAGGGCAACGACGACAACATCACCAGCCGCATCATCGACCTGATCGCCCCCATCGGCAAAGGCCAGCGCGCCCTGCTGGTGGCTCCGCCCAAGAGCGGCAAGACGGTGATGATGAAGAACCTGGCGCACGCCCTGGTGGCCAATCACCCTGAAGTGCACCTGATCGTTCTGCTGGTCGACGAGCGCCCTGAAGAAGTGACCGAAATGCAGCGCACCGTGCGCGGCGAGGTCATCAGCTCGACTTTCGACGAGCCGGCCCAGCGCCACGTGCAGGTCGCCGAAATGGTGATCGAGCGCGCCAAGCGCCTGGTCGAACTCAAGAAAGATGTGGTCATCCTGCTGGACTCGATCACCCGACTGGCGCGTGCGTACAACAACGTGCTGCCCAGCTCCGGCAAGGTGCTGTCGGGCGGCGTGGATTCCAACGCCCTGCAACGCCCCAAGCGCTTCTTCGGCGCGGCCCGCAACATCGAAGAAGGCGGCTCGCTGACCATCATCGGCACCGCCCTGGTCGACACCGGCAGCCGCATGGACGAAGTGATCTACGAAGAATTCAAGGGCACCGGCAACTGCGAAATCCACCTGGATCGCCGCATGGCCGAAAAGCGCGTGTATCCCTCGATCCTGATCAACAAGTCGGGCACCCGCCGCGAAGAGCTGCTGCTCAAGCCCGAGATCCTGCAAAAGAGCTGGATCCTGCGCAAGCTGCTCTACCCGATGGACGAGATCGACGCGATGGAGTTCGTGCTCGACAAGATGCGCTCGACCAAGAACAACCACGATTTCTTCGACATGATGCGTCGTGGTGGCTGACCCCTCCGTCAGGCGCTCGCGAAAGGCAGCCTTCGGGCTGCTTTTCGCTTTTCAGGCCGGAAATAGGCTATAATCCAAGGTTTTCCGGCTGTCGGAAAGTGCGCAGGCATGGTGCCCGCGTGGCTGCCGATGATGCAAACAGCAGAGGTTCGACATGAAAGAAGGCATTCACCCCAACTACCGCGACGTCCTGTTCGTGGACCTGTCCAACGGCTTCAAGTTCGTGACGCGCTCGTGCGTGCCCACGAAGGAAACCGGCAAGACCGACGATGGCCGTGAGCTGCCGCTGTTCAAGCTGGAAACCTCGGCTGAATCGCACCCCTTCTACACGGGCCAGCAAAAGAGCGTGGACACCCTGGGTGGCCGCGTCGAGAAGTTCCGCAACAAGTTCGCTCACCTCAAGAAGTAATTCTTCTTGTCCGCCTGGCGGATGGTCGAAGGGCAGCCCAGGCTGCCCTTTTTATTTGTCGTTTCTCTTTGCTGCGCTTTGCCGGCCGCAGCCCGCAACCCAGGCCGTTTTGCCGAGTAAGATCGCCGCCGCATGCAAGCAGACCACAAAGCCTACGTCACACCCGCGCTCGTCACCGAGAAGGCCGTTCGCCGACTGCCGCGCTGGGCGCTGTGGATGTTCTGTGCGGCCTACGTGCTGCCTGGCCTGTTCGGGCGTGATCCCTGGAAGAACGCCGACATTGCCTCCTTCGGGCAGATGTGGAGTCTGGCGCTGGGACAGGCCTCTTGGTGGTCGCCGCATGTGGGCGGTGTCTCGCCGGCCGGCGGCGGCATCCTGCCCTACTGGCTGGGCGGCGGCTTCATCGCCGCGCTGAGCCCCGTGATGGATCCGGCGCTGGCCGCCCGCATTCCCTTCGCGTTGCTCCTGGGCGCCGTGCTGGCGCTGACCTGGTACACCACCTACCATCTGGCCCGCACCGATGCGGCGCAGCCGTTGCCCTTGGCTTTTGGTGGCGAAGCCCCGGCGGCCGACTATGCCCGCGCGTTGGCCGATGGCGCCTTGCTGGCCCTGGTCGCCACACTCGGGCTGCTGCAGATGGGCCACGAAACCACGCCTGAGCTGCTGCAGCTGACGGGCAGCGCCCTGTTCATGTATGGCCTGGCCGCGGCGCCCTCGCGTGACATCAAGGCCCGCCTGGCCACCGTGGGCAGCGTGGCCTTGCTGGCCACGAGCGGGAGTCCCAGCGTGGCGATGCTGCTGACCGCCGTCGGTGTGGTGGTGTGCCGTTACTCGCAAGACGAGGCCATGCACCGCTACACCTGGTGGGTGGCCGGCGCGGGTGTTCTGGGCGCCGCCTTGGCCACCGGGCTGACACTGGCTCACCTGTCTGGCTGGAACTGGCTGGTCGGGCGTGACCTGTCCGCCGGGCCGCTGCTGCGTCTGTTCATCTGGTTCACCTGGCCCGCCTTGCCCCTGGCGGCGCTGACGGTCTGGAAATGGCGCCGGCAACTGCTGCGCCGGCACATCGCCGTGCCATTGTGCTCCGCGCTGGTCGGCATGCTGGCCTGCCTCGCCATGGGCGGCAGTGATCGGGCTTTGCTGCACGCCCTGCCCCCGCTGGCCGTGCTGGCCGCCTTTGCCCTGCCAGCGCTCAAGCGCGGCCTGAGCGGCGCGATCGACTGGTTCTCGGTCTTCTTCTTCACCATCGGTGCGCTGGCCGTGTGGCTAGTCTATGTGGCCATGCACACTGGCTGGCCGCCCAAGACAGCGAGCAATGTGGCCAAGCTCGTGCCAGGCTACACCGCCGATGTATCCTGGGTGTCGTTGGGTTTTGCGCTGCTGGGCACACTGGCCTGGCTGGCGCTGGTGCGCTGGCGCACCGCACGCCACCGCGCGGCGCTCTGGAAGAGCCTGGTGCTGCCGGCTGGCGGTGTGGCCTTGAGCTGGCTGCTGATGATGACCTTGCTGCTGCCCGCGCTCGACCAGGCGCGCAGCTACCGACTGCTGCTCGACCGTGTCTCGGCGCATGTGCGTGAGGGCCAATGCGTGCTCGCGCCCAATGCATCCGCCGGACTGCTCACGGCGCTGGAATACTTCGGCCAGCACACCGTGTATGGCCAGACCGGCGTGGAACGTTACCCGCCGGCCGGTTGCCAGTGGCTGATGATCAGCCTCAGCGCCCGTCAGGACGCGCCTTCCCCGCCCGGCTGGGCCTTCGTGGCGCGTGAGCGCCAGCGCACGCAAAATTCGGAATCGGTGGCGATCTACCGCCGCCAGCGCTGAAAATCTGGATGACGGGCCAGACAGGCCCGTCGATCACAGCGACTTGAGGCGCACACGGGCCACGGGCACCGTCAACGTGAACACCGAGCCCTTGCCCTTCTCGCTGGTGATGCGCAACTCGCCGCCATGGCGCTGCACCACGTGCTTCACGATCGACAGGCCCAGGCCGGTACCACCTGTGTCGCGTGAGCGGCTGCCGTCCACGCGGTAGAAGCGCTCGGTCAGGCGGGGGATGTGCTCAGGATCGATGCCGATGCCGCTGTCCTTCACCGAAAACTCGCCATTGCCATCGGGCAGGGTCACCCAGCAGACGCCGATGTTGCCGCCCTCGGGCGTGTAGCGGATCGCGTTGGACACCAGGTTGCCCATGGCGCTGAGCCACTCGCTTTCCACGCCGGCGATTTCGACCGTGCGATCGGCGGGCGAGATAGAGAACGTGAACGTGTGCCGGCCTTGCGACAGTCCCTTGGCATCGTTCTCGATGCGCTGCATCACGTCGGCCATGCGGCACCAGTGGTCAGCGGCCGGGCGCGGGCTGCCCTCGATCTGCGCTAGCATCAGCAGGTCGGACACCAGCGTCTGCATGCGCTCTGATTGCTGCTCCATCAGGGTCAGCACGCGCTTGCGTTCCACCTCGGTCAAGGGCAGGTTGGCCATCGTCTCGATGAAGCCGTTGAGCACGGTCAGCGGCGTGCGGATTTCGTGCGAAACGTTGGCCACGAAGTCGCGGCGCATGGCCTCGGCGCGTTCGCGCTCGGTCACGTCCTGGGACAGGATGATGCGCAGGCCATCGCCATAACGGCGCACGACCACGGACAAGGTGCCTTGCCCGCCACGCGGCATCAGGAACTTCACGGGCTCGGTGTGCTCTTCGCTGGCCAGGTACTGCACGAAGGCTGGCACGCGCACCAGGTTGGTCACGCGCTGGGCCAGGTCGCGCACCGGATCGAGCCCGAAGTGCGAGGCGGCCGTGCTGCTGATCCAGGTGATGTGCTCGGAGGCATCCAGCAGCATCACGCCGTTGGGCGACGCGTCGATGCCGGAGAGGAACTGCGCCAGGCGTTCGCGCTCGTTGGTGGTTTCGCGCTCACGCTGGCGCAGCACACGGTGCACACGGTGCGACACCTCACCCCACAGGCCGGGCAACTCCGGCGGATCCGACTCGGGGTTGCGCAGCCAGTCGAGCAACTGGTAGCCCTTGAGCGTGTCCAGCACCGACAGGCCGACGACGGCGAGCGCCGCGCCAGCCAGCGCGGCGCGAGCAGGGTAGCCGGTGTTGTGCCCGATCCACCAGCCCACGCTGGCGCCCAGGCTGCCGATGAGCACGCGTACGCCGACGCGTGACAGCAGCCACGAATTGCTTGTATCGATCACGAGCGGAATCGCCCTTGTGCTTGCGTCAGGAGCCTGTCGCTCAGGCCGCGTTGGCCAGTTGCTGCGTGAGGCGGTAACCCGCGCCCCGCACCGTCTCGATCATTTGCGAGCGCTGCACGCCCGAGAGGGCCTCGCGCAGGCGTTTCACGTGCACATCAACCGTGCGCTCTTCGATGAAAACATGGTCACCCCAGACGCGGTCCAGCAACTGGGCGCGGCTGTGCACGCGCTCGGGGTGCGTCATGAAGAAATGCAGCAGCTTGAACTCGGTCGGGCCGATCTTCACGTCCTGCTCGTCGCACGAGACGCGGCGCGTGGCCGGGTCCAGCCGCAAGCCGGCGATCTCGACCGCCGAATCCAGCGCCTGCGGGGCCTTGCGGCGCAGCACGGCACGCACGCGGGCCATCAGCTCCTGCGTTGAAAAAGGCTTGGTCAGGTAGTCGTCGGCACCGGCGTCCAGCCCGGCGACCTTGTCGGTCTCTTCGGCGCGGGCCGTCAGCATGATGACCGGCAGATCCTTGGTGCGCTGCTGGCCGCGCCAGCGCTTGGCCAGGTTCAGGCCGGAGGTGCCCGGCAGCATCCAGTCCAGCAGCACCAGATCGGGCAGCACGCGGTCCACCTCGTTCTGCGCGGCTTCGCCATCGGGGGCCACCACCACCTCGAAGCCCGCATGGCGCAGGTTCAAGGTGATCAGCTCGGCGATCGCGGCTTCGTCTTCAACGACCAGCACTCGGCTCATGGGCAGTCCTTGTCGATCACTTGATGATGTTGGCCACGGCTTCGGGCGTGTTGTGACGCACGTCCGTACCCTTGACGATGTAGATCACCTGCTCGGCCAGATTCTTGGCGTGGTCACCCACGCGCTCGATGGCCTTGGCCACGAACACCAGGTCGATCGAGGCGGAGATGGTGCGCGGATCTTCCATCATGTAGGTGATCAGCTTGCGCATCAGGCCGTCGAACTCGGCGTCGATTTCATTGTCGCTCTTGATGACTTCCAGCGCCACGCCCACGTCCAGGCGAGCGAAAGCATCCAGGGCCTTGCGCAGCGAGGCGGTGGCCAGGTTGGCCTCGAAGGACACGTCGCTCACCGGCAGGCGCAGGCGGCTGGAGACACCCGTGTTGATCAGGCGCTGCACCGTGCGGGCGATGCGGGCGGCTTCGTCGCCCACGCGCTCCAGGTTGCCGATGGTCTTGGAGATGGCGATCAAGAGGCGCAGGTCGCGGGCCGTGGGCTGGCGGCGGGCGATGATGGTGGACAGATCGGCATCGATCTCCATTTCCATCTGGTTGACCTTCTCTTCCTGCTGCAGCACTTGCGTGGCCACGTCGCCACCGAAGTTGGTCAGCGCGTAGATGGCCTGGGCCACTTGCGATTCGACCAGGCCGCCCATTTCGAGCACGCGCGTGGAGATGCCGCTGAGCTCGACATCGAACTGGCTGGACAGATGTTTTTCGACCATGTTGGTGTTCTCCTTGTCGTTCAGCCGAAGCGGCCCGTGATGTAGTCTTCGGTCTCTTTCTTCTTTGGCTTCATGAAGAGGTCCGAGGTGGGCCCGAATTCGATCAGCTCGCCCAGGTACATGTAGGCGGTGAAGTCCGAGCAACGCGCGGCCTGCTGCATGTTGTGGGTCACGATCAGCACGGTGTAGTCGTCCTTGAGCTCGTGGATCAGCTCTTCGATCTTGCCGGTGGAGATCGGATCCAGCGCGGAGCAAGGCTCGTCCAGCAGCAGCACTTCGGGCTTGATGGCGATGCCGCGGGCGATGCACAGACGCTGCTGCTGACCGCCGGACAGGCCCGAGCCGCTCTGGTTCAGCTTGTCCTTCACTTCGTTCCACAGGGCGGCCTTCTTCAGGGCCCATTCGACGCGTTCGTCCATCTCGGCGCGCGAGAGGTTCTCGAACAGGCGCACACCGAAGGCGATGTTGTCGTAGATCGACATCGGGAACGGCGTCGGCTTCTGGAACACCATGCCGACCTTGGCGCGGATCAGCGAGACGTCTTCCTTGCTCTTGAGGATGTTCTGGCCGTCCAGGATGATTTCGCCTTCGGCGCGCTGTTCGGGGTAGAGCTCGAACATGCGGTTGAAGGTGCGCAGCAGCGTGGACTTGCCGCAGCCCGAGGGCCCGATGAAGGCGGTGACCTTCTTCTCGGGCAGCTCCATGTTGATGTTCTTGAGCGCGTGGAACTTACCGTAGTAGAAGTTCATGTTGCGCACGGCCAGCTTGGCCTTGGCCGGAATCGAGTTTTGCACCTTGGCGTCCATGATGGGGCTTTCTAAGGGATGCGAATATTTGAGCGGATGCGGTGGAGATGTTCAGCGCTGGCGGAACATGGTGCGGGCGACGATGTTCAGTGCCAGCACACCCACGGTGATCAGGAACACGCCCGCCCAGGCCAGCTTCTGCCAGTTCTCGTACGGGCTCATCGCGAACTTGAAGATGGTGACCGGCAGGCTGGCCATGGGCTGGCCCAGGTCCGTCGTCCAGAACTGGTTGGACAGCGCGGTGAACAGCAGCGGCGCGGTCTCGCCCGAGATGCGTGCCACGGCCAGCAGGATGCCGGTGATGACGCCGGCGCGGGCCGACTTCAGCGTGATGGTGCCGATCACGCGCCACTTGGGCGTGCCCAGCGCGTAGGCGGCTTCACGCAGCGCGGCGGGCACCAGCACGAGCATGTTCTCGGTGGTGCGGATCACCACGGGGATCACGATCAGCGCCAGGGCCAGCACACCGGCGAAGCCCGAGAAGGCCTTCATCTTGGCCACGACCGCCGTGTAGATGAAGAGGCCCACCACGATGGACGGCGCCGACAGCAGGATGTCGTTGATGAAGCGCGTCACGCTGGCCAGCCAGCCCTTCTGGCCGTACTCGGCCAGGTAGATGCCGGCCATCACGCCGATGGGCGTGCCGATCAGCGTGGCCAGGCCCACCATCAGCAGCGAGCCGACGATGGCGTTGGCCAGGCCACCGATTTCCATCGGCGGCGGCGTCATCTGCGTGAAGGTGGCGATGGCCAGGCCATCGATGCCCAGACGCACGGTCTCGATCAGGATCCAGATCAGCCAGACCAGGCCGAAGGCCATGGCGCCCAGCGACAACGCCAGGGCGATCGCGTTCATGCGCTTGCGCGCGGCGTGTTTCTTCAGGCGCGTGGCCTGCAGGGTGGCGGAGGTGCTCACGAACGGGCTCCTTCGGATTTCTTGAGGCGGGCCAGCAGCACCTTGGAGAAGGCCAGCACGACGAAGGTGATGAAGAACAGGACCAGGCCCAGATAGATCAGCGAGGCCTGGTGCAGGCCCTCGCCGGCTTCGGCGAATTCGTTGGCCAGGGCCGATGTGATGCTGTTGGCGGCTTCGAACACCGACAGCGAGTTGAGCTGGTTCATGTTGCCGATAACGAAGGTCACGGCCATGGTCTCGCCGAGGGCGCGGCCCAGGCCCAGCATGATGCCGCCGACCACACCGGTCTTGGTGTAGGGCAACACGACCTTGCTCACCACTTCCCAGGTGGTCGATCCCAGGCCGTAGGCCGATTCTTTCAACATGGGCGGCGTCACCTCGAACACGTCACGCATCACCGAGGCGATGAAGGGGATGATCATGATGGCCAGGATGATGCCGGCCGACAGGATGCCGATGCCCACGGGCGGGCCGGAGAAGAAGGCTTCCAGCACCGGCACGCCGACCGTCAGGTTCTGCAGCGGCGTCTGCACGTACTCGGCCAGGATCGGACCGAACACCAGCAGGCCCCACATGCCGTAGACGATGGACGGCACGGCGGCCAGCAGTTCCACGGCGATGCCCAGCGGGCGCTTGAGCCAGGCCGGCGACAGCTCGGTCAGGAACATGGCGATGCCGAAGCTCACGGGCACCGCGATCAGCAGCGCGATGGCCGAGGTCATCAGCGTGCCGTAGATCATCACCAGGCCACCGTAGGAATCCTGGACGGGATCCCACTGGGTGCTGGTCAGGAAGCCCAGGCCGTATTTTTCGATCGCGGGCCAGGCGCCCACGATCAGCGAGAGGATGATGCCGGCCAGCAGGGCCAGCGTCAGGATGGCCGCCCCGCGGGCCAGCAATGCGAACACCGCGTCGGCCCAGGGGGCGGACACACGGCGTTGGGGAGGATTGGTCATGGGTGAGGTTCGTTTTTGTCGGTTGGCGGAACCGAATTCATCGGCATCCGCCGGCAAGATGGCACTCATGGGGAACCTCCGTCGCACATCAACAAAAGGCCGGGCCCTGGCGTCCAGGAACCCGGCGACGATGGATCAAACCAGCATCACTTGTAGGCGACCTGCTTGCCAGCGGTGTCCACCACGGTGGACCATTGCTTGCGAACCAGGTCCTTCACGGACGTGGGCAGAGGAACGTATTCGAGTTCGGCGGCGGTCTTGTCGCCATTGGCGTAGGCCCACTCGAAGAACTTCAGGGTGGCGGCGCCTTGCACGGGCTTTTCCTGGGCCTTGTGCAGCAGGATGAAGGTGGCACCGCTGATGGGCCAGGCGTCCTTGCCGGCCTGGTTGGTCAGCAGCTGGTAAAAGGTCTTGGACCAGTCGGCGCTGGCGGCGGCGGCCTTGAAGGCGGCGTCGTCAGGCTGCACGAAGGTGCCGGCGGCATTCTTCAGCACCACGTGCGACATCTTGTTCTGCTTGGCGTAGGCGTATTCCACGTAGCCGATCGAGTTGGGCAAGCGCTGCACGAAAGCCGACACGCCCTCGTTGCCCTTGCCGCCCGCGCCCGTGGGCCAGTTCACGGCGGTGCCTTCACCAACCTTGGCCTTCCACTCGGCGTTCACCTTCGACAGGTAGTTCGTGAAGATGAAGCTGGTGCCGGAACCGTCGGCGCGGCGAACCACGGCGATGGCGTTGTCAGGCAGGGCCACGCCCGGGTTCAGGGCGGTGATGGCAGGGTCGTTCCACTTCTTGACCTTGCCCAGGTAGATGTCGGCCAGCACTTCGCCGGTCAGCTTCAGCTGGCCCGGGGTTATGCCCTTGACGTTGATCACGGGCACCACGCCACCGATCACGGTGGGGAACTGCACCAGGCCGTCCTTGGCCAGTTCCTCGTCCTTCAGGGGCATGTCGGAGGCACCGAAGTCCACCGTCTTGGCCTTGATCTGCTTGATGCCAGCGCCGGAGCCGACCGACTGGTAGTTGATGCGCACGCCGGTGGCCTTGTTGTAGGCGTCAGCCCACTTGGAGTACACGGGGGCCGGGAAGGTGGCGCCAGCGCCAGTCACGTCTTGGGCCATCGCGGCGCCAGCAGCCAGTGTCAGGGCAGCAGCCACAGCGGTACGGATCACGTTGAATTTCATTCTTCGCCTTTCAGGGGTCGAGTGACAACAGAGAGAACGCTGCGGACTGTAGGTGGCAATTGTGACCAACTCATGACATGTGCCGGGCGTGTTGTCATGAAGACGATGAACCGTTCGGCGGGGCTGTTTGACAGGGCCGATGACAGTGGCTGTCATGTTTCAGACACGGAACTGTCATGTGACAAGTCTAAGGTGTCCGCCAGTCCGCCAGAAGAGGCGGCTGAACAACCTCCTAAGGAAGTCCTCCCATGAACATGTCCTTGCGCCACCCCCTGGCCGCTGCCTGCCTGGCCCTGGCCACCCTCTCGATCACCGGTCTGGCCCACGCCGCCGACACCGCCGTGTCCGTCGCCGCCCAGACGCCTGAACTGTCCACCTTTTCTCGCCTGGTGAAACAAGCCGGCCTGGATGCCACGCTGAACAGCGGCGCCTACACCGTGTTCGCCCCCAGCGACGACGCCTTCAAGGCCCTGCCGGCCGACAAGCTGGACGCCCTGGCCAAGAACCCTGACCAACTCAAGGCCCTGCTGAGCTACCACGTGCTGCCCGGCAAGACCGTGGCGTCGGCCGTCAAGGAAAACAGCACCCCCGCCACGGTCAGCGGCGACAAGCTGGCCCTGTCCAAGGCGGGCGATTTCGTCACCGTGGACGACGCACTGGTCACCAAGGCCGACGTGGCCGCCGGCGACAGCGTGGTGCACGTGATCGACCGCGTGCTGACGCCGCCCAAGAAGTAAGCGGACCAAAAAAGCAAAGCGCGGCCTCGAAGGCCGCGCGCCACGCAACGCCGGCTTGCCGTCAGCCGGTCTCAGGCCCTGATGGCTTCTGCCAGGCGTTCGCAGCAGCGGTCCGCCAAGGCCTGCTCGCGCGCCTCGACCATGAGGCGCAGCAAGGGCTCCGTGCCTGACGCACGAATCAGCACGCGCCCCTGCCCCACCAGTTCTTGCTCCACCGCCGCCTGGGCGGTCTTGAGCGCTTCGCTGGATTTCCAATCCTGCCCCGGCTGCAGACGCACGTTGATCAGGCGTTGCGGGAACAACGTAACATCTTCCAGCCACTGGGCGATCGAGCGGCCGCTGCGCACCACGGCCTGCAGCACCTGCAAGGCACTGACGATGCCGTCGCCGGTGGTGTGGCGGTCCAGCGCGATCAGGTGGCCGGAGCCCTCCCCGCCCAGTTGCCAGCCACGGGCGATCAGTTCTTCCAGCACGTAGCGGTCGCCCACCTTGGCGCGCACGAACGGCACCTCACGGGCCTTCAGCGCCAGTTCCACCGCCATGTTCGTCATCAGGGTGCCGACGGCGCCCGGCACCTTCTCGCCACGCTCCAGGCGGTCGGCCACCATCATGTAGAGCACCTCGTCACCGTTGTAGAGGCGGCCCTGGCGGTCCACCAGTTGCAGGCGGTCCGCGTCGCCATCCAGTGCGATGCCATAGTCGGCGTGGTTGGCCTTCACGGCACGGATCAGGGCTTCAGGGTGTGTGGCGCCCACGCCCTCGTTGATGTTGAGGCCATCAGGCGAGCAGCCGATGGCGTGCACTTCGGCGCCCAGTTCATGGAACACGTGCGTGGCCACGTGGTAGGCAGCGCCATTCGCGCCATCGACCACCAGCTTGAGGCCCTTGAGCGACAGCGCCGAATCAAACGTGCTCTTGCAGAACTCCACGTAGCGGCCACGCGCATCGTCCAGGCGCTTGGCCTTGCCCAACTCGCGCGAGGCCACCCAGGTCGGAGGTTGCTCGAGCGCGGCTTCGACGTCCAGCTCCCACTCATCAGGCAGCTTCTCGCCTTTGGCCGAGAAGAACTTGATCCCGTTGTCAGCGAACGGGTTGTGCGAGGCACTGATCACCACGCCCAGGTTCAGGCGCAGCGCACGCGTCAGGTAGGCCACGCCCGGTGTGGGCAGCGGCCCCGTCAGCAGCACATCGACACCGGCGGAAGCGAAGCCCGCCTCCAGCGCGGATTCGAGCATGTAGCCCGAAATGCGCGTGTCCTTGCCGATCAGCACGGTCGGGCGCTTCTCGGTGCGGCGCAGCACCTGCCCCACCGCGTGCCCCAGCCTCAGCATGAAGTCCGGGGTGATGGGGGCCTGGCCCACGGTGCCGCGAATGCCGTCCGTGCCGAAATACCGTCTGCTCATGGTGCGCTCTTGTCGTGTCTGTTCTGGCGAGCAGTCTGGACCGCCCGGAAAGGAGGGATTATCGCGCCGGGCCCAGGGTGCCGCCGGCCGCCTGCCAGACCTTGAGGGCATCGACCGTGGCGGCCACGTCGTGCACGCGCACCACGCGGGCACCAGCGGCCACGCTGGCCAGGGCTGCTGCCAGGCTTGCCGCAAGGCGTTCGCCCACCGGACGGCCTGTCAGTGCCCCCAATGTGGACTTGCGCGACCAGCCCACGAGCAAAGGCAGGCCCAGCGACAGCAACTCAGCCTGGCGCGCCAGCAACGCCAGGTTCTGCTCAGGCGTCTTGCCGAAGCCAATGCCTGGGTCCAGCGTGAGGCGCTCGTCTGCCACACCCAGGGCGCGCAGACGTGCCAGCCTGGCAGCCAGGAAGCCGCGCACCTCTGCCACGACGTCCCCGTAATCCGTCTGGGATTGCATCGTGGTCGGATCGCCCCGCATGTGCATCAGGCAAATGCCGCAGGCGGAATGCGAAGCCACGGCCTGCTCCGCGCCGGGCGCGCTCAGGGCCTTGATGTCGTTGACGATGTCCACGCCCAGCTCCAGCGCGCGTTGCATCACCTCGGGTTTGCAAGTGTCCACCGACACCGGCACGTTCAGCTTCACGGCCTCGGCCAGCACGGGCGCCAGGCGTTGCCATTCTTCATCCGGGCTCAGGATCACGGCGCCTGGGCGAGTGGATTCACCGCCGATGTCCAGGATGTCAACACCTTCCTTGATCAGCTGCTCGCAATGCGCCAGTGCGCCCCTGGCATCCGCGTGCTGCCCCCCATCGGAGAAGGAATCCGGCGTCACGTTGACGATGCCCATGACCTGAGGGCGGCTCAGGTCGAGGCGAAAGCGGGTGGTCTGCCAGAACATGGTCGTTGCGTTAAAGCGCGTATGCAATGAGCGTGGGCAATGAAAAACGGGGCTTGCGCCCCGTTCTCGGTTGTCAGCCTGCGGTTCAGACCGCGGCCGGTGCACCGTCCGTGCTCACGGGTGGCTTGGGGCCACCGCTGGGACGGTTGCTCGGCGGCGTCCAGTCCTTGGGCGGACGGGGCTCGCGACCGGACATGATGTCCTCGATCTGGTCCGCATCGATGGTTTCCCATTCGAGCAGGGCCTTGGCCATGGCGTGCATCTTGTCCTGGTTATCCTCGATGAGCTTGCGCGCGATGGCGTACTGCTCGTCGATGATCTTGCGGATCTGCTTGTCGACCTTCTGCATGGTCTCTTCGGACATATTGGTCGTCTTGGTGATCGACCGACCCAGGAAGACCTCGCCTTCGTTGTCGGCATAGACCATGGGGCCCAGCTCGTCGGTCATGCCGTAGCGGGTGACCATGTCGCGGGCGATGGCGGTGGCGCGCTCGAAGTCGTTGCTGGCGCCCGTCGTCATCTGGTCCATGAAGACCTCTTCGGCAATGCGGCCACCGAACAGCACCGAGATCGTGTCCAGCATGCGGATCTTGTCCATGCTGTAGCGATCGCCCTCGGGCAGCTGCATCGTCACACCCAGCGCACGCCCGCGCGGGATGATGGTGACCTTGTGCACCGGATCCGTCTTGGGCAGCAGGCGAGCGACCAGCGCGTGACCGGCCTCGTGGTAGGCGGTGTTCTTGCGCTCTTCCTCGGGCATGACCATGGACTTGCGCTCAGGGCCCATCATGATCTTGTCCTTGGCCTTCTCGAAGTCCTGCATGTCGACCACACGCGCATTGCGGCGGGCGGCGAACAGCGCGGCCTCGTTGACCAGGTTGGCCAGATCGGCACCCGAGAAGCCCGGGGTACCACGTGCCAGGATGTCGGCACGCACGTCCTGGCCCACGGGCACCTTGCGGATGTGCACATTCAGGATCTGCTCGCGGCCACGCACGTCAGGCAGCGTCACATAGACCTGGCGGTCGAAACGGCCAGGGCGCAGCAGCGCCGGGTCGAGGATGTCCGGGCGGTTGGTCGCGGCGATCACGATCACACCGAGGTTGGTCTCGAAGCCGTCCATCTCGACCAGCATCTGGTTGAGGGTCTGCTCGCGCTCGTCGTTGCCGCCGCCCAGGCCCGCGCCACGATGGCGGCCCACGGCATCGATTTCGTCGACGAAGATGATGCAAGGCGCGTTCTTCTTGGCCTGCTCGAACATGTCGCGCACACGGGCCGCGCCCACGCCGACGAACATTTCAACGAAGTCGGAACCGGAGATGGTGAAGAACGGCACCTTGGCTTCGCCCGCAATGGACTTGGCCAGCAGCGTCTTGCCGGTACCCGGAGGGCCGACCATCAGCACGCCGCGGGGGATGCGACCGCCCAGCTTCTGGAACTTCTGCGGATCACGCAGGAAATCGACCAGTTCCTTCACCTCTTCCTTGGCCTCGTCGCAACCTGCGACGTCAGCGAAGGTGATGGTGTTGTTGGTTTCGTCCAGCATGCGCGCACGGCTCTTGCCGAAGCTGAAAGCCCCGCCTTTGCCACCGCCCTGCATCTGGCGCATGAAGTAGATCCACACCCCGATCAGCAGCAGCATGGGGCCCCACGACCACAGCAGGTTCAGCAGCAGCGAAGGTTCTTCGCGCGGCTTGACGTCGAACTTGACGTTGTTGTTGATCAGGTCGCCGACCAGGCCGCGATCCATCGCGGTGGCGGTGCTGCGCAGGCGCTTGTCATCGGTGGTGACGGCCTGGATCTCGGAACCGCCCGCGCCTTCCTGGATGGTCACGCTCTTGATGCGTTTGGCGCGAACCTCTTCAAGGAAATCGGAGTAGCCGACCTGGGTGCCGCCGGACGTGCTGCGATCGAACTGCTTGAAGACGGTGAACAGCACCAGCGCCACCACCAACCAGACAGCGATCTTCGAAAACCATTGATTGTTGTTCACCGCGGCTCCTTCATAACCACCACCAGGGCGACCATTGCCCCGGCTGTATCCGACCCCGTTTCCAGAACTTGGAAACGCCGACCTTCGCGGTATGTGAGGATCATTCTAGAACAGTCAAGACCCATTCGCGGCTTTCGCAGGGCGTTACAAGCATGTGAACAGGGGCAAAAACGCCGCTGTTATGACGGTGATCGAGAAAATTCATCGAATTTGCCCGGATTCCTCCCCTTTCAGCGATTTTTGAGCCCCACGCCCACCAGGAAGGTTTCAGCCGATTTGTCGCGTGACGCCTTCGGCTTGATGGGTTTCACGACACGAAATGACGTTTTGAACAACTCGACCAGCTGGCTGTAGCCGCTGCCGTGGAACACCTTGCACACCAGCGCGCCCTGTGGCTTGAGGTGGTGCTGGCAGAAGTCCACGGCCAATTCGACCAGGTGTTCGATCCGCGCGGCATCGGACGATTCGATGCCACTGAGATTGGGGGCCATGTCGGAAATCACCACATCGACCAGGCGATCGCCCACCACATCGAGCAATTGCTTGAGCACGGCGTCTTCGCGGAAATCGCCCTGAATGAAGGTGACGCCTTCGATGGGCTCGAAATCCAGCAGGTCCAGCGCGATGATGGTGCCATTGAGCTCGCCCACGGCCGCCCCGCCCGTACCCACCTCCTTGTCCTTGGGCGCGAACTTGCGGCGCACGTACTGGCTCCAGGCCCCGGGCGCGGCCCCCAGATCGACGACCACCTGGCCCGGATGGATCAGGCGCAGCGTTTCGTCGATCTCCTTGAGCTTGTAGGCCGCACGCGAACGAAAGCCTTCCTTCTGCGCCAGGCGCACGTAGGGATCGTTGACATGGTCATTCAACCAGGCCTTGTTGATCTTCTTGCTTTTGCTTTTGACTTTCATATGGCTCGATAATAGAGGGATGCCAGCGATTGAACTCACCACTGCCGAGCGCAAGGTCCACCGGGCCGACGCTCACCATCTTGATCCCGTCGTCATGATCGGGTCCGACGGCCTGACCCCTGCCGTGCTCAAGGAAGCCGATGCCGCACTCAAGGCCCACGGCCTGATCAAGGTGCGGGTGCTCGGCGATGACCGCGCCGCCCGCGAAGACATCTACGCCCAACTGTGCGACCAGCTCAGCGCCGCCCCCATCCAGCACATCGGCAAGCTGCTGGTGCTGTGGCGCCCGATCCCCGAGAAGGCCGCGGCCGACGACAAGGACGGCCGCAAGGGTTCCGGCGTGCGCGAGATCAAGCTGTTCAAGTTCTCCAAGAACGGTTCGGGCCGCCCGGAGATCAAGAAGGTACAGGTCAAGGGCAACGAACGCGTCACGGCCGGTGGCCTGATCAAGCGTGCCAAGAAACGCGTGGCCAGCACCAAGAAGCCGGGCTGATTCACCGAAAGCCTCATCGAAGCAAGGCGGCTCCGGGAGCCGCCTTTTTCATGCCTGCGCGACAGACGCCAAGCCGGCGGGGGGATCCTGCGCCGCGTTGAGGCGCCACGCCAGCAACATCACCAACAGCCCCTTGAGCCAGAACAGCGCGGCCGAGATGCCGTGCAGCGCCCCGAAGGACAGCGGCGTGGGCTGGCCAGCCTTGGCCGACTGGATCATGGGCGTCAGCGCGAAATGGCCAAACACCGTCAGGAACAGCGCGGCCAGCACGAGCAGCAAGGGGCCAGACATGGCGGACAGCTTTTCGCCCTTCTCGATGCGGTCGCGCACGCGGCCGCGCTCCAGCACGAACAGCACCACGGCAATGGCCAGACTCACCAACGCCTCGACTGCGAAGATGCGCCCTGCCCCGGTGCCCGCCTGGGCACGCTCCAGCACCGCGAACAGGCTGGGTGCCGACACGGCCCCTACGCCCACGATGATGCCGGCCCACAGGCCGGCGAGCCAGGATTCGAATCTCAGCGTGGGGCTCTTCATGGCGTGATCAGGCGTAGCGGACCTGGATGATCTCGTAGTGGCGCACGCCACCGGGGGCCTGCACCGCCGCCACGTCGCCGGCCTCCTTGCCGATCAGGGCACGGGCGATGGGCGAGCTGATGGAAATCAGCCCCTGCTTGATGTCGGCCTCGTCGTCGCCCACCACCTGGTAGGTGACAGGCTCGCCGGACTCTTCCTCTTCCAGGTCGACCGTGGCACCGAAGACCACACGGCCACCGGCGTCCAGCACGGCTGGATCGATGATCTGGGCAGCCGACAGCTTACCCTCGATCTCCATGATGCGGCCTTCGATGAAGCCTTGCTTGTCCTTGGCGGCGTC